>NZ_CP039249.1:3126250-3453333 GCF_004795835.1 Sphingomonas sp. PAMC26645
CTTGTTCGCAGCCGTCCAGGACGAGGCAAGCGTCTACAACAGGGTCGTGGGAACCAGCGTCGTCAGCGACGACGCAGTATTGCTCTACACGCAATACTCGACGCAGTGGGACAGCTTCGCGCATGCCGGCAGCCTGTTCGACGCCGACGACGACGGCATCGCGGAACCGGTCTACTACAACGGCTGGCGCGCAGGCGAGACGGTCGTCGCGCCGACCGAGACGCCGGGTGTTGAGCCGTGGGCAAGGTTCGAAGGTCCCCATGCGCACGAGCTCGGCGTGGATGCCTTCGCGGTGACGGGGCTGCAGGGCCGCGGCGTGCTGGTTGATCTTCACGCGCGATACGGCCGCGATCAGCATGCCGTGACTGGCGACGAGCTGCTTCGGATCATGGCGGAAGATCGGATCAGCGTCGAACCTGGCGACATCCTATGTCTGTATACGGGTTACGACGGGGTCATCCTCGAGATGGGTGGTCGTCCGACGCGCGACGCCCTTCATGGCACTTGTTCGGGGCTCGATGGCGGCGATCCCCAGCTGCAGGACTGGATACGCGAGAGCGGAGTCGCGGCGATCGCCTCCGACAATCGCGCGGTGGAGATCATGCCGTCGCCACGCGCCGCCTCCGGCGGGATTTCGGCGCCGCTCCATGAACTCTGCCTGTTCAAGCTCGGAATCCCGCTTGGTGAGATGTGGATGCTTCACGAGTTGGCGGACTGGCTGAGGACGAACGGCCGTTCCCGTTTCCTGCTCACGGCGCCGCCGCTGCGCCTGCCCGGAGCGGTGGGCTCGCCGGTCAGCCCCGTCGCCACGGTTTGAGACTTCTTGGAGAGTACGCATGATCGCATCAATCGACCGTCGGCGCCTGCTGACTGCTGGAGTTTTCGGAGCGGCCGGGCTCGCGACTCTTCACTGGCCCGTCGCCGCAATGGCGACCACGGCGCTGCCGCTTGCCGATCGGCTCGCACGCTACGCGGAAGAGCTGTCCTACGCAGACCTCGATGCCGACACCCTTGAGGCGGTTCGCATCCACCTGGTCGACACGTTCGGATGCGCGCTGGGCGCGCTGGACGAACCGGTCGTCAAAGCCGCTTTCGCGGTGGCCTCGGCGCAGACCGGCGGAACCGCCACGCTGATCGGTTCCGCGCGGCGCACCTCGGCGGAACTCGCCGCGTTCGCGAACGGCGCCGCGATCCGGTTCTCCGACCTGAACGATGGCTATGCCGGCAAGGAGATCGGCCATCCGAGCGATCTCATCTCCGCCTGCCTCGCGGTGGCGCAGGTCGAGCGTCGATCGATCCGCGATTTCATCGTCTCGGTCGTCTTGGCCTACGAAATCGAATGCCGCCTCTTCGACGGTGCCGCGATCTCCCCTCGCGGTTGGGACCACCCCACGTACACGCCGGTCGCCGCCGCGCTGGCGGCTGGAAAGCTCATGCGCCTGCCGGTTGCGCAACTCACCCAGTCGGTCAACCTGGCGTTGATCAGCAATGTCGCGATGAACCAGACGCGGGTCCAGGTCATCTCCGCGTGGAAGGGGCTCGCCGACGCTGGAGCCACGCGCAACGGGATCTTCGCCGCCACGCTCGCCCGAGCCGGGATCACCGGCCCGAGCCCGATCTTCGAGGGTGATGCAGGCTTCGAGAAGATGGTGGCCGGCACGCCGATGCAGGTCGACACCGCGACCTTCGGTCGGCGAGGCGTTCGCTTTCGACTGCTCGACTGTCTCATCAAGCCGTTCCCCTCCCAAGGGCATACGCTGACTGCCGTCGCGGCGGCGATCGAACTGTCTCGTGAGATTCCCGATAAGACCCTAATTCGAACCGTGTCGGTCGAGACCTCGAAGCCGGGTTATCTCATCACGGGCAAGGAGCGCGACAAGTGGGCGCCGACCACCCGCGAGACTGCCGATCATTCCATGCCTTACGTCGTGGCGCGAGCCTTGCTCGACGGTGAGATCTCCAGCGCCAGCTATTCCTTGGAGAAGCTGTCGACGCCCGATGTCATGGCGTTGATGGCGAAGATCAGCGTTGTCGAGGATCCCGCCATGACGGCCAAGCTGCCGAAGCAGCTCGCCAATCGCGTCACCGTGACGCTCGCATCCGGGAAGACCCTGACCCGCGAGATCGACGACCTTCCCGGATCACCGCAACGACCGCTGACGCGGGCGGATGCCGAAGCGAAATTCTGGCGCGCCGCCGGACCCGCCATATCCCGCCCGCAGGGAGCCCGACTGTTGGCGCGGCTGTGGACACTCGAAACCGCGCCTGACGTCGATTCCGTCATGGCTGCCGCGCAACGCGATGGACGGAGGGATTGACCATGTTTGCTGCACAGGATGATGCGGGACCAGACGAAGTACACGGCGCGATCGAGGGGAGCTCGTGGGTTCGTGAGATCTCAAGCGGCGGCTGGTGGGTTCTGCTTTCCGCAACGCTTGCCTGGACGTTCGAGGTATACGACCTCGCGATCATTTCCGTACTGACGCCAGTCCTGCTCAAGGTGTTCCACCTCACGAAAGCGGAGATGGGACTGGTCACGAGCGCGGCGGCGTTCGGCAGCATCATAGGTGGCATCGCGTTCGGCTACATCGCCGATCGCTTCGGACGCGTCCGCACGCTGTATGCCGCGATCCTGATTTATTCGGCGTTTACGGGCTTGATACTCTTCTCCTCGGGTCTGACCGAACTCCTCATCCTGCGGTTCCTCGGCGGTCTTGGTATGGGAGGCGCGTGGGCAGCCGGTGCGGCCCTCGTGGCGGAAAGCCTCCCGCCCCGTCACCGTGGAAAGGGCGGAGCGATCATGCAATCGGGTCTGCCACTCGGCCAGATACTCGCCATCGCACTCAGCGCAGTGGTCACGCAGGCTTCTGGCGGGCTCGAAGGCGGCGCATGGCGATGGCTGATCGGTTTTGGAGCGCTGCCGGCGATCATCCTTCTCCCGATCATACTCCGCACGCCGGAATCGCCGATCTGGCTCGCTGGTCGAAACACGCCGCGGACCGGCACGAAGTCGACCGGCAGGCTGTTCACCAGGGAGTTGCTGATCGCCTTCATATTCATCTTCTTCGTGCAGTTCGTGTTCTGGGGCGTCTCGTCCTGGACTCCGACGTTCCTGGTCACGGTCAAGCACATGACGTTCCTGAAGAGCCTGGGTTTCCTGTTGGCGCAGCAGATCGGCACGCTCCTTGGGTTCGTCGCGTTGGCGGCGTTGATCGACCGCATCGGACGTCGCTACACCTTTCTCCTGTATCTCCTCATCGGGGCGGCTGCGCTCGGCGTGTTCATCTTCGCCGACCAACCCCAGTTGCTGCTACTCGCCACGTCGCTCGTGGGCTTCGGGCTCGGCGGCATATTCGGCGGGCTGGGCCCCTTCCTAGCCGAACTGTTGTCGTCGAGCGGAAATAGGGCGTTCGGCATGGCGCTGGCCTACAACGGAGGCCGTACCGGCGCACTCATCGCGCCGGTGCTAGTCGGGGCCATGGGGAATACCGAGGCGGGGTTCCAGCTCGGCATGTCCCTGACGGGAGTTGCGCTGGTTGCCGCTGCCATCACTATCGTGTTTGCGCCGGAGACGAAGGGACGCGTGCTGTCGTGAGGGCTTCTATCCGATCCCTCCTGTATGTCCCGGGAAACCGCACGGATCTGTTTGCGAAGGCGGATCGCACCGAGGCAGACGTCATCATCCTCGATCTGGAGGATGCCGTCGCCGCGTCGGCGAAGCATGAGGCGCTTTCGGCCACGTGTCGTGCGATCGGGAACTATGCCGGTCACAAGCGACTGTTCGTCAGGATCAACGATGGCGTCCAAGGGCTCGACGACGTGGCCGCCCTAGCGCACGCGTCGAAGCACCTCGACACGCTACTGATACCAAAGGCGGAGGGCGGCGCATCGTTCGAGCGCCTCGTCGCTTGCACAGACCGCCTGCCGTCTACCGTAGGGCTGCAGCCAATCGTCGAGACGGTTTCGGGCCTCTACTCAATGCGGGCCGTGTGCGACGCGTCGCCCCGGGTGGTCCGCTTCTCATTTGGTGCGGGTGACTTCGTCGCTGACATCGGGGCCCGGCACTCCGACGAACGATCGGAGACGCTTCTCGCACGGTCCACCCTCGTCCTCGAGTCGCGCCTGCTAAGGCTAAAACCCCCGATCGCCCACGTCGCACCTGACTTCCGCGATCACGAGAAACTCCGGCGGATCAGCGCGGAGGATCGAGCGCTGGGTTTCGGGGGAAGAGCTTGTATCCATCCTGCCCAGGTGCCGATCGTGAACGCCGAGTTCGGCATCAGCGAATCGGAGCGGGAACGAGCGCTGCTCATAGTAGCGAGATTCGAGGCCATGGCGGTATCCGGCGTCGGAAGCTTTACACTGGACGACGGGACGTTCGTCGACGAGGCGGTTGCCAAGCTTGCGCGAGCGTCTCTCGGTTAAGGCCAAGTCTTGGCCCCGGCGTGATCCCGACGCTCGACGTCGGTTCCGCTTCGACCTTGCGTCGTCATTCGGCCGCCTCCGCAAGCGGCCATCGCGTCCGGGCAGAGAACCCTCCGTCGCGAAACAATCCGACTGGATGCCTCTGACACTCAACCGGACCCATACCGGGCTCGTTCATGCGCTCGGGGCCGAGGCGGTACCGAAGCGTCTCGAAAGGCTTCGCAACGGTCTTGACGCGATCGGCCAGGCTTCCTGGAATCGACTGTGGCCTATCCGTGGACGGGGTTCGCCTTATAGATCTCCGACAACACGCAGGCCTGGGCGCGGCGTAGACATGTGAGCTTCCCGCGCCCCGTCTACCCAGATCCCCATCCTCCTCGTGAATGGCCGTATGACGTCAGCGGAAAGACGGGTCGTTTCGTTCGAGCATTGAGATTATATCGCTCGTCGACCCTACTTCGCCGATCTTCGCGAAGATGAGCGTGCTGTGCAGATGAGCTTCGGCATCCAGATCGGTGATCGCGTCGATCGCGAACGTGACATGGAAGCCGAGTTCGTAAGCCTGACGCGCAGTCGATTCGACACCCATGCTCGTCGCCACACCCGCGACGACGACCTGCGTCACGCCAACCGTCCGTAGGTCCTTCGCCAGTCCCGTCTCGGTGAACGCACCCCAGGTACGCTTGACTATCACATGGTCCGTGTCCGCGCCTTCAAGTTCAGGAAGTGGATCGGCCCACCCTTCGGGACGCTCTCCTTCCATGCGCGGCGAATCGGTGCGACCTGGCGGCGCGCCAGCCACCGTGATCAATACGACTTTGAGACGCCTTTCTCGGAATGTCCTAGCGAGTCGGACCGCATTCCCGACGACGTCGTGCATGGGGTGGACCGTCGGAAGACTGCGAAACCCGTTCTGGAGGTCCACCAGAAGCAATGCGGTCTTGGGATCTAGCTGAGTGACTGGCATCTCATGTCTCCGATTTGCTGGCGCCTTGTGCCAATGCCTACGCACAACTACAACTTGGATATCTATGGTGGAACAGCTATATGTCGATAGGTAACAGATCGATTGGTGGAGAGAGGCCCGTCGACAGGCTCCGGGATCAGGTGATGATGTTCGTCCGCCGTCTCCGCGTGGAAGCGACGGCGGACGTACAGACCTGGACTCTGCTGGCAATGCTCGCCGCCGTTGACAGGCTTGGTGACGACGCCAATCCGACAGCCCTGGCGCGCGAACTGGATGCTCGATCCTCGAACATCGCGGCCGGTCTGCGAGACGCCGAGAAGCGCGGCCATCTCACGCGTGCTCACGACCCGCATGATCGCAGACGGACGCATGTCCTTCTGACGAGACAGGGGCGCGACACGCTGGACGCAGCCCGAAACCAGCGCAGTCAGTGGCTTTCGGCGGCCGTCAGCGAGTTGACTGCCGACGAACAGCGGACGCTTTCGGCCGCGGGCGAACTGCTTGAGCGGCTCGCGACAACCCCAACCGCCCCTCCATCGGTCAAATGACCCGGCGGCTGGACCTCCGCATTCACGGCGCCATCCTCCTGCGGGCGGCCTTGGTGCTGGCGCCGACGGTGGCTCTTGCCGCCTTCGAAAGCGACGCGGCATGGCTGCAGCTCTCGATCATCACGATTTCGACCTTCATCGGCCATGAGCGGTCAGGAGTGGCACCTGCAGGCGTGCTGTTGCACGCACTTGCGATCATCACCGTGTTCACGGTTCTCCTGATATCGCAGGGAAATCACGTACTCTTCCCCTTATTGACCGCTCTGTTTGCCATGCTGTCCGTTCGCATCACCGTGGCGGGTGCGAAGCTGCGGTCCCTTGGGAACTTCACGTTCGTGCCCGGGCTCTACCTCGCGATGGACGTATTCGAAGCGCATCACGGCCGACTTGACGCCGGGATGTTGCGAATGTTGCCATGGTTGTTCGCAGGCGCGCTCCCGACCCTGCTGCTGGCTTGCATGGATCACGGACTGCGACGTCCACCAGGCACCCCGCGTCCAAGCTATTTCAGACTGTTGATCGCGGGCGCGAAGGGCGGCGAACGCATCTCGGATTGGGTTCCGGTCGTGACCGTCGCCGCTGCCGTGGCATTCGCCACCGGCTTGGTCGAGATCCTTCCAATCTCTCATGGCCAATGGGTGATCTGGTCCGCCGCGTCCGTGGTCGGCGGCGACGCGGCGGCAGTCCGCTCGAAATGGCGGGATCGGAGCATCGGAGCCTTCGTCGGCGTTCCGCTCGGTTTCGCGTTGGGTCTGTTGGCTCCGGGTAGCAGGGCCGTCTACGGTGCGAGCGTCGTCGGTTCTCTGCTTACGCTGGTCGCCTTCCAGAGCTACGTCCTGGGTTTCGGATCGCGTTGCATGTTGGTCGTCGTCGCGATCGTCGTGGCTGGCGGCGGATCGTACGCTGCTGCCGAACGCGTAGAGAACGTCGTATTGGGCGGCCTGATCGGTTTCTGCTTCACGATAGGCGTCTCCTTCTTCGCCAACAGCGCTGCCGACCTACTTGTGGGTGGACCATCGAGACTCGTGCCGCGTTGGATGACAGCAACCGGCAGGCACCGGACCGTGCGAAAACGGGACGCGGATGCCGGCGGAGAAGGCAATGGAGACCACGGATAGCCCCCCACGCTCCCGTTCGTGGAAGAGGCGATCGTAGTCCCGATCACCTGCACTGGACGAGCGAATGGCCTGATGCGAGCGGTTGCAGCGGCCTCACGAGTTCGGTGCACCGTACCGATCATCCGAAAGCAGCTTGTCCCAGCGCACCGGTTGCCCGAAGCAAAGCCGTCTCACCGGTGAGCAGGTCGCTGCGACTGTTCGCCAAAGCCAGCTGCGCGCCACGCAGGCTTTCGTCGGCGATCAGAATGTCGAGCGTCGAACGCAGGCCGACCGCGTATTCCGCCTTCACGCCGGCCAAGGCGCGGTCGGCGGCCGTGACCGCCTGCGTATTGGCATCGACCCGCGTCCTGGCGGCGATGACGTTCGCCCAGGCCGTGTCGATCGCACGGACCACGTTCCGCGACACCGCGTCGGTGTCGTAGCGCGCTGCTCGTGCGTCGGCTGTCGCTTGGCGGACCTGCGACTTGACGAGGCCACCGGTGAGCAACGGCAGCCGGAAGGTAGCCCCGGCCGCCGCGCTCCGGACGTAACCGCCATCGCCGCCACCCGCCGCATAGCCATAGCCATAGCTCGCACCGACCCCGACGCTCGGCGCACCATTGCTCCGCGCGATACCGATCCGCGCGTCGGCCGCGTCGAGAGCGAAACGCGCCTGGCGATAGACCGGGTTGGCCTCGATCGCCTGCGCGCGCGCATTCTCGATCGTCGCAGGCAGTCCCGCGAGCGTCGCCGGCGGCGGCGCGAGTTTCCCTGCATCGACGCCGACGACCGCCCGGTAGTCCGCCGCCGCAGCCGCGAGTGCCGCGACCGCACTGGCTTCGGTCGCACCGGCCGACGCACGTTGCGCAACCAGTCGGGCGACGTCTGTCTGCGTTCCCGTTCCCAGATCGAACCGCGCCTTCGACTCCGCCACCTGGCTGTCGAGCAACTGGATG
Organism: Sphingomonas sp. PAMC26645; assembly: GCF_004795835.1. NCBI lineage: Bacteria > Pseudomonadati > Pseudomonadota > Alphaproteobacteria > Sphingomonadales > Sphingomonadaceae > Sphingomonas > Sphingomonas sp. PAMC26645. The sequence continues at coordinate 3,134,244 of NZ_CP039249.1, forward strand.
TCGGCGCGAACGATCGCGACCGACTCCTGCTGAAACAACAGGTCGGCATAGGCACCCACCACGTCGCTGAGCACCCCGGCGGTCACGTCCCGTACGCCTTCCCCGCCCGCCGCGACGTCGGCATCGGCGGCGCGGACCGCGGTGCGGACCCGCCCCCCGGTCCAGATCGGCAGTGACGCCGACACTGTGCCGCTGCCGCTCTTGCCGCGATCGTAACGGTCATAGCCTCCCGTCGCGCCGACATCCGCAGTCAGCCGGCCGAGCGACCGCGCCTGCTCGGGCGCCTCGGCGAGCGCGTCCTGCCGAGCATTTGCGCCGGCAAGCGTCGGGTTGTTCGCTACGGCCGCCCGTACTGCATCCGCCAGCGTCTCGGCTGACGCCTGTGGCGCCGCCATGATTAACGCGGCCCCGGCAAACCAGACCCTATTCATGACGGAGCGCCCAGGCCGGCGTCGCCCGCGAAGCCCTTATCGACTGCGAAAGCACCGTCGCGATCGCGATCGCCAGCGCGAGCACGCTCGCAGCGATGAAGTATGAAGGCGACAACGCGATCCGGTCGTCGAACCCGGCCAGCCACGCCCGCATCGCGACATAGGCGAGCGGCCAGGCGAGGAGGTTGGCCAACAGCACCGGCCGTAGGAACTGCCCGACCAGCAGCTTCACGACGTCGCCCGACGATGCGCCGAGCACCTTGCGGATGCCGATCTCGCGCACTCGCCTCGCGGTGGTGAACGAGGCGAGCCCCCACAGTCCGACACAGCCGATCGCCACGGCAAGGCCCGCGCCGATCGCGAAGAGGTTCGCCATGCGATCATCGGCTTCGTAAAGCTTTTCGAGCGCCTGCACCGTTGTCCGGGCGTCGAACGGCACCTCGGGTGCCTCTCGGCGCCAGGCATCGCCCGCAGTTTGCGCAAACGCCTTGGCATCCCCGCTGAAGCGGATCATTGCGACTGCGGACTGGGGTGGGCGAAGCGTGAACAGATAGGCGGTCGGCGATACCTTGTCGCGCGGCGAGTAGACCCGCATGTCCTCGACCACGCCGATGATCGTCCGCGGCGTTTCGATCCCCACGGTCTTGCCGATCGCGGACTGTGGGCTGCCGAAATGGAAGGCACGAACGGCGCTGCGGTTGATGATGATGTTCGCCGGCAGGCGCTCGGACCCCGCCACACCGGCCTTGTCCGGGTTGATGTCGGCCGGACGTGCGGGGTCGAACTGCCGTCCGGCGATCAGCTTTGCGCCGAGGACGTCGAAATAGCCGGGGATGGTATCGAAGCGTTCGAGCGACAACCCAGGCCCGGAGGTGCCCGGTAGAGGATAGGTCGTCGTCGAGACGTAAAGGCCGCGTCCGGGCACCGATGTGCCTACGCTGACGCCCCGCGCGTTCGGGAGCGCGGCGAAGCGGTGAAGTAGCGATTCGCGCTGGGAGTCGTCCAAACTGTCGCTCCCGAACGAGCGAACGAGCAGCAGTTGATTGCGGTCATAGCCGACGTCGGCTTCGCGAACGTGGCGAGTCTGCGAAACCAATACCAGCGTCCCCACGATCAAGGCGATCGTGACGGTGAACTGGAAGATGACGAGCGCTTCGCGGGTGCGGGCGCCTGCGCGTCCGCCGCCTGGCGACCGGGCCGAAGCCAGCACGGCAGCCGCGGGAACACGCGACAGGATGACGGCCGGGTATAGGCCGGCGACGGCACCGACGAGGATCGCAAGTACCGCGAGCGGCAGCAGCACGCCGTCCAGCCCGACATAGCGGACCGACAGTTCCAGCCCGGTCGCAGCGTTGACCAGCGGCACGCCGAGTTCCGCGAGAGCCAGCCCGAACACCGCGGCGATGAGCGCGGTGGCAATCGCTTCCCCTACGAAGTGACGCAGCAACGTCGCCTGGTCAGCACCCAGCACCTTCCGCATGCCGACTTCACGCGCACGCAGGCCGGCACGTGCGGTCGCGAGGTTCACGTAGTTCACGATCGCTACGATCAGCGTGAGCAGACCGATGATCCCGAGCGTGGTCACCATCAGGGTCGCTCCGGGCGTCTCGAAATGCGTGTCCGTCATCCGCCGCAGCGACAGCGAGACCGAGAAGACGCCGCCGTTGTCGGGCGTCTCCGCCGTGACGTGCCGCGCCGTGATGCCGGGCAGCGCTGCCGCGAGCCGCGACGCCGCGGCGGCATCAGCCAACCAGACATAGGTGGACGGACCGCCGTAGTTCCAGGAATGATTGGAGACGTAGGACGCGTCGTTCCGGTCTTCGGAGATGACGAGCGGCGCAAGCAGGTCGAACTCAAGTTGCGTGTCGTTCGGCAGATCGTCGATCACCGCCACTACGCGGTAGGCGTAGCGCTTGCCGCCGAACGTTACCGCCAGAGGTGCGCCTATCGGCGACGCCGACCCGAAATACTTCTCGGCCGTCCGCCTCGTGATGACGATTGCAGTCGGATCGTCGAACCGCGCCGGCAGCGCGCCCGCCACGGCATGCAGTTGAAAGATCGTAAAGAAGGTCGGATCGACCAGCCCCATGCGTTCCCTCACGCCGACGCCGTTCTTCACCACCGCAGCATCCGCTCGCTGGATGCGGGTACCACGCGTAGCCGGTAGATCGGCCTTGATCGCCGACCACGCCGCCACGGGTGTCGATTGGCGCGCACGTACGCTGCTAAGCGCGTCGCTGGTCTGGCTTTCGACGAGGTAGATGTGCTGATAACCGGGCAGCCAGCGTTCGAACCCGGTCTCGAACCGCACATAGAGCGTAAGGACGAGGAACACGGCGATGCCGAGCGCGAGACCGCCGATGTTGAGCGCGGCGTAGAGGCGGTGACGGGTCAGCGAACGCCAGAAGCCGATCAGGGCGAAACGGTTCATATAGAGTCCCTTCAGATCTGACGCGCGACGGAGGCGACGATGCGCCCGTCGAGCATGTCGATGCGGCGTCCGACGAGATCCGCATGCGCGGGGCTGTGCGTCACCATGATGATCGTCGCGCCGGCGGCGTTGAGGCTTTCGAGGATCCCCATCACCTGCGCGCCGTTCTCCGTATCGAGGTTGCCGGTTGGCTCGTCGGCGAGGATGAGTTTCGGATCGCCGACGATCGCGCGGGCGATCGCAGCTCGCTGCTGCTGGCCTCCGGACAGCTGATGCGGGTAATGACGCGCGCGATGTGAGATACCGACGCGGTCCATCGCCGCCTCGATCCGCGCCCGGCGGTCGCCCTTCTGGTCTTTCCGATAGGCCAGCCCGAGCTCGACGTTCTCGGCGATCGTAAGTTCGTCGATGAGATTGAAGCTCTGGAAGACGAAGCCGAGCGTCTGCGCGCGGAACTGCGCCAGCGTCGCCTCGCCCTCGCTTGCCAGATCGCGGCCATCGAACAGGTAGCGTCCACCGGTCGGTCGATCGACCGTGCCGAGCGTGTTGAGCAGAGTCGACTTGCCGCAGCCCGACGGCCCCATGATCGCGACGAACTCGCCGGCTGCGACGTGAAGGTCGATATCGGCGAGCGCAGTCGTCTCGACCGCGTCGGAGAGGTAGCGGCGCTGAATGCCGTCCAGGGTGATCATGATTGCGGAACCTTCACTTGAGGTTGATCGAGGCGGCTTTGTTGAAGCCGCTGGTGTCGGAGGTGACGATGCGTTCGCCGGCCGCGATGCCGGACAGGATCTCGACCTGGCTAGCGTTTCGGCGGCCGATGCGGATCGTGCGGCGCACCGCATGCGTGCCGCCCGCGTCGAGGACGTAGGCGGCAGCGCCACCGTCGCTGTCGATCCAGCCGCCAAGCGGCGCGACGATCGCCGGACGCGCTGCACCGAGCGTGATCCGGGCGTCGATCGCCTGCCCGCGGTTGAGGCCCTGGGGTGACGTCCCGCGGAAACCGAGTTCCACGCGGAAGCGTCCATCGGTCACCGCGGGAAGGACCTTGGTGACGACGAGGTGCGACATCCCCTCCCCGCTGGCCTGCTGGCCGATCTGGACGCGACCCAGGAAATACTGGTCGACGTCGGCGACCAGCTTCCAGGACCCCTCGCTGTCGACCTGTCCGGCTGGATCGCCGGGCTTCAGCGACTGGCCGGGCTGAATCGTGAAGTTGGTAAGGCGCCCGGTCGCGGGTGAGCGAACGGTCAGCGCGTCCAGGCCATCGCGCACTGCCGCCAGATTGTTCGACAGGCGGCCACGCGTGTCGGAGAGCCGGCTCGCTTGAAGCTTTGCGATGCGCTGCTCAGCACCCTCCGCAGCGTGCAACTGCGCGACACGCTGACGCTGGTACGTGGCCTCTTCCTGATAGCTCCTCAGGCCGGCATCTGACACGAACCCCTTGTCGTGGAGCTGCTGCCGGATGCTCAAATCGCGTCGCGCCTTGATCAGGTCATAGTCGGCGCCGGCCACCTGCGTGTCACGGTCCCGCGAACTGCGTTCGAGCGTCAGATCCTCGCCCGACACCTGACCGAGCTGGCTTGCGATCGCGGCTTCGCGCGTCAGGATATCGAGCTTCAGCTGGGGATTGGCGAGCGTGGCGAGCGGCTGGCCCGCGAACACCGCTGCGCCGTCCTGCACGATCAGCCGCTCGACCTGGCCGCCGGATACAACGCCGACCAAGGTCGTCACGTTCGGTGCGACGGTCGCGCGAACGGGAACCGCATCGTCGAACGGCGCGCGCGTCACACCACTCGTCACGACATCGGCCGCTGCGACATCGGTAGAATGCGCGGATGGAAGGAAGCGCCACAGCGCGATCACGCATAAAACCGCAAGTACGGCCGCGGCCAACATCCCAATGCGGCGGCGCGAGAGTCGCGGCGTCTCGACGCGGCGATCCATGCTCGCGCCGCTCGTCGCGTTCGGGCTGGCTGAAGAGTCAGATGTCACGATCGGTGGTCCATACGCGAGTGTCCGAATCCGGACGGTGACTGTCCGGCATCGGACAGTCGCGGTTCTGGCTGCTCAACCACGCTCGGTCCGATGATCAAGATCAGTGGCCTGACGCGCCTGTTCAAAGACGTTGCGGCGGCAGGAGTACTCGGATGCTGACCACATACGGATGCCGACTCCGCAGACCAGATCGGCGGCGCTTGAGACGCGACGGTCGAACGTGGCGCGGCCTATGCGGCTGCCGAGATCGAGATCGCGGTACTTGACCGTGGTTTGCCGAGGCGCGTCGACGTTGACCGAGTTCGCGCTCGCGGGATCGGCGAAGGCGACCAAGCTTGCGGCTCCGACCACGCTGAGAAAGGAACAGACGATCCGGCGACTGTTGGTGTTCATGACAGGATCCTTTCGTCGACGGGACTGCCGACCCGCTTCCAAGAGCATCAACCATGCCAGCTTCGTAAGACGTTCTTTTATGGCACTTATTTGCACGCGATCTGACTGGGCCGTTTGCTTTGCTGTTCACGACCGGACATCGGGTGTCCACGATCGGACACTGGCACGCATCTTGATTGTGCGCCGGGTATGAACAAAGCTCTACCGATGTCCCCGACGCCCTCCTTCGATCGCTGCCTCGTCGTCGATGATGACGAGGACATCCTCCTTGCAGCGCGCCTGCTGCTCGCGCCGATGTTCCGCGAGGTCGTGACGACCATGTCCCCGGACGAGGCCATCGCGGCGATCGAACGCGGACATTTCGATGCGGTGCTGCTCGACGCGAACTTCGCGCGGGGTGCGACCGACGGATCGGAGGGGTTCCGGTGGCTGAGCCTGATGCAGGCGGCCGATCCCGCCGCCGCGATCGTGATGATCACCGCGCATGGCAGCGTCGCGGTGGCGGTGGCGGCGATGAAGCACGGTGCCATCGATTTCGTCTCGAAACCCTGGAACAACGATCGGCTGCTGGCGACGGTGCGCAACGCCGCCTCGCTCGGCCGGATGCGCCGCATCGACACCGGCGCCGCCACTCCGAAAGCGACGGGCTCGCCGCTGCTCGGCACGTCCCCGGCCATGGCTCGCGTCCAGTCGCTGATCGAGAAGGCAGCGCCTACCGATGCGAACGTCCTCATTCTCGGTGAGAACGGCACCGGCAAGGAGCTCGTCGCTCGGGAACTTCACCGCCTTTCGCGAAGGGCTGCAGGAGAACTGGTGACGGTCGATCTGGGGGCGATCTCCGAGACGCTGTTCGATTCCGAACTGTTCGGCCATGCCAAAGGCGCGTTCACCGATGCGCGGACGGATCGCATAGGAAGGCTCCAGTCGGCGGATGGCGGAACGCTGTTCCTCGATGAGATCGGCAACCTGCCGCTTCATCTCCAGCCGAAACTGCTGACCGCGCTGGAACAGCGCCGCGTCACGCCAGTCGGCACGAACCGGCCGGTCGCGATCGACATTCGTGTCGTCTCCGCGACGAACGTGGCCGTGGCGGGTCTCGCCGACGAGCGGCTGTTTCGGCAGGATCTCCTATTCCGGCTCAACACCGTCGAGATCGAACTGCCGCCGTTGCGCGAGCGCCGCGAGGACATCGCGTTGCTGCTGAACACGTTCCTCGACGAGTTCCGCACCCGCTACGACAAGCCGGATCGGAACTTACCTGCCGATGTCCTCGCCGCCCTGATCGCATACGACTGGCCTGGCAACGTCCGCGCGCTTCGCCACGCCGCCGAACGCGCGGTCATCCTCGCCGAAGGCGCCATTTATACTCTGGCCGACTTTCCTCTCGGTCGATCGGCGCCGGTAGCCGAGGCCGCACCGGTCGACGATCTCAACCTCGACCGGGTCGAGCGGCAGGCGATCGAGCAGGCGCTGAAGAAGCACGCGTTCAACATCTCGACCGCGGCAACCGAACTCGGACTGTCGCGCGGCACGCTCTATCGGCGGATGGAGAAGCATGGCCTTTAGACGCCGTTTCGCGGTGCGCCTCGCCGCCCGAGTCCTGCTGCTGCTTTTCGCGCTGAGCGTCGCGAGCCTGCTCGCCGCCTATGGGCGCGCGCCGGCCGCCATGCTCCTCGCGGTCGGCTTTGCGATACTCGCCACGTTCGGCCTCTGGAGCCTCGTGTCCGAGAGCAACGCCGAACTCGCGCGATTCGTCGCCGCGCTAGACCGCGTCGACCTCAGCCAGTCGTTCACCTGGAACGGCCGGGGCTCCGGGTTCGACCGGCTTGGCGCAGCGTACGAGCGAGCGCTAGCACGTCTACGCGAGGAACGGGCCGGCGGCGCCACTGCGGCTACTTTTGCCAGCGCGCTTGCCGACGGCGCCCCCACGCCGCTTCTGGTCCTGGGTCCAGGCGACGCACTAACGCTGGGGAACAAGGCGGCGAGGCGACAGTTCGGCCGCGGATCGCCGACCGATATCGCGGCGCTTGGCCGTTACGGCGAAGCGTTCGTCGAACTGCTCCGCGGCGCAGTGCCCGGACCTAGCCGACTTGGCCGGATCGTAGTGGACGGCCTGTCACAACGCGTCGTCGTCGATGCAACGCTGATCGAACTCGCCGGCGACGTCCGACGCATCGTTGCCGTGAAGGTGATCCAGGCCGAGCTCGACGGTGCCGAGCTAGCCGCGCAGATCGACCTGGTCCGCGTCCTGACGCACGAGATCATGAACTCGCTGACCCCGGTGACGTCGCTCGCCGCAACCGCGAGACATCGGCTCGATGCGCTCGACCCGACTGACAACCCCGCGATCGGCGACGCGCAGCTCGCGGTAGGCGCTCTGGCGCGACGGGCCGGCGAACTCGAACACTTCGTCGAGACCTACAAGGGCTTCAGCGAAGCTCCGGCTCTTCGCCGCGAACGGATCGACGTCTCCGACTGGTTGACGCGTACCGCCACGGTCCACGCCGCCATGCCGAATGCGACCGCACCAGTGACCCTGAACATCGCGCCCGACCTGCGTCCGCTGTACGGAGATGCCGCGCTCCTCACACAGGTCCTGCTCAACCTGCTCAAGAACGCTAGCGAGGCAGTTGCCTCGACCGAACGTCCCGCGATCGCGTTGACCGCCGAAACCAGGCCGAACGGCCGGATCCGGATCGCGGTGACCGACAACGGGCCCGGCATCGCGACGCATCTGTCTCGCGAGGTGTTCCTGCCATTCTTCACCACCAAGCCCCGCGGCAGCGGCATAGGCCTTAGCTTTGCCCGCCAGATCGTTCTTCTTCATGGCGGGCAGATCGAGGTCGGTGACGGGCTACCGAGCCGTATCGAGATGATACTTCCGACGACGCTGTGTTAGGTCATCAACTCAATTCCCAGGAGGGCCCCCTGACGAAGAGCGGGGTGCAGCAGGGGAGGCCATTTCGCGATGTCCAACGACACCTCAGGATCTGCGCGACGCTCGTTGGCGAGAGGCACGGCGCCGAGCCTTGAGCAGCTAGTTACGCTCGAAGTTCCGATCTCCCTCGTGCATAGGCTAGTTCGATGACGAATTGGGACGATGTTCGCTACTTCCTGGCGGTCGCGCGCGGTGGATCGGTCCGTGCCGCAGCGGATCGGCTCAAGGTGACCCATTCCACGGTGATACGCCGCATCAGTCAGCTCGAGGAGCTGCTCGGCGCACAGGTCTTCGAAAAACTGCCGTCGGGCTACCGTTTGACGGAGGCCGGCGAGGAAATCCTCGCGCTAGCGGAGCTGATGGAAGGGGCGTCGAATAAGCTGGAAACGCGCGTCTTCGGTCGGGATCAAAGCGTGCGCGGGCTACTCCGAGTGGCTCTGCCGCCGACTGTCGCAACCCATTTGCTGATGCCCGATTTTGCCGAGTTCTGCCGCCTGTACCCCGATATCGAATTACAGATCCTATCGTCCTCGGATCTGGTCAATCTCACGACGCGCCAAGCCGACGTGGCGCTGCGCGTGGTGTATGATCGCGATACGCTGCCCGCCCATCTGATCGGTCGGCAGCTCCGTGACGTTCACGGCGCCGTCTATATCTCTCGTGCACTGCTCGAAGACCATCGCTCGGGCCGAGAGGCGAAGGTCCGGTGGGTGCTGAAGCTGGAGGATGGCGGAGTCCCCGAATGGGCAAGGGAGAACGACGTCGAGCAGTCCGACGCCCCCGTCACCGTTACGGATTCCGAGGCGCAGATCATCGCTGTCAGAGCGGGCTTGGGCATGGCGCCGTTGTCCTGTTTCGTGGGCGATGTCGATCCGCTGGTCATACGGGTTCCAGGAGGCGCCCTACGCAAGCACGGCACCTTCTGGCTGCTGACGCACGGCGAGACCCGCAAGACGAAGCGCGTTCGCTTGTTCAGTGACTTCATCGCCCAGCGGTTCGAGGCCCATTCCGCGCTTCTCGCCGGTCTGGTCAGTGGCGTATCGAGCACCTGAGCTTCCGCCATCCCGACACGAGTCCATGCATGGCGGCCTAACCCGGACGCCCTTGCTTTGCCTCACGATCAAGCGCGACCTTGGCGAGATCCTTCAGAAGCTTCTCGTGTGCGAGCCAGAACGCGTCGGGCGCGGCTTTTGCCAATTCGATCCAGTGGGGACCCCGCATAGTCTCTTCCGTCCAAAGATGGACGCCTCTCTCCGTGGGCGTGATGATCCACGCATGGTGGGCCTTCGATTCCTCGGAAACGAGCGGATAGCCCCCCCAGGCGATGCGGCTCTTCGGCACGAACTCCTGCACGGAAGCGAAGACGTCCTGGCCAGCGAGGTTCGTCTCGAAGCGCGTGCCGGATTGCAACCTGCTATGCCCATCCAGCAACCGGACGTGCTGGACCCCGGGGTAGAAGCCGGGCCACGCTCCGGGGTCGACGAGCAGGGACCAGACCGTCTCGGGCGATACGGCGACCTCCAATTCGTTGGTGAAGTGGATCGGGCACTGGCTCGGTGCCATGTCGGCGGGCCAATCTATGATCTCGAACATAAGATTTTTCCTAACTTCGTGGGATGCGGCGGGTCAGGCGATTGATCGCAGGACGCCGCCATCGACACGCAGAGCCGCACCCGTGGTGCCGGAAGCCTGCTGCGAGCAGAGATAGACGACCATGTTCGCGACCTCTTCTGTCGACGTGAACCGATTGAGCAAGGTGGTTGGTCGCATCGTCTTCAGGAACTCCTGTTCGGCGTCCTCCTGCGTGATCCCCTGCTCCTCGGCCGTCTTCTTCATCCAGTTCGACAGGATTTCGGAATTGGTCGGGCCGGGAAGGACCGAGTTGACGGTGACGCCCGTTCCGCCGACCAGTTCCGCGAGCCCCCTCGATACGGCAAGCTGCGCGGTCTTCGTCATGCCGTAGTCGATCATCTCCTTCGGGATGTTGATCGCGGATTCGCTGCTCATGAACACCACACGGCCCCAGCCGCGCGCCGTCATCCCCGGCACGTAATGGCGTGCCGCGCGCACTCCGCTCATGACGTTGGTCTGGAACAGGTCCAACCATTCGCCGTCGTCCTGATCGAAGAAGCCGTTGGGCCGAGCCGTGCCCATGTTGTTCACGAGGATGTCGGCTTCCGGCGCTTGCGCAGCTAGGGTGGCGGAGCCCTCGGCGGTCGCCAGATCTGCAACGACGCCGCTCAGCTGGGCGTCAGGGAATTGCGAGCGCAATTCCCGCAGCGTGTCGGAGACCCTACCCTGCGTCCGCCCGTTGATGACGACCGACGCCCCCGCCCTGGCCAATCCTTCGGCGATCGCGCGACCGATGCCTGCCGTCGAACCCGTGACGATGGCCCGACGACCCTTGAGATCGATATTCATGCTACTGTTCCTTCAAGTTTGGCGCAAATTGGCACAGGCGAGATAAGCCGCGTCCATGCATCTCATCGGGGCTTAACTGGCTGCCCGGAGGACTTCGGCTTCCGCCGCACGCTTGAGCTCTTCGACCCAGTTCTGATGATAGCGGTAGAGCGCCCCGGGGTTCTTGCGGCCGAGCTCTTCGAGGAAGAACGGGCCCTGCTGGGTTTCCTCGGTCAGCAGATGGCAACCGGTGTCCGTAGGGGTGATGACCCAGCCATGATAAGCGCTTGATCCGGTATGATCGCCATCGACGGTCGTCGACCACGCGAGCCTTTGACCGGGCACGGACTCGGTGACGACGAGGCTCATCGGGAAGCCGACGGTAACTCGGCTATACCGTGTGCCGAGCTGCAGTTCGTGCTCGTCGCTCAGAATTTTAACCTGGTCTTCGGGTGGAAAATAGTCGGACCAGTTCTCGGCATCGACGAGCAGTTTCCAGACGACCTCGGGAGGCGCTGCGACGTCGATATCGTTGAGCGCGTAGATCGCCGATGTCTTTGGGTCGAACGCCTCAGGCCAGATGACGTGATCGTACATGATTCAGTCCTCCTTCTTGTATAGATCCTGGAAGATCAGCGGTCCCCAGGTGGTGCCGCGCGCCTGGACGAGCGTCCCGCCTTCGGCGAGCGCGCCGAGTTTAACCGGAGCATAGCCAAGCTGTTCGACGAGGGTGGCCACCGCGCCGGTGGCACCCTCCTCGTCGCCCGCGAGGAAGACCACGCGGCGCCCGCCGGCAACGGCTGGATCCTGATCGAGGATGCTTGCGGGAAGATGATTGAACGCCTTGACGAGCTTGGCGCCGACGAAGGCCTTGGCGATCACCGCCGATGACGGGAGATGCCCGAGCTCCTCGAGAGGAACGCCATAGGCGTTGGTGACGTCGATGATCGTCTTGTCCTGCCAATCCGGAGCGGCCTTGGCGACCGCCGGGTGGGCCCCAAACGGCACCGCAAGCAGGATGATATCGGCCTGAACGGCGTCCTTGAGGGACTTGGGGATGATGCCCGTGCCGATCGCAGCCGCCTGCGCCGCGATGGCATCGGGACCACGCGTGGTCGCGACGACGACCTCGATGCCTTTTCGGGCGAACATTCTGGCTAGCGCCTGGCCGACAGGGCCGAAGCCGATAATCGCGTATTTCATGATCAGTGTCCGATCGTTGTGTTCGGAAACCTAAATGGGACCTACGCGAGCCGTCCGGGATTGGCCATTTCCGAACATCGGTGGTGCATCCGCGGACCACTCCACCGCCAAGCCCTGTCCAGCACCTGTTTCGGATCGGCGATTTTCGCGCGGGATGCGAACCGGAGCGATGACGCTTGCGAGGTGCCCGGTCACCGTCCGCTTACCAAGGTGGCAGTCGCTTCCGACGATCCTACGGTATAGCCGCTACTTCACATGATCACCGGTTCGCGATCCGTCCGGACCCAGCCGCGTTGAACTCGTCTTCGTGTCGCGATCCTCACTCGGCCTCACCATGCATCTCGGAGCGGGTCCGTCCCTTGGCTGCCGAATGCCCCTGCCCGGTCAAAAGTCAGGCTCGATGCACGCTACGCCGGTGCTCTGCCACGAGCGGGCAGGTAGATGTCGAGCAACGCTTCGTGCTCGACCTGCCGTAAACCCGCCAGCTAGCACGAGCGGCTGTGCAACCTACCAGATCGCTACCCTATCGCCCGGCTTGAGGTAGTAGCGTTCGCCTGCACCGACATGAAAGCTCCTATACCAGGCGTCGATGTTGCGAGCCGGACCGATGATCCGGAACGCGCGAGGCGCGTGTGGGTCGGTCGCAACCTGCTTGCGAACGAAGTCCTGTGTGGCGTGGCCGCGCCATGCCTGCGCCCAACCAAGGAATACCCGCTGGTCGCCCGAGTAGCCGTCAAGCGTCTGCGCTGCCTTCCCGTCGAGCGATCGATGATACGCCTCTAGCGCTATGGTGAGTCCGCCGAGGTCCGCGATGTTCTCCCCCATGGTGAGGGCGCCGTTGACGTGCACGCCCGTCAATGGCTCGAACTTGGAGAACTGCGCACCGAGACGTTTGGCGCGCTCCTCGAACGCAGCGGCGTCGGCGGCCGTCCACCAGTCGCGCAGCTGGCCGTCGGCGTCCAGCTTTCGCCCCTGGTCATCGAAGCCGTGCGTGAGCTCATGCCCTATCACCGCTCCGATCGCACCGTAGTTGACGGCCGGATCGGCCGCTGGATCGAACATCGGCGCTTGAAGGATCGCCGCGGGGAACACGATATCCTGAAGCGAGCCATTATAGGCGTCGTTCGTCTGCGGCGTCATCGTCCAGTCCGAGCGATCAACCGGATCGTTCAGCCGCGAGGTGTGAAAGCGCCAGTTCCACGCTGCGGTGCGGCGCACATCTCCGACGAGATCGTCTCGCGTGATCCGCAAACCGCTGTAATTTCGCGGCCGGTCCGGGTAGCCCACCTTGATCTGGTAGGTGTCCAGCTTGCGCAACGCCTCTAGCTTCGTCGCTGGGCTCATCCAATCCAATCGCTCGAGCCGGGCGCGCATAGCCGCCTTGACGTCGCCTACCAGTCGCTGGATGCGGGTCTTGTCAGCGGCTGGAAAGAAGCGGTCAGTGTAGAGCTGGCCCAGACCGAAATCCATGTGGCCGAAGCAGTCGATCTGTTCCTCGGTAGCGCCGCAATCGCCGCCGCCGACGGCCGTGAGCGCTCGACGCCAGCGTGGTTGCTGCTCGGTCTGTCCAGCCAGAACCTGGTCACGGAAGGTGAAACGCGCGTCGGCGTACGGCTTGGACATATAGAAGGCGGCGTTGTCGACGACCTTGGCGGCCTGCCACGCCTTGAGCACCGGGAGCGGCGTGATCGCGAAGATCGCCGCGATGCGAGGCAGGGCGCTCTTCTCGGCCACGATCACCCTCGGCTGAGAGATCAGACCGGCCTCGGTTAGGAATGCGGACCAGTCGAACCCCGGTGCGAAATCATTTAGGCCAGCCGTCGCCAGCGGATTGTACTTCGCATGCACGTCACGTTGCTCGACCTTGGTCCAGCTCGCGCCCGCGATCTGCGCTTCGAAAGCGACGACTCTCGGCGCCATCGAGGTTGCATACGGCCATTTGACGAGCGTCAGCAGCCGCGTGAGATATGTCTGGTATGCCGCCAGTTGCGGCGCCAGCTGAGGCTGGGAGTAGTATTCCCGGTCCGGCAGCCCCAGCCCCGCCTGGGAGACATGGACTGCGTAGCGCGCCGCGTTCTTGAGGTCGACGTCCAGGTCCAAATCGAAGATCGTACCGTAGAAGTCGCTCTTTCCCCGACCCATCAGACGCGCGAGCTCCGTACGATCGTGAGCCGCCGCGATGGCGTTAAGCTCCGGGCGGATGGGACGATCGCCGAGAACGTCGATGCTGCCGTCGTTCATGAAGGCGGCATAGAATGCTCCCAGCTTGCCCGTCCGGTCCGTTGGCACGTTGCCGCCTGTTCTCTCGGCAGCGGCGAGAAGCCCATGAAGACGGTTTTCGGTCGTATCCCCCATCCGGGTCCGCAGCGAGACGATCGACTTGTCAGCCGGGATCGTCGTACGCACGTTCCATGCTCCATTGGCGTAGACGTCGAAATCGTCGCCGGGCTTCACCGTGGGATCAATGGCGGACAGATCCACCCCCCAGGCTCCGTACACCGGGGCGACGGAGGATTTGGATTGCGAGGCGGGCGCGCCGACAGGCAAGGCCGCCAACACTGCCAACGCGGCCGGTCCCCACCACTTTTCCATCGTCAACGTCGCCTTATAGAAGTATCGAACCGCTGCCGGCGGTTGAGCGCGGGCGTCCCGCCACATAGCCGATCAGATGCCTTTCTCCAGCCCGCTTCCGCATGGAACGCAAACAGCGCCAGCAGCTCGTACTACGGGCTGCGGCGCTGCGGCGCTGCGCAGAACGAAACGCACTTTCGATTGGGGTCGACGATCCGACGGGCCCCGAAGGTCTCCATGGGGCGCTGAACCGTAGCGAGTTCGCGTGAGATAGGTCGCGCTTCACGGCGGCCAAGCATCCACGTAGTTCGGCAGCGGTTTTCTGCAGCGAGACGATATTCCCCGTACGGCAGCCCTGCGGTCAGCGAGCGATCGAGATCGATGCGATCGCCGGGCGCGAGATACGTTGCCCATGTTCCAGGAGCAGGGCGGTCGCGGCATCACTGTCGACCGCCGGCGAAAAGACGTACCCCTGCCCCAGTACACAGCCGATGGCTCGAAGCTGCCCGACCTGTTCTTCGGTCTCGATCCCTTCCGCCACGATCCGGATGCCCATCTTCTTCGCGATCCGGATGAGTCCTTCGACGATGGTAAGGCTCACCCCGTCGGGTTCGAGATGGTCGACGAACATCTTATCAATTTTAATGACGTCGACGGGAACCGTAAGTAGGTGCGTCAGCGACGCGAAGCCTGTCCCGAAGTCGTCCAGCGCCACACGGATGCCACTGGCTCTTAGCGACCTGATCGCCCTCTGGATGGCTTGATCGCCACGCCCCATGTAGACCGTCTCGGTGACTTCCAGGATGACGTGATCGAGAGGAACCCCTTCACGATCGAACGTTGCAGCGAGAACCTGTCCGACGGAGCCATTGCTGAGATCCGCCGACGATATGTTGATGCCGACATGCTGAAACGGGATGCCCAAGTCGAGCCATCTGCGCAGATCGACAGCGACAAGGGTCATCATCCGCGCGGTCAGCGAAGTCGCAACCTGGGCGTCGGCGGTCGCTTCATGGAACGACGCGGCGGAGACGACGGTGTCGCCGATGCGCATGCGGCAAAGCGCCTCCAGTCCGACGACCTCACGCGTATCCAGCCGGAAGATCGGCTGGTAGTACGCCTCGACCCGATCCTCCCGCAGTGCGGAGCTCAATTCCCTGATGGCTTCCATGCGCCGCGTCATGTTCGAACCGAGCCCTGCCGAGTATCGTACGAACCCGCCTCGGCTGGTTTCCTTGGCATGGTAGAGCGCGAAGTCTGCATTCTGGCGGACGCGCTCTACGGTTGGATTGTCCTGCGAGTAAACCGCTCCGCCGATGGTGGCCCTAGGGACAACGATGTGCCCGCCGCAATCGGCGGAGGGTTCGAGCGAGTCCAGGATATGCATTGCCGTCGCTTCGAGATCCCTCAGGGCGTCACCTGCCTGAAGTATCACCGCAAACTCGTCGCCACCGATCCGGAACGTACGGCCCGGACGGGCTGCGCCCGCGATCCTGTCGCTCGCGACCTGCAAGAGTCTGTCGCCGGCATGGTGGCCGAAGGTGTCGTTGACGATCTTCAGGTTATCGAGGTCGAGTACGAACAGCGCCCAACTTCCGGACGCAGCACCTTCCAGTTCATTGAGGGCAGCATGATACGCGGCTCGGTTCGGGTGTCCGGTCAACGCGTCTTTAAACGCACGCCGTTGGTGCTCAAGAACACGGTCGTGCCGGTCGATGGCTATCTGCGTAAGGTGAACACAGTTGGCCACCACTTCGCGTTCGAACGCGGTCGGCCCCCTTGCATCACGGTAGTAGAAGGCAAAGGTAGCGATCGCGCTCCCGGCAGCGTCGCATATCGGACTGGACCAGCATGCGCGAAGCCCGTGGGGAAGTGCCAGGTGCTTGAACCCAGCCCACCGGACGTCCGTCTCGATGTCGACGGCCGCAACCTCAGCCCTCAGATAAGCCGCGGTTCCACAGGAGCCTGACAGCGGACCTATCATGACGCCATCGAGCGCATGAGAATACCTGTCAGGAAGGCTTGGACCCGCCAACGGGTGGAGTAGACCTGCTGGATCGACGATCAGAACCGAACAGATCACTTCCGGAAGAATGCGCTCCACCTCGCTACACAGCGCTGCGCTTGTGGAGTCGAGGCTTGCGCCTTTGGCGATCATCCGCAGAATCGTATTTTGGAGCTGGAGCAGGATACTTTCGGTATCATCGCCGTCTCTGCGGAGATCGGATTTTGCCAAGCCCATATGTCAAATACATATCACATTCGTCTTTACGATTGCTTTATGGTCCAACTCAGACTGGGTAGCATATAGATCCATTTTGACTATAATTGTTGCCCTATCGCTTCGTGTCGGAAGGCGTTGAAGCCTTCGATGCTACATACGAAAAACGTCATATCCGAACCGAACCCGCGATAGACTTTCATTGGTTCAACGCGTTTCGCACGCGGATATGTGCGTTCTTTTGATCGCAAGATAGTCCAGATCCCGACGTCTGGAGCACGGCATTCTTCTCCGGCAGCAACGTCTACCTGAGAGTTCTAGCACTTAGGTATAGTAGTCGCGGCGACGCCTCGCGGTAAGAACAGGCCGATGATATTCAGGTACGACGTCGATCGCGTCTTCGAGATCGGTGGAACGCCTGGTTCCGTGGAGCACCGCTGTGGTCAACCCCAAACGTCGTGACTTCCTCGTCGCCGCAAGCGTGTTCGGCGCAACCGCCGCAACCGTCTCCGCCCGAGCCCAGACCTACGGCAATCCCGATCTACCGCCAGAGGGGGCGATCAACGCGGCGAACAACCCCGCGACCCGTCGCACGCCGATCGGGCCGCAGAACACCGCGCTCGCAGATCAGTTTCCCTCCGCGGGAAGCCCGCCAGCCACCGACGTCGACGGTCTGCCAATGTTCTGGGCATCGTTCAACAATGCCCACAAGCGTATACAGAACGGCGGCTGGGCGCGGCAGGTGACGAAGGCCGACTTTGCGATCTCGACGACCATATCCGGCGTCAACATGCACCTGTCCGCCGGTGGCATCCGTGAACTGCACTGGCACCTGACCGCGGAGTGGTCGATCATGACGCGCGGCCGGTGCCGCATCACGACGATGGATGCGGAAGGCCGGGCGAGCGTCGACGATGTCGAAGAGGGCGATCTCTGGTACTTCCCTGCGGGCCTCCCCCATTCGCTCCAGGGCCTCGGGCCCGACGGTTGCGAATTCGTGCTGGCGTTCGACGACGGTGCGCAGTCGGAGAACAACACGCTGCTGCTGAGCGAATTCATCGCGCACATTCCGCCCGAGATCCTAGCCAAGAACTTCAACGTTCCACCCGATGCATTCAAGACGATACCATTGAGCAGCAAATGGATCTTCCAGGGTCAGGAGCCTGGCACGCTGGCGGCTGATCGCGCAGCCGCGCACGTCGTACCGGGTGCGGCACCGGTCATCTTCCATCTCTCTCGGTCAAAGCCGCGCCATTCCACGGCGGGTGGCACGATTCAGATCGCCGACAGTGAGAACTTTCCGATCTCGAAGACGGTCGCGGCAGCACTCGTGACCGTCAAGCCGGGCGGCATGCGGGAGATCCACTGGCACCCGAACGCGGACGAGTGGCAGTACTGGATGAAGGGCAAGGGGCGCATGACGATCTTCGACAATGGTCCCAAGGCGGTCACGATGGACTTCAATCCGGGCGACGTCGGCTATGTGAAGAAGAGTCAGGGCCATTACATCGAGAATACCGGAACCGGCGACCTCGTCTTCCTCGAGATATTCCGCACGGATCGCTATGAGGAGGTGTCGCTGTCGAACTGGCTCACGCACCTGCCGCCCGATCTCGTCGCCCAGCATCTCAACATTCCGGCGTCGACGATCAAGCGGTTTCCACGCGGCGGACCGGGGATCGTGCCGATTTGACGGCTACCCCGAGCGTCGCTGGCAGTGCCACGGAACACGTCACGTTCCATACCTATGATAGCTTGAAAGACCCCTCATGTGCTTTTCGGCTACTGCAAGCTTCGTCGCCTCCGGGGTGCTGGCGACAATCGGCGTGGCGACGCTGCGCCAAGTTCGCGAGCCCCGCGCCCTGCTCTTCGCTTCCGTACCGATGCTTTTCGCCGGGCATCAGTTCTGCGAGGGGCTGGTCTGGCTGGCATTCCACGGCGAACTCGGGCGGGTTGCACTCGACCATGCCGTACTGCTGTTCATGCTGTACGCGCTCGGCGTCCTTCCGACGTTGATGCCGGCGGCGGTGGCGTTGATGGAGCCGGTCGGCTGGCGTCGCACCGCGATCGTCGGGCTCACCATAGCCGGCGCATTCGTATGCGCCTGGAACATCGTGGGCCTGATCCTGTTCCCGGTCCACGCGTTCGTCGAACATTCCTCGATCGCATATCGTAACCCGATGACCAGCAACATGGTCGTGTCGGTCCTCTACATATTGGCGACGTGCGGCGCACTGCTGCTGTCCACCCACCGCGTCGTCAGGACGTACGGCGTCGTGAACATGATCGGGCTGACGATCGTCCACTTGGTCAAAGGCTATGCCTTCGCCTCGGTCTGGTGCTTCTACGCCGCGATCCTGAGCGTCATGCTCTATTGGCAGTTCCACCGGCGCAAGATCGACGTCGCGACGCCAAACGGCGCTTCGTCGGCTCACAAGCCGTTCCTGCTGACGTGGCTCCGAGCGTCATGACCGATAAGCAAGAACACTTTGCGTACATCGTGCAGGCACAAGGAATATCGAGTTCGGCGGACGTGCGGACAAGTCGGTTTGGCCGTTCGCGCAGCGCCTCGCCGCTACCTTTTCGAACGACTGTTGCACCAGGGCCGAAATGCGCAACCGTGCAGGTCCGACCGTCCCCAGTCCGCCATGCTTCGTCGCACCTGCCGCGGTTACGTCCGACGCCCGGCTTTCCGCCATCGGCTCGCGGACAAGCGCCGATGTGCTCCGCGCGACCGCTTACGACGTCGACAGGAAGTAGCGGAACAGACTCGGCCATCGGAAGTGACACGAGAGCATGAAGCTTCGATGGATCGAATCCGACCGATCGGCCCGACTCGTGGTGGAGGTCGGAGATACTTGGGAACCGGTCGGCGATGTTCATCGTGATGAGGAGCTCGAACTGATCGCGGCGATGGAGGGCAATCCGCCAAGTGCGCGCTCATGGGAGGGCGATGCGCTTGCGCTCCAGCCCAGGTCCTATCGCGACTTCATGCTTTACGAGCGCCATTTCGTCCAAGCAGGGCACGGCTATCTCAAAAGGTACCGGCCGGCCGTCGCGCGTCTCGCGCGAGGCTTCGAGGCGATGACTGGAAGAGACTTCCCGCCGCTTCGACCGCCGCCGCTATGGTACAAAGAGGCCATCTACTACATGAGCAATCATCTGGCCTTCGTAGGCAACGGCGCATTGATTGGTTGGCCGTCTTACACGGACGCCCTGGATTACGAGCTGGAGCTGGGCTTCTTCCTCGAGCGCCCGCTGCGGGACGCGACGCCGGAGGAGGCGTTGGCTGCGATCGGTGGCTTCACCGTGTTCAACGACTTCAGCGCACGCGACGTGCAGATGCCCGAAATGGGTAGCGGTTTCGGACCGCAGAAGTCCAAGAGCTTCTGCAGCGCATTGTCGTCGACGGTAGTCTCCGCGAACGTGATCCTGCCAGACATCGACCGCCTGACGGGCCGCGTCATCATCAATGGCGACGTGGTGGCGCAGTGCTCCTCCGCCGGGATGCAGCACACGATCGGACAGGCGGTAGCGCACGTATCGCGATCGGAAACCCTCCACCCCGGCGAGTTTTTTGCGACAGGCACGTGGCCGAACGGTTCGGGAATGGAGAACGGACACTGGTTGAAGCCAGGTGACAAGATTCGGCTCGAGATAGACGGCGTAGGCCATCTCGAAAACAGGGTGGCGAGCAGATCAAGTCGACCAATCAACCTTCACGCTGACCACGTTGCCGCAACGACGTTGACGGACGAACGTGCGCGGCGTTTAGCTGAAGTCCAACCGGCGAACGCGAATATGAATTCGCATACCACTTCGATCTCTTCGGCCACAAAAGCGCGGTTAGTCGAGAACGATCGTTGATCTAATGACTTCCTTCTGTGGGCAGGTCCTATGAACGACATGATGGCGACGCGGATGGCATGCGCGAAGGGTTTTCTCGCGGCCCTTGATCAGAGCGGGGGTTCGACCCCGGGCGCGCTGAGATCGTACGGCGTGGACGATGGCGACTACAGCGACGACGGAGAGATGTTCCGTCTCATCCACGAGATGCGCGTGCGGATCATGACCGCCCCGGCGTTTCGCGACGATCGCATCATCGCGGCGATCCTGTTCGAGGCCACGATGGATGAGGACGTAAGCGGCAAGCCGACCCCAGCATTCCTCTGGGAGGATCGGGGCATCGTTCCGTTTCTGAAGGTCGACAAGGGGCTCGAGGCGGAAGCCGACGGCGTCAGCCTGATGAAGGCGATGCCTGCTCTCGACGCGACGCTCGAGCGCGCCGTACGACTTGGGATCCATGGCACCAAGATGCGCTCCACCATACGTCTCGCATCGCGGAGCGGCATTTCTGCGATCGTAGCGCAGCAGTTCGAGGTTGCTGCTCGGATCGCAGGCCACGGCCTGATGCCGATCCTCGAACCGGAGATCCTGATCCGGAGCCCGGACAAGGCGGAGGCAGAGGACATTCTGCTGGACGAACTTCTGCGCTCGGCGGACGATCTCCCGGACGGTCGCAGGATCATGGTCAAGCTGACGCTGCCCGAGAAGGCGAACCATTACGAACGGCTGATCCGCCACGACCGCGTCGTGCGGGTCGTTGCCCTATCTGGAGGCTACGGACGCGACGAGGCTTGTAAGCGTCTGGCGGTCAACGACGGACTGATCGCGAGCTTTTCGCGCGCGCTCATAGGGGACCTGCGTCGGAGCATGAACGATTCGACGTTCGATGCTGTGCTTGCGTCCGCGATCGAGCAGATCTTTCAGGCGTCCACCGTCAAGGTCGGCTCGGCATAGGCCCGCTCCGGCTGGAATCGAAAAGTTACAGGCACTGCAAGCCCGCAGGGATCGCCTGCCTTCCCCGGCACAAGGATTCCGCATGACCGACGCAAGTATGGAAACACCGCCGCTCTCCCCGCAGGAAGGCGAGCTGCTCAATCGCTATTGGCATGCCGCCAACTATCTGTCCGTCGGTCAGATCTATCTTATGGACAATCCTCTGCTGCGCGAACCACTGCGCAAGGAGGACGTCAAACCGCGGCTGCTCGGCCATTGGGGGACCACGCCGGGCCTCAATTTCATCTACGTCCACCTGAACCGCATGATCAGGCAACGCGACCTGGACATCCTGTACATATGCGGACCCGGCCATGGCGGCCCCGGCATGGTCGCCAACACCTGGCTCGAGGGATCTTACACCGACATCTATCCGGCGATCACTCAGGACGCGTCGGGGATGAAGGAACTGTTCCGGCAGTTCTCCTTTCCGGGCGGGATCCCGAGCCATGCGGCTCCTGAGACTCCGGGTTCGATCCACGAAGGCGGCGAACTCGGCTATTCGCTCGTCCACGCCTACGGGGCCGCGTTCGACAATCCCGATCTCGTGGTCGCCTGCGTGATCGGCGATGGCGAGGCGGAGACCGGGCCCTTGGCCGCGTCTTGGCACAGCAACAAGTTCCTTAATCCACTTCACGATGGCGCGGTGCTGCCCATCCTCCATCTCAACGGCTACAAGATCGCGGGCCCGACGATCCTGGGTCGGATGGACGACGCGACGATCACCAAGCTGTTCGAAGGCTTCGGCTATGCGCCCTTGTTCGTGGAGGGCGACGAACCCGCACTGATGCATCCTCAGATGGCAGCCACGCTCGCCGAAGCGCTGGACCGCATCGCACGCATCCAGATTAACGCGCGGACGAACGGCGTGACCTCGCTGCCGAACTGGCCGATGATCGTGATGCGCAGCCCAAAGGGCTGGACCGGTCCGAAATTCGTGGACGGCAAGAAGGTCGAAGGCTTCTGGCGAGCGCATCAGGTCCCGATCGCCGAGGCGAGGGAGAACGACGCTCACCGCGAGTTGCTCGAGAACTGGATGCGGAGCTACCAGCCGGACACTTTGTTCGATCAGGACGGCAGGCTCGTAGCCGAACTCGCGGCTTTGGCGCCTAGAGGCGACAAGCGGATGGGGTCGTCCCCCTATGCAAACGGAGGACGGCTGCGCTCGGCGCTGAAGCGGCCCGACTGGCGCGATCATGCGATCGACGTGCCTGCGCCGGGCGGAACGATCGGCGAGGCGACCCGGACCTTGGGTCATTATCTCACCGATGTGTTGACCTTGAACGCCAAGACCCGGAACTTCCGGATCATGGGCCCCGACGAAACCAGCTCGAATCGTCTCGACGCGGTCTTCGACGTGACGACGCGCATGTGGATGGAGCCGGTGCTGTCATACGACGAAGGACTTGGTCGGGACGGTCGGGTGATGGAGGTGCTGTCCGAGCATCTCTGCCAGGGCTGGCTCGAGGGCTATCTCCTGACCGGCCGCCACGGCCTCTTCAACTGCTACGAGGCATTCGTCCACATCGTGGACTCGATGTTCAACCAGCATGCGAAGTGGTTGAAGAAGTCGCGCGAGCTCAACTGGCGTCGATCCATCGGATCATTCAACTATCTGCTGTCCAGCCACGTATGGCGCCAGGACCACAACGGCTTCAGCCATCAGGATCCCGGCTTCATTGACCACGTCGTCAACAAGAAGGCCGACGTGGTACGCGTCTATCTGCCTCCGGACGCGAACACGCTGTTGCGCACGATCGACCACTGCCTCGGCACGTACGACCGGATCAACGTCGTGGTGGCCGGCAAACAGCCGGCTCCGCAGTGGCTGACGGCGGACGAAGCCGAGATCCACTGCGCGGCGGGTCTGGGGATCTGGAGCTGGGCCGGTACGGACGTCGACGGTGCGGAACCCGACGTCGTCATGGCGTGCGCCGGCGACGTTCCCACGATCGAGACGCTCGCCGCCGTCGATCTGCTGCGCAGGCATCTGCCCGACCTCAGGATACGCGTCGTCAACGTCGTCGACCTGATGACCCTGCAACCGCACGAGGAGCATCCCCATGGGCTCGTCGATGCCGACTTCGATGCGATATTCACGCGGGATAGGCCGGTGATCTTCGCCTACCACGGCTACCCGTATCTCATCCATCGACTGACGTACCGACGCACGAACCATCACAACGTCCACGCCCGCGGATTCCTCGAGGAAGGCACCACCACCACGCCGTTCGACATGGTGGTGCGCAACAAGCTCGACCGTTTCCACCTGGCGATGGACGTCATCGATCGCGTGCCAGGGCTGTCGGGAACGGCAGCGCATGCCAAGCAGGCGTTCCGCGACAAGCTGATCGAGCATCACGGCTACGTGACAACTTACGGGGAGGACATGCCGGAGATCCGGGACTGGGGCTGGCCGACCGAGACCGCTGTGGAGAAGGGCGGTGACTGACGCCGGCGGATCGGCGGTCCTGGCGTTGAACGCCGGGTCGTCGAGCGTGAAGTTCGCGCTGTTCGGCTCCTCCGACCGAGCGACGTTGCCGGTCGCTACATTGAGGGGAAGCCTCACCGGCGAGGACACCGGCACGCCGCATTTCCGGGTCTCGGACGCGACGGGTGCCGTCCTCGTCGACGAACGGTGGCGGAATGACGGAACCGCTGCCTGGACGGAGCGGCTGATAGGCTGGATCGAGGAGCATCTCGGCGACGCCGCGCTGATCGGGGTAGGTCACCGCGTGGTCCATGGCGGCCGAGACTTCGTCGATCCTGTCCGGATCGACGACGAGGTCCTCCTCCGCCTCGACGCACTGACGCCCCTGGCTCCGCTGCATCAGCCCGCCAGCTTGGCACCGATCCGCCAGCTTCGCCAATCGCGCCCCGACCTGCCGCAGTTCGCGTGCTTCGACACCGCCTTCCACCATGGACTACTTCCCCCGGTCAGCCGCTACCCCCTCCCCCGTGCGCTGGAGGAGGACGGAATACGCCGCTACGGGTTCCACGGCCTTTCCTACGAGGCCATCGCGGCCAAGCTCCGGAGAGGGGGGCGATGCGCGCCGGACGAGCGCGTGATCGTCGCCCATCTTGGAAGCGGAGCGAGCCTGTGCGCCATGCGGAACCTCGCGAGCGTCGATACGACCATGGGGTTCACCGCTCTCGACGGCGTGATGATGGGTACGCGCCCCGGTACCCTGGACCCCGGCATCCTGCTGTATCTGATGCAGGCGAAGGGCTACGACGCCTCGCGGATCGAACATCTGCTGTATCATGAAAGCGGCCTGCTCGGCGTCTCCGGCATATCTTCGGACGTCGAGACGCTGCTCGCTTCGGATGCGCCGGAAGCGCGCGAGGCGCTCGATCTGTTCGCGTTCCTGATCGCCCGCCAGGCGGCAGCGCTGATGGTCACTCTTGGGGGAGTCGATCGGTTCGTGTTCACCGGTGGGGTCGGGGAGCATGCTTGGCAGATACGGCGATCGGTCATCGGATGGCTCGGCTGGACCGGTTGCGCGACCGACGAAGAGGCGAACCGATCTAACAAACCGGTCATATCGCCGGAAGGCGGAGGAATTTCGGTCGAGACAATGGAAACCGACGAGGAGGCCATCATCGCCGGACATGCCATCGCATGCCTGAACGCCTAGCGCGTTTCGCGATCGGCGCAGCGAAGTTCATCATTGACCGGACCAGCGTCCAAACCGTGCGTCAGCAGACGAACACTCGCAGGCGGTTTAGCTGCCACCTTTCGGGAAACACCCTTCGACAGACGATGACTACGATCCACGGCATGGTCTCGGGATGGCAGCACATGGCGTGGCCCCCCTCCCCTCCTTGAAGTCACCGAGGGCAACCGAGCTTCGGTTGCGCCTATCGAAACCAACGTATGATTGCAGCAGTCCGGCTCTTGCGGTCTGTAGGTCGTGGTGGCGACGACCGGACCGGGATGGAAACGTCCATGAACAAAGTGGGTGCGCAGCGAGGATACGGCGGAATTCTGAAAATACGATCACATGGTCGGATCGAAACTCGGTGACTTACGTCATCGCCTGCACACGGCCGCGATCGTGGCGAATATTCCGACAGCGGTGTTGTCGATCGATGGACTTCCCTTTGCACGGCTTAGGCTAGCATGGCTCGCGGCAGCGGCCGTCGAGGTGAGTGCAGATCGTCCGATCGCCGACCATTCATCGGTGCCGGGGATCTGCGTCTGCGTGGAGCGTACGCGGAGGGATCGGACGGCCGTGTCGACCGACCGTCCTTGTTCGGCAGCTCCTGCCACCGGTCGCGTTCCCCGTTTGGGATCCGACGCAACCCGTAGCTTCCGCAATTCGCGGTCCTACATTCGCATAGATGGAGCGGCTGTTGAACCTGGAGGACCATATCCCCGCCCTGCGTCGCTACGCGTTCGCCCTCCTGCGCGGTCGCGACGATGCGGACGACCTGGTTCAAGGCAGCCTGTTGCGGGCGATCGACGGCATGGAAAACCGGCGTGGAACGGGAGACCTCCGCCCCTGGCTGTTTTCGATCATGCACAATCTCTTCGTGAACCAATGGCGCCGTCGGCGCGTGCTCGGAGCCGTCATGGTCGATCATCCGGATGCCGATGTAGCCGTAGCGGCGGATCAGGACGCCGGTATCGAGTTGCACGACGTTCTTCGCCGCCTAGACCGACTACCAGACGACCAGCGGGCGGTGTTGCTTCTGGTAGCGGTGGAAGGTCTGGATTACGCCAGCGCGGCATCGACGCTCGGCATCCCGATCGGAACCGTCATGTCACGCCTCAGCCGGGCGCGCGACAGGCTCCGCGACGCGCCACCTTCCGATGCCAAGAGCGTTCCGGGGTGGAGGCCATGACGGAGGAGGATGACAGCGTCGGGGACGATGTTCTCCATGCCTACGTCGACGGCCTGCTGGATGCTCGATCATCGGCGCGGGTGGACCGACATCTCGCGAACAACCCGGAAGCTGCCGCTCGGGTCGGCGCCTGGCAGGCGGACACGTTCGCCCTGCGACGCGCGCTCGCCCACAAGGCAGCGGAGCCAGTCCCGGATGCGCTCTCGCCGGGAAGGCTCTCTCCTCCTCGGCGTGGTCGTCGCTCGTCCGGACAAGCCATCGCCGCTGGCATCGCAGCGGCCTTCCTGTCGGGAACCGGCGTCGGCTGGCTCGGACGGGGGCCATCGGAACCGCATGGCCTCGCCTCCCTTGGGCAGCAGGCCGCCGTAGCGCAGCGGGTGTTCGAGCATGATCCCCATGCACTTGATAGGGTGAACGGCGCTCCGGTGCTGCGCGTGGGGTTCGACGCGACCGATCGGGGCCGGGTCGTGCCGGCTCCGGATCTTCGGACGGCCGGCTACGACCTGCTGGGCGGCCGCGTGATCCCGACCAAGCAGGGATCGGCCGCGCTCTTCATCTACAGGAACCATGAGAATCAACGGATCGGCGTGATGGTTCGGTTGATGATCGGCATCGACACGGATGCAGCGATGAGACCGGTGCCCGTGGACGGGGCGACGGGATATGCCTGGTCGCGACGCGGCGTCGGGTTCAGCGTCGTATCCGGGCAGGACGAAACCAGGCTGCACGACATCGCGGAGGTCGTGCGGAAGAGAACCACGGGCGAAGGCTCATAGGTACGCCTGCAGAATATTTGCGCCGATGTGGAATAACGGCCGCGCTCGGGTGTCTGATGTCGGAGAGACAGGTTCCACCGCATCGGAGATGCCCCGCCATGACCTACGATGATCAGGAAATACCAGTAAGCATGAGCCGCCGAGCGTTCGGCTCGCTAGCTGGTTTGGCCGCTGCGGGTCTGGCCGTGCCGGGGATTGCGGGAGCCGCGCCTCTTGCGACGGCAGACAACGTGGTCCTCGTCCATGGGCTCTTCGCCGATGGATCGAGCTGGTCCGAAGTGATTCCGCTCCTTCAGGCAAGGGGTCTGAACGTCACGTCCGTGCAGAACCCCCTCACCACTCTGGAGGATGCCGTCGCGGAGACGCGCAAGGTGCTCGCCCGCCAGAATGGACTGACCGTCCTCGTAGGCCACTCCTTCTCCGGGATGATCGTTTCCGAAGCGGGGGTCGACCCGGGCGTTTCGGCCGTCGTCTATGTCGCCGCACGTGCACCGGACGCAGGAGAGGACTACGCGGCGCTTGCCAAGCGGTTTCCGACGCCGCCCGCCTCGGCCGGGATCGTCTTCGACGGTGACGAAGGGCGCCTCACCGAAGAAGCGTTCCTTCGCGATTTCGGAGGGGATCTTCCGCCAGCAAGAGCAAGGGCGCTGTACGCCGTCCAGCAGCCGTTCCACAAAGCGCTTCTGACGGGCAAGACGACGCAGGCGGCTTGGCGTTCGAAGCCCAGCTTCTACGCGGTTTCAACGGATGACCGGACGATCAACCCCGATCTGGAGCGCTACATGGCCAAACGGATGGGCGCGAAGACCATCGAACTGAAAGCGAGCCATCTTTCTCTTATTTCGCACCCCAAGGAGATCGCCAAGCTCGTTCTCGAAGCTTCCGGGCGGAAATAATTCTGTCTGTGCCGTCCAGCAGCCGATTGCGCTGCCGGACGGCACCACGGCACCTTCGCACGGATCCGCTCGCCGGCCGCAGGATCTTGCGTGCCGAGACATTCCCGAAATCGGCATTTGGATCGAACTCGCAATGAGCGCTCGATCAGGTGGAAGTGGGAGCTTCATGTTCGGACTGACACATTGCAGCCTCGCGGTATGCCAGCCGGATTAGTGATGACCATCGCTCGCAAATGGGCGCTTGCCGCCTCCAGTTCTTCCCTAGTCACGCACTCATTCATTCACGCATCGTTGGATCGCTATCGCTCCGCCCGAGGATTTCGTTAGACAACGTCCTGCGTCGGGGGGGCAGCCTTCCCCCGGTGCCGCCGCATCTTGTTGCGGCTCCCGCAGAGCTCCATCGAGCACCAGATCTTGCTGCCGTTCTTCGAGGCATCGAAGAAGGAAGCCCGGCATGCCGGGTCCCGACATAGTTTGAAGCGGGGCCATGCGCACGTCGTCATCGCCTGGATGGCGATCTGAAGAACATGCCCGACGGCGTCGCCTGGACCGGCATGCATTCGAACGCCATCCGCCGTGATTCTTGGCCTCAGCGCGTGTTGCTCGATCGCATGGTTGAGCGTGGTCATGGCCTTCGAAACATCCGCAGAAGCTGTGATGCCGTTGTTCGATGCCTCAAGCTGGCGAAGCGCCCTCTGGACCTCGCCAGCTTCCTTGAAACTCGCCTCCGCAGCATGGCTGTCGAAGCGTCGCTGCTCTGACCATTTCCGCCACGCTGCGGTCGTATCGAAGTCGCACCACAGGAAGGATTCGAGGTCGCGCAGTTCGGTCGGGGTTCCTTCGCGATGTTCGGGCATTCCTGTTCCCTTGATGTTACCGGTAAAGACATATAGGAGGTAACGCATGGCGTCTACATCGACCTTACCGTGTTAACGCGCCGTGACGCCATCGGCCTGCTCGCCGCAGCAGGGATCGCAGGTGCGGGAGAAGCAAGGAGAGCAGGCATGATCGTACCATTCGAGATACCGTTCGATCAGGACATGACGGATGATCTCCGCCGTCGACTTGCATCCGTGCGATGGAACGACGCCGTGACGACGGACTGGAGTCAGGGAACGCAGAGCAGCTTTCTTGCCGCACTAATGGGACACTGGCGGGATCACTACGACTGGCGAGATCACTCGGCAGTCCTCAACCGGCTGCCACATCGTCGCGCGACGATCGATGGGTATGGCGTACACGCTCTGCATTTTCGCGGCCAAGGTGCCCGGCCCATCCCGTTGCTGCTGATGAACGGTTGGCCTTCCAGCTTCGTCGAATATCAGCGCCTCGTGCCGCTGCTCACTGCCGGCGATCCCTCGTTCGACATCGTAATTCCGACGCACCCAGGCTTCGGCTACTCGGACAAGCCTAGTCGTCCCTACCAGATCGAGCCGGCCGAACTCTACCCGAAGCTGATGACGGCACTGGGCTACGATCGTTTCTTCGTAGCCGGTACGGATGTCGGATCGGGTGTGGCGACGCGGATCGCGCTCCTCCATCCCGACCGCGTTCTCGCTCTTCACGTTTCCGCGGTCGCGCCCAAACCCGATCGAGCCGGCGATCGACCCGCGACCGAAGCCCAAGCGGACTATGCACGTCGAGCTGCGATCTGGAGCAAGGACGAAGGCGGGTATCAGGCGATCCAGAGCTCTAAGCCACAGACGCTCTCCTACGGCCTTGCCGACTCGCCGGTCGGACTGGCGAGCTGGATCGTAGAGAAGTTTCACGGCTGGACGGACTGCGGCGGGGATCTGCTCTCGGTCTGGCCGATGGAGACGTTGATCGACAACCTGATGATCTACTGGGCGACCAACACGATCGGATCTTCGGTGCGATACTATTACGACGGCACGCGGCTTCGCCCACCGCTGAGGGCGGACGACTTCGTCCGTGCACCCACGGCAGTGGCGATGTGGCCGCAAGATCTCGCACTTGCCCCGCGCGAACTCGCCGAGCGCCTCTACAACGTCCGCCGCTACACCATCATGCCCAAGGGAGGACACTTTCCGGCTTGGGAAGCTCCTGATCTATACGCGGACGATCTTCGCTGCCACGCCATCGACAGCATAGCCTGATCGGTGGCAACGGTCGCCTCGTCTCGCCGGGCCTGCGCCGGTGCGCTTCGCCTGGGTCTCGTGTATGCCGCGCTTTATGCGGGGAACGGCATCGCGTCGCCCTACATGCCATCATGGTTCCGCGCCGTGGGCCTCAGCGGCGAACAGATCGGTCTGCTTCTTGCCGCGCCGATGCTCGCCCGCATCGTCACCGGGCCGGCGCTTGGCCTATGGGCCGACGGCTTCGCCTTGCGGCGCACGGCCGTCGTCCTTCTCCTGTTATCGGCGCTTGCCGCCTATTCGTCGATGGCGCTGCTCGATGGCTTTGCCGCGCTCGCAGTTGCGTGGTTCGTCGCGGCAACGGCGGTAAGCGCCTGTTCGCCGCTCATCGACGTGATCGTGCTTCGTCGCGCGACGTCCGAGGGCTTCGCCTATGCCACGCCGAGGGGTCTGGGGTCCGCCGCCTATGTCGCCGGCAACATCGCGGCGGGCCTGGCGCTTGCGGAGTACGGGCCGCCCGTTGCTCTGCTCGGCACGGCTGCCATGGTTGCCCTAGCCGTCGTTGCGGCGCATTTCCTCCTTCCCAGGGATCTGACGGTCGAAAATGGGCCATCGGTCGCAACGCGTGCCCGCTCGGCTGGCGCAGCAGATCAACGGCGCCCTCGCTTCCGGTCTGCTTCTGGGCCTTGCGACGCTTGGATCAGGCACGCTTTACGAGGCCATCGGAGCAGCTGGATATTTGGGCATGGCCGCGTTGTCGTTCGTCGGTCTGGCGGGCGCGCTCGCTTTGCTGAGACGATAGATCGTTGCCGGATCAGCCTGGAGAGAACCTTAGCGCTGAGGCCAGACGGTATGACACTTCGCCTTCGTCTTTCCGAGCCCCCCGCCCGGAGGCGGCGAACGACAGACCGATCATTCAACGTCGCTGCGACGAGCTTCACGTCCGTGGTTTCGTCGATGCTCATCCTGTGCGGCAGGCTGCTTCACTGTCCTTGCTACGTCTATCATGAAGCATTCCGCAACGCTGCGGGATCATACACAGGTATGGATGTGCGAGTTGCGGACCGTCGTTATTGCTCGTGCGAGCATTCGCTATCAGTCGGCGCCTGTTCGCTGAATATGCAATCACGAGGCGGGACCGCTCCCTGTTGCAAAACGCTAGAAAGGATCTGACGTGACCGTATCGTCCTATGGCGGTGGAACCCTTCCCGCGAGTGTTCGCTCGCGCATGGTCCACGGGGTTAACGGCCTCGATGTCCATATTCTCGAAGCCGGGTTCGAAAGCTCTGGCCGGCCGCTTGCGCTGCTTCTGCACGGCTTTCCGGATCTGGCCTACGGCTGGCGCCACCTGATGCCTCTTCTAGCCGATGCGGGCTATCACGTCGTGGCGCCCGACCAGCGCGGTTTCGGTCGTACGACCGGATGGTTGAACGACTACGACGCTCCGCTGGAGCCCTTCAGTCTCCTGAATGTGACACGGGACGCGCTAGGGCTGGTTTCGGCTCTGGGACATCGCCGAACGGCGATGCTGGTCGGGCACGACTTCGGCTCGCCCGTCGCAGCCTATTGTGCGGTCGCCCGACCCGATGTCTTCCCTTCGGTGGTACTGATGAGCGCGCCGTTCCCCGGACCTCCGCAGTTTCCGTTCGACACGGCGGACATCGGCGCTTCGCCTCAGCAACACAGCGCCAATGCCCGTGATCTCTCAGCCGCGTTGGCGGCGCTGAGCCCGCCCAGAATCATCTACCAACAGTATCTCAGCACCAGAGAAGCAAACCACGACCTGTCGCATCCCCCCCAAGGGCTGCGCGCGTTCCTTCGTACGTTCTTCTTCGTCAAAAGCGCGGATTGGTCTGGCAACGCGCCACATCCATTGACGGGGTCGCGCCCCGACGAATTTGCGCAGCTACCAACCTACTACATAATGGAGCGCGGCAAGACGATGCCTGAGAACGTCGCCCCCTTTCTGCCTTCCGAGACCGATATCCAGGCTTGCCGCTGGCTCACGGAACCAGAGCTCTCCGTGTATGCCGAGGAATATGGCCGCACGGGGTTCCAGGGCGGCTTGCAGACCTACCGCGTCTATGCCGATCCCAGCCTGAATGCCGAGCTGCGCCTGTTCTCGGGAAGGACGATCGATGTCCCGTCGCTCTTCATCGGCGGGAAGAGCGATTGGGGGCCCTACGTTTCGCCGGGCGCGCTTGACCTCATGGGGACGAAGGCGACGACGAGAATGCATGGCATCCAGTTGATCGACGGCGCCGGCCACTGGATTCAGCAGGAACAGCCGGCGCGGCTGAGCGCGGTCCTCCTCGACTTCGCCACGGAGGTGGCTGGCGCCGAGCACGCCAACGGTTAGTCAGGCCTGCCTGTCGTCGGTCTGGGCTATGGTGCGCCGGGGGCAGATCCTACCGATCGGCCATCGGTTCTTGTCGACCTGGACCAGGCCAGACAGGAAGCGTTGCATGCGCTTGGACGACATTGAATAACATGCCCTCCAACCTGAGCATATGCGCCGTCGCACGAAACGTCGTCTGCATCTGCCGGCAGCGGACCTCGATCGTCTACCGCAGCGGCCTTCGCACCATACCTGTGTATGATCCCGGCGAGCTGCCCGCTCAGGTAGAAGTCAGCGTCAACGACGACGCCGGAGGATTTCGATGACGCTCAGGGCACCGGACAGCGCAGAACAGACCGGCGAGACGGTCCAGATCCTACCACGCCTCCAGGCGCCTACCGGTGACGATGAGACCAACCATCGGATCGCAAACAGCCTGCAGCTCCTTTCAGCGATGGTCTCGGCCGAGGGCCACGGTATCGTCGATCCGGCAGCCCTTGCGGCGTTGGACAACACCCGGCGGCGCATCATGGCGATCGCTCGCGTACACCGCCTGCTTTGCCGAACAAGCGACGCTGCCGCCGTAAGCCTTGCGGCCTATCTCGTGGAACTCGGAACCGATCTGGACGAGACCTACGCGAGCAGCCTTACGGGACGACGCGTCTGCATCAGCACGGAGGACGTCTTCGTAGCGCCGGACGCTGCGGTCTCGGTCGGAATCATCGTCTCCGAGATAGTCACGAATGCGTGCAAATATGCATATGCGTGCGACGTCGCCGGCGAAGTCCGGATTGGTCTCAGTGCTGAAACGCCTGTCCGATGCCAAGTTGTCGTCGAGGACCGCGGATGCGGTGGCGTCCTTAACGGGCGCGTCGATACGCCGGGTCTGGGAAGCAGACTGGTGGAGATGATGGTGGCTCGCCTGGGTGGCGATTTCGTCTGGGAGGACGCATCGCCCGGCACACGGTTTGTCCTTCGAATGCCGACTCGCAGAGATGGATCAGAGGACGTCGTGTCGAATCCGTGACGAAAGACGTGGTATCAGCTCGTCCAAGCGGACCTGGCTTGGACCCCACCGAAAAAGTCATGAGGAACGACTCCGACGTCAAGGGGCCGGAAAGTCGGCTGAGCATGCTTGCGGCGATCGTGCCGGGGGTTCGGCATCTTGGCGCTGGACGCGCTCAACCCTCTCCGAGGTGCCGTCGCCGTACTTCGAACGACCGTGATCCTGATTGTCGCCCGGAGCCAAGATTGCGGCGACCGCAGGTTATCCATGCCGGGATCGCGATGATCAAAGGACCGTTGCCCGACAGGGCGTCGAACACGACACGACCACCTTCCAGAGCAATGTACTGGGTCTCCAAAGCGGCGGATGGGGCCGCAACCATATCGCCGCTCCGCTGCTTAAGCGTGCGGCCGGCGGCAGACACGCAGACGAGCTGCCATGTCTGCCGCCGGAGCGTCACCCGACGGATGCAAGATCAGGCAGGCATGGTGTTGTCGCCTACCTTGTCGATGACCTCCTGCTCCGTTTCCGCCGGCACGCGCGTTGAGATCAAGTACCGGTTGAAGAAGTTGTACCAGCACATGACCGCGATGTATTTCCGGCACGTCTCGTCCGAATAGCGGTCGCGCATCGCCTGCAAAGACGCATCGGAGACCGCCCCCGTGAGCGTCAGCTCTTCGGTCGCCGTCAGGATCAGCTTCGCCTCGTCATCGACACCGGTCACGGGGCCATCGTTCTGAATGCCTTCCTTTTCCGCCTCGGATGCATGCAGGTTATCGAGCATCCGCAGGTTCGGCCCCCAAGGATTCACGCCACCCAACAGCTTGCAGATGCGCAGGACGATGAATTCACGGATCTTGGGGTCCACGCCTTCCACACGGAACACCGCCCTTGCGAGTTCGACGATCGGCACGCCCAGCGAACCGGCACCGAGCATCATGCGGCCGTCCTTGTAGTTCTGACCCTTCTCACGGAGATAGGTCGCCGTTTCAGCGCCGATCTCTTCATCCGTCGGGAGCGGAATTGCGACCTGGAACGGGTAATCGGTTAGATGAGGCATTAGTACTCTCCTTGTGAAAGTGTCGTTTGGTGATCGGCTGCGCAACGACGATCAGGGAACGGGCGCGTCCAGCAGTGCCAAGATCTGTTCGGTCGATCCCGTCTCTCCCAGCTTCGCGAAGATGCGGATGCTGTGCCGGTGTGCGGCGGCATCGAGATCGGTGATGGCGTCGATTGCAAGGGTCACGTGGAAACCGAGCTCGTGAGCGTGGCGCGCAGTCGATTCGACGCCCATGCTGGTCGCCACGCCGGCGATGACGACCTGCTTCACGCCTTGTTGCCGCAGCCACTCGGCCAAACCGGTCTCGGTAAAGGCCCCCCACCGACTCTTCATGACGCGATAATCGTCGGCCGCCTGCTCCAGTTCGGAAACGGGATCGGCCCAGTCTGCGGAACGCACCGCTGCAATCTGCGGCGTCTCGGTGCGCCCAGGAGCGGCGCCAGCGACCGTAATGATCACGACGGGGAGGCTCTTCGACCGGAACCCAAGTGCAAGCCGTCGAGCGTTGCCGATAACCGCGTCCATCGGGTGCACCGTCGGGAGGCCACGCAATCCCTTCTGCAGATCGACGATCAGCAACGCCGCCTTGGGATCGAGTAGAGTTACCGCCATGGTCGTCTCCATGTTTACCGTTTGATCGAAGGCGCGGGACTGCAGTTCAGGAACGGATCTTCGCTAGGATGTTGACCATTCAAACGGGCAGGCAAGGTCGCCACTCTGCTTCTCAGATTGCATGAACAGGCTCCGTCTAGTCGGCATGCTTCCGCCTACCTCTTCTGGACCGTCAGTCTCTGTATTGTGGTTCTCCAAGCATCAATCGATCGTCCTGCGCCGTTCTTCGCGTCCGCTGATGCCCGATCGTGCAAAGCCGCGGGATCATACTTAGGTTTGGGTCATGTCGAAAACCGACCCCATGCCTGAAACTGCCGGTTTGCCATTGACGATTTGGGTGTCTCGTCCCGCAAGCGTCGCCTATTGATGACGAACTCTATCAAGGCGCGGTTCAAGGATGATAAAATTCGTGCCCACGCGTGCACCAGCATTGCAAATAGCCAAGTTGATCACCAAGGCCGTCGGCAGCTTGCCCTAAGGCGATGTCGGTACGCCCCAACCCGTTCCAGACATCAGCGCGGGGTTGTCATCGCCCCCCCGTCCGACACGCGCGGTACGCTTTAACTAGGTCGGGTATTCGTCGGCGGCGGGCATCGACAGCCAGCATCAAGCGGCCAGCGATGCTTCCTTTTCGACCGCAGCGCGCCCAAGTTGGGCCAGAAGCTGTTCATGCGCGAGCCAGAAGCCGTCAGGTGCTTTTTTGGCAAGGTCGATCCAGAGCGGGCCCCGCATCGTCTCTTCGGTCCAGAGGTGACATCCGCCTCCGGTCGGCGTGATGATCCACGCGTGATACGCCACCGATTCCAGGGACGTCTTGGAGTGGCCACCCCAGGCGATGCGCTTGAACGGCTCGAATTCCTGGACCGATGCCGCGACGTCCTGGCCGGCGAAGCTCGTTTCGAACTCCGTGCCGAGGCACAGCGTTTCATGTCCATTCAACAGTTCGACGTGCCTGATGCTCGGGTAAAAAGAGGGCCAGGCCTCGGTATCGACGAGAAGCGACCAGATCGTTTCAGGCGAAGCCGCGACTTCGAGTTCGTTGGTGAAGTGGATTGGGCACCGACTGGGAACCATGTCCTCGGGCCATTTGATAATTTCGAACATCGCACATCTCCGCGTTGGCGAGGGAAGGGTCGTCGCATGAGCGGCGCGGCCGCGGAGTCGCGACCGGCCGGCCTAGCGGCTTGCCGTCATTCGAACTTGACGAGATCCTGGAAGTTCAGCGGCCCCCAGGTTTTGCCGCGCGCCTGCACGAGCGTACCGCCGTCGGAAACGGTACCCAGGCTGACGGGGGCGAACCCGAGTTTCTCGATCAACTCGACCACCGGCTTCGTCGCGCCCTCGTCGTCGTCGCTCGAGAAGAAGATGACGCGTCGGCCGCCATTGACCGCGGGGTCCTTGGCGAGAACCGGTGCGGCAAGATGGTTGAAGGCCTTCACGAGCTTCGCGCCGTTGAACGCCTTGGCGACTACGACGGAAGCGGGGAGGTTGTCCATCTCCTCGGGCGTGAAGCCATAGGCGTTGGTCACATCGATAATCGTCTTGCCCGCCCAGTCGGGGGCCGCTTTGGCGACATCGCGGTGCGACCAGAACGGCACCGCGAGCAAGACGATGTCTGCCGTGATCGCGTCACTGAGCGATTTGGCAACGACCGTCGCGCCGATTTCTCTGGCTTTGTCGGCGATGGCTTCGGGCGGGCGTGTCGTTGCCACTGCCACCTCGATGCCCTTGCGCGCGAACATTCCCGCGAGCGCCTGGCCGACTTGACCGAAACCGATGATTGCATAGCTCATAAAGTATCTCCTGATCGACCCGAAATGAGAAGGGCCGGTTGAAACGGGATGCGCCGCCGCCGCGGGCCGGGAGGGAGTAGCGTTACGGGCAGGCGAGTCCGTGGCGCCGTGGAGGCACGGCCAACAAGGGGGCGACCGGTCGGTTCGAGATATCCGGAGTCCTCACGCCGCGGATCCGGGCAGGCCGCTGACGGTCGGGGCGCCCCGGTCGCGGACCGGCGTGATGTCGCGACGCTGCAACGCCCAAGCCGCAATCTCGTCCTTGCGAGCGAACCAGACTCCGGGCTTGGAGCGCGCGTAGGCGAGGAAACGATCGAGCACACGGACGCGGTTGGCATGCCCTGAGATGCGATCGTGGAGACCGATCGCCATCATCCGGCGGCGATGTGCGCCTTCCTCGTAAAGTTGGTCGAACTCGTCCTTGAGAGCCTGCTCGTAAGCGGACGGGTTCCAGCCTTCGAAGGTGTAGGACGCGATGTCGTTCATGTGCAGCGTGTAAGGAACGGTCACGAAGTCACCCCCCTTCAGCTTGATGATGAACGGCTCGTCGGCGCTGGGTTCATCGATGTGGTATTTGAAACCCAGGCTCTGGAGTATGTCGAACGTGTTCGGTGAGTTGCGGACGTAATATGCGTTCCAGCCGACAGGAGTCTGGCCGGTGGCCTTCTCGATGCTTTCGACACCGTCAGCGATGAATCGCCGCTCGGCATCGCGATCGAGCTGATAGCTGTTCTCCCAGGTGTGGCCGTGGGCCGCAGCTTCATGGCCGCGCGTGACAATCTCGCGTGCGAGATCGGGCGCCTTGTCGACCGCCTGACCGATCATGAAAGAGGAAAGCCTGACCTGGTGCTTGTCCATCAGGTCGAGGATCCTGGGAATTCCCTCATACACGCCGTACTGGAACGCCCCGTTGGTCGCCATGTCTGGAAGCCCCTTCTGCATGGGCTCCTGGAGAAAACCGGGCGCTCCTGAGATCGGTTGTCCACCGCCCTCGAACATGAGCGAGAAGCTTACCGCGAGGCGAGCGCCGTCCGGCCAGAACGTATCAGATGGGATCATTGCGGTTTCCTTCGCACAAGCGGCCGGCGAGACGGTCGGGGCGCTACGCCGCCTAACGGCACGCCGCCGCTGGTTGAGGTCGTTCAACCCGGATATGCTGGTCATGTCCGCCATGACGCCCTCCGGATTGCCATTGCCGGCATCATCGCCGCGGGCCACGCCTTGTGGAGTCGAGGTCAGATCTGGGCAAAGCCCCCGTCGATGACGAGTTCGATGCCCGTGACGAACGCGCTGTCGTCGGATGCGAGGTAGAGTGCCGCGGCCGCGATATCCTCCGCTCGACCGTTTCTCCCCAGTGGCGTGAGGGCGATCATCTTCTCGAAATAGGCGTCGCCGTCTTCTTTCGAGAGACCCGCATGCTTGGCGATCGGCGTCTCGATGTTGCCTGGACTGACCGCATTCACGCGGATCCGACGGTCCTTCAAATCCACCGTGAGCGTGCGAGCGAGCGAGCGGATCGCCGCTTTGGTCGCGGAATAGACGCTGAAGGCGGGCGCGCCCTTGTAGCCGGACACGGACGCTGTGAGGATGACGGAGGCGCCGTCGCGCAGGACCGGCAGCAGCGTCTGCACGGTAAAGAAGGTTCCCTTGAGATTGATGCCGACTGTGCGGTCGAACTCCTCTTCGGTCACTTCCCCGAACGGCGCAAAGGTAGCGACGCCCGCGTTCGCGAAGAGAATGTCGACTCTCTCGTACGCGAGCGCGATATGGTCACGAAGGGCTGCCAGGTCGGCGCTCTTGGTAGTGTCGGCACGGAACGGATCGAGGCTCGCACCACCGCCTTCCGCTGCCGCCTGCACCGCTGCGTCGTCGAGATCGACCATCAGCACGGTCGCGCCCTCCGCAGCGAAGCGCTTGGTCGCCGCCAGGCCGATGCCGCTCGCTGCTCCAGTGACAACGGCTACTTTTCCGGTCAATTTTCCCATGTCGAAGAATCCTCTTGATGGTTGAAGATCGTTATCGCTCGGACTTGCGCCGCGGTTAGACCGGTGTGCTGCTCAGATCCCCCCGGCGCTCAGCGAGATGGAGCTATCGCCGACCGGTGTCGGAAGGTGCTTTGGAGACCGGCATGGATGCCGCCAACATTGCGCGACAACGGCGTGCCGCGCCGGGATTGAGCCCAACGGACTGATCAGGCTGCCTCGGCTTCCGCCTTGAGAGCTAGCTTTTCGACCCAATCCTGATGATATTTGTATAGTCCGCCGGGGTTCTTCTCGCCTAGTAGTTCGAGGAAAAACGGGCCCTGCTGCGTCTCCTCGCTCAGAACGTGACACCCGGTTTCGGTCGGTGTGATCACCCAGCCATGATAGGCGCTTGACCCCGTCTCATCGCCGTCGACCGTGGTGGCCCAGGAGATCCGGCGGCCGGGGACGTACTCCGTGACCTCCAGGCTCATGGGATACCCAACCGTGACGCGCGTGTATCTGGTGCCGAGTGCCAGTTCGGGCTCACCGGTCAGGATCTTGACCTTGTCTTCATGGGGAAAATAGTCCGACCAGTTCTCGGCATCGACCAACAGGCTCCACACCACCTCCGGCGGGGCGTTCACATCGATATCGTTCAGCGCGTAAATTGCCGATTTATCGGGGCCGTAACGCTCAGGCCATTTTACATGATCGTACATAACATCATCCCGATCTGAAGGTTTTAGTCTGAAGACTTTGGGGTTTCTCGCCTGCGGGAATTCGCATCTGGAAAGAACAGTCGACGATCTCGTCACCCCGTTCGATGTCCATACAGGCAGCGCTTCACCGCCAGCTTATCATTGATCAACTCGCAGCATCGGCGCGGTTGCGACAGCCCAGCCTGATCGATCGTTCGAAGCCGCCACCCCGTGCCTACAAACCTGATCACCGCCTATTCCTACATGCGTACTCGACCATGGGCATCACGAAGGACGAAACGATTCACGTGGGCATGGGCCAGTTCACCGACCTGAAGGTTTGCCAGGAGCTTGGCATCCGGTCCGTCTGGATCGACCGGGACCGTGAGCCTCTCAACCCCGCTTGGCAGCCTGACGCCGTACTGAAGGATCTCTCTGGACTACCGGACCTACTGCTTCTCTCCTGAAGACGCTGGCTCGCGAATTGGTCATCGAGGAATGCCCATCGCTTTCCCCGTAAAGGAACCACGATCGAGACGGAGAGGAATTTCGCCGTGATCACCGCCCGTTTCCTGTGGCGCCGCCCAAACGGAGTGGGAGACGCAGGATAAACCGGGAATGGGGCGCTGGGCCCGCTTCATCTAACTCGCGAAATGTCGCACATGGGTGCCGTCCAGGCCGGGCTTTTCGGTCTCAGTTTCGTATCGATCGCCCTCGCCCCGGGTCCCTGCGCCGCGATCCCTACGGTCCCGAGCCCAACCCGATCGTTCAGGCCATCCACCACCGCGAGCAACCGGGCCCAAACGGATCCTCTACGCCGAAGAAGCCGCTCTAGGCAGTTGCGCTCTGCCGTGTTCTCAGCCGGCGGTGCAGGTAGTTGTCATAGAAACCTGCAATCTGAGACAAAAGCTTGAGGTCAGCAATGATAAGCGTCCCGACCCCCAGTTCCAGCGCGCCCGCCGCACGCAGCTTTCGAACCAATCGATTCACATGAACCGGCGTCATGCCCACGGCGTCAGCGAGCATAATCTGGGTGAATGGCATGACGATGCTTTCTTCAGTAGCGATTCCGATGTTCCGCATGCGGAAGCACAACTCGCACAGGAGATGAGCGACACGCTCGAGGCTCGTCCTCCGCCCCATGCTTACGATTGTCGCACGGAGTACGCCCGCGTCGACCAACTGGCTCCACCAAAATGCCTTGGCCAGACTGGGGCGGACCTCGACGAGCTCCTCCATTTGGTCACGAGGGATCGTCGCTACCTGAGCTTCGGTGATGGTACCGATGCTGTGGTCCATCTCGGCCAGAACGGCGACGTGGATATCACAGAAGTCGCCGGGCATTAGGAAGGATATGATCTGACGGCTACCGCCGGGCAGAATTTTGTAGCTGCACGCCCATCCGGACAAGATAACGAATACAGGACCCGGCCTGTCACCTTCGTGGATCAGGTCGTAATCCGCCGGGAGCTTGCGAGAACGAACACAGGCCTTCTCTAGCAAGGCTTCGTCTAATGAAGAAACCGGCGCATATCCGCGCAACTTTTCAACGAATGCGTTTGCCATCGTTGGCCTTTCCCTTCCGTCCGCATTGGCAGGAGAATTGCCGTCGATCACTCAATTACCTATTGTAATATAGCTATACGATCATCTACAAGTTGTAAACCGAACCCTGCGTGACGCGAGGCGGCGGATGAAGGAGTTGATGGCTTGGTCAGAACTCCACTCCACAGCGGCGTTGCCGCTAATCGGCGTGCAGACCGGTTTGCGCGGCTTTTCGGCAACACGCGGGATGAAACATGTGATCGACGCGTGCCAGTTGAAATGCTGGCTCCGGTCCAGAAACCTTCCTGCGAGGTCATCACGGTCGCAGGCGCCGCGCCGGGGCGGAGGGAATATCCGCAGATGGCGGCGAACCGCCTTGCCACCAGGCGGAGGGCGTTTACGGCAACCCGGGTGGCGGATTGCCTCCAGCGACATCGCGACGTGCAGATCGTCATCGCGGTGGTCGTCACCAGCGACGGTGTCGACCACCGCGATGCCCATCAGTTCGGCTTCACGCCAGGATGGCGCTCGAGACGATCACATATCTCGACGCCTCCGCCTTCCAACGCGATACGCGCATGCTTGCGAAGTCGGCCGAGAGGGGCTCGACCGGACACATTCTGGTTTGCTCGGTTCAGCCGAACCCTCATCCGGTTCGCGAGCGTCGTCGTCGGTGTACGCCTTGTGAATAGGATACGACAACATGACCCGTCTGCCCGGACGCACGTTCAACGTCGCCATTCCGAGTTCCACCGACGGAGTGATCGGACGCGGAATGGCGACTTCGTTACTGCCATCGCTGATCCTGCGTCGGCTACGTCGCGTTCAAAGTGGGATCGACGAATCCTCGTCGCGCCAAGCGCCATCATGAACAGCCGAGACCTACCGGGTCGGGACGGTCAGCACCCATCAGCTCGGGTCGAGAGGATGCCGATGGAACGGCCATCGAAGGCACAAGGGCAACCATAACATGCGATCACCAAGTGCGTTGAACATGCTGGCGGCGATGAGCCTGGCGCTGTGCATTTTCGCGTTCGATGCGTTGA
This sequence comes from Sphingomonas sp. PAMC26645, assembly GCF_004795835.1. Taxonomy (NCBI): domain Bacteria; kingdom Pseudomonadati; phylum Pseudomonadota; class Alphaproteobacteria; order Sphingomonadales; family Sphingomonadaceae; genus Sphingomonas; species Sphingomonas sp. PAMC26645. Next base: position 3,176,347 of record NZ_CP039249.1, read on the forward strand.
GTCCGCTTCAAGGCGCGGTTGCCGTCCTTTACACGACCGTCGTCCTGATAGCGGCACGCAGCCATCTCGGCCTGCTGATCTTGGCGTCCGGCGTTGTCTGCGCGCTTCTGGCGGTCCTCGGCTACTTCGTCAGCCATTGGGGCGTCGCACAGCAAGCTCCGGCCGTGCGCCTGACGGTAAGTCTGATCGCCATCGGAATTACGACTGTCCTTTCGTATCGCAATCAAGTCGTTGCCGAACAGGGCAGTCGGTCGGATGCCCGTTACCGAAGCATCTTCGATGCTGCAGCCTTTGCTATTTGGGAATCGGATTGGTCGGCAGCGTTTGTCCTGTTGGAGGACGGGGGCGAGCCGAACGAGGAACTTCTCACGCAAGCGTTGGAGGCAGCGTTCGTCAGCGACGCCAACCTGGCTGCAGCTAAGCTGTTCGGCTTCGCGTACGAGGATGAGCTCATTGGTAGAAACATATACGACCTATACACGCCGAGCGCGGTCGCTGCTGCGGTACGAATACTCGCGGCGTTCAAACGCGGAGGACATATCGGCGAAGAGGAGGTGCGGTTCAAAACCATCACCAATGGCAGTGTCGACGTAGTCCTGCGTGTATCTCGTCCCTCGGACTCCGGCTCATGCAAGAAAGTTATCATCATGGCGCTGGACGTGACTGAAAGAAATCATGCCCGCGCTCGACTTGAAAAGTCACAGACGGAACTTCTGCATGTTTCGCGTGTGACTACTCTCGGACAGTTGGCGGCGTCGATTGCTCATGAAGTCAACCAACCTCTCTCAGCCATCATAACGTACGTCAGATCCGGCATGCGGTGGCTGGCCCGCGAAGCACCCGAGGCGGCTGAGGTGTCCGACTGCCTGAACCATATAGAGAAGAATAGTTTGCGCGCGATCGAAGTAATCGACCGCGTACTATCGCTCGCACGCAAGAATGATGGCGTGCAGGAGGGCATCGATCTCGGTGCGTTGATTGACGATACCTTGAAGTTGATGGATGCCAGCCTCAAGGCGAGCCACGTCAGCGTCCACGTCACGGCTCCGCTGGAGCTTCCTGCAGTGACCGGAGACCGGATACAGTTTCAGCAGGTTCTCATGAACCTTATCCTGAACGCAACTCAGGCAATGAGCGAGGCGCTCGAAGGGCAGCGTAGTCTTTGTCTGGATATCGAAATTGAAGGCGACGATCTCGTTATGGAGGTAAGTGACTGTGGCACAGGAATCGCGGGGGATCTCGAAGAATTGTTCAACCCGTTCTTCACGACGAAACCCGACGGAATCGGGATGGGACTTTCGATATGCCGGGCCATTGTCGAACGCCACGGAGGTCATTTGTCAGCAAAAAACAACAATCGGGGCGGTGCAACATTCGTTCTTCGCCTGCCTGCTTCACCCGCTGAACACCGGGTGTTCGCATGAGCGAGCGAAGCGAAGATGTCCCGGTTCGCATTGTCGCCGGAGATGCGGGTGAGTTCACCGAACTCACCCGGATGCGCGATCAGGGAGCGACGCTGTGACGATCGCAGAGGGACAGGATTGCTGCGTCTGTGTCGTCGACGACGACGTGGAGATCCTGGGATCGATCGGAAGCCTGTTCAGGTCCGTCGGCGTTCAGGTAGCGTTGTTCGATAGCACCGACGCCTTTTTGCGAGCGGCGCCGCCTACTATGCCGTCCTGTCTCGTACTGGATGTCAGACTGCGTGGCGAGAACGGTCTCGACTTCCAGGAGCGCCTCGCTCGCGACGGCATACACATTCCCGTCATACTAATCACAGGCCATGGCGACATTCCGATGACTGTCCGTGGAATGCGAGCCGGCGCGATAGACTTTCTCGTGAAGCCCTTTTCCGACGAACAGGTTTTGGCGTCCGTCGCGGTTGCGATCGAGGCGGACCGTACGCGCCGTGCGGCGGACGAAAGAGCGGCGATAGTCGCGAGCAAATTCGACTCTCTTACGCCGCGGGAACAGGAGGTGATGGCATTCGTGGTTACCGGTCTGATGAACAAGCAGATTGCCGCGCGGATGAACCTGTCGGTGATCACCGTGAAGATTCATCGTGGAAACATGATGCGCAAGATGGACGCGCAGTCGTTCGCCGATCTCGTCAGGATGGGTGAGCAGCTGGGCGTTCGGGACGCAAGCATCCGTCGATATGGAGATCAAGCGTGATGCGGATCTTCATTCCGTCTGGCCGTCCCTCCCGAGGTCTCATCTGCGAACGAGAGCGCCGCAGCGTCGGCTTCGATGCCGGCCATGGCGCACATGCTCGGGAACGACGCGGACGACGAAGTTCGGCATCGCCAGAGGCGGAGCGAACTTTGTTGTCCGCGTTGCGTACCCCCCCTCTTTCTTCCGTGCCCCCATCTCAAGGTGCAGGCGCGAGCGGTGCGCATTCTCTGCCGCGATCGAAGGCGTACACATGAAGCCTGGAATGAAGTTCCGCTCGATCGCGCTATTCCGGCAGCTTGGTCCGGGCCTCGTCACCGGTGCGGCCGACGATGATCCCAGCGGCATCGCCACCTACTCGCAGGCGGGAGCGCAGTTCGGCTTCCAGCTTCTATGGACGATGGTGCTGACCTATCCGCTGATGGTCGCCATCCAGCTCGTGGCCGCTCGTATCGGGCGGGTGACCGGCAATGGGCTAGCCAGGAACATGCGTGAGATCATGCCGCGATGGCTAGTGATCGCTCTCGTCGGGATCCTTTTCGTCGCGAACACGATCAATATCGGAGCCGACATCGCCGCGATGGGCGACGCTGCGGAACTAATGGTCGGCTCGGGCGGGCATGCCTTCACGATCATGTTCGCGGTGGGATCCCTGCTGCTCCAGCTTTTCGTCCCGTATCGTCGCTATTCCAGCTTGCTCAAATGGCTCACGCTCGTGCTGCTCAGCTATCTGGCGGTTCTGCTTACGGTGAAGATCGACTGGGTCGCGGCGTTGCACGGACTCGTAGTGCCTACCATCCCGAGCAAGACCGCCGTCGTGACGATCGTGGCGATCTTCGGCACTACGATCAGCCCCTATCTGTTTTTCTGGCAAAGCGCGCAGGAGGTCGAGGCGATAAACAACGATCCCGATCAGACCTGTCTGAGAGACTCGCCCCAATATGCGAAGGCACAGTTCTCGCGCCTGCGCATCGATACTCTCGCCGGCATGGCGATATCGAACGTCGTGGCCATCGCCATCGTGATAGGCACCGCTACGACTCTGAACCAAGGCTCCGGAACGCAGATAGACTCCGCTGCCGATGCCGCCAAGGCGCTTGCACCCGTCGCCGGGCGTTTCGCATCCGTGATATTCAGCCTAGGGATCATCGGCACCGGACTGCTGGCGGTTCCGGTACTCGCGGGCTCTACCGGCTACGCGGTCGGCGAGGCGCATGGCTGGAAGACGGGGCTCGAGAACAAGCCGCTCCAGGCGATCGGGTTCTATTCGGTCATCGCGGTTTCGACGCTGCTGGGGATCGGCATCGACTGGTCGCCGCTCGATCCCTTCAAGGCCCTGTTCTGGAGCGCGGTCCTCAACGGTGTCGCGGCGGTGCCGTTGATGGCGGCGATGATGATGGTCGTCACGCGTCGTCAGCTGATGGGCGGGTTCATCGCAGGCAGATCCCTGTTCGCGCTCGGCTGGACGGCAACCGCAGTCATGGGCGTTGCGGCAGTGGCTATCGCTTTGGCGTAGGACGACGGTTGCACTACGGTCGCAAGATGGGCTGAGATGGAGAAGAGCCATCAGTGCCTCGTTCGCTTATCGAATCCAGGATCAGGCTTAGAAGGCCGTCCGGACTCAACGGCTTCTTCAGAAACGCCACGGCGCCGCCGGCAAGCGCCTGATCGCGTGCGACCTGGGTCGGGTAGGCCGTCATGAAGATCGTGGGACGGGTGTATCCGCGACGGTTCATCTCGTCCTGGAGCTGAAGGCCTGACATCCCCGGCATGTGCACATCAGTCACGATGCAACTGACCTCTGCCAGTTTCTCGGCCGCGAGAAGATCCTCGGCGCGCTTGAACTTTAGGCCGACCATGCCCGCGGATCGGACCAGGCTGTCCAGACTCCCTCTGACTCCGGGATCGTTGTCGACGATCGCTATGATGGGCAGGTCGGTCAGTTCATACTCCCGGTCGCCTCACGCCTCTCAGGTTGTTTCACCGATATGCAGATGGCTGCAGCATGTCGCAATCATACGTAAACGTTATATCGAGGAACGGTCTTGCACCGCGCCCCACTTCGCCACGCCGTTCTGGCGATGTTCACCGTGGATCGGCGTGGCGAAGGGCTTTGAGGCCCACCTTTCGACGAACGTCGATTTGTCCTAAACCATGCCGGCGGTCAGGTAGATCGCCGCCGCCAGCGTCACCGCGCTGACGATCGTGCTGGCGATCAGCGTCGTGCCTACCACCTCGGACTTGATCCCGAAGCGCAGCCCGAACAGGATGCCGAAGAAGCCCGCCGGCAGAGCCGCGAGGACGATCGCCTCACGCGCGATCAGCGCCGGCACGGCGAACAGGAGCGCCAGCGCGGCGGCGATCAGCGGATGCGCGACGTTCGACAGCAATGTCTGGATGCCGACGCTCGGTCCGAAACGAAGCTTCTGCGCGGAGACGATGAGGCCGGTCAGGAAGAGCCCTGCCCCCCCGCGACCTGGCCCATCAACGTGAGTGATCGATCCAGAGGATCCGGTAGTTCGATACCGGTCAGCACGAGAGCGACCGCCACGGCCGGAGCGATCACCAGCGGTTTGCGGAATGCCTTCGCCAGTGCGGGGCCGATCCCGTGGTCGCCCGGCGTCTCGGCAGTCCTTTCGAGTATGACGAGCGTGATCGGCGACATCACTACCGCACCGCAGGCGATCGCCACAGCGACCGATACCAACTGGTCGGCGCCGAGCAGAGCCGCGATCAGCGGCAAACCGGCCGAGGCGTAGTTCGGCAGCGAGGTCGTCAGCGCCTGCACCGACGCCTCACCCGACGATGCCTTGAACAGTGTTCGAGCCATCCAGTACGTGAGCGCGAACAGTATCAGCATCGAAAGCGACAGTATCGCCGCCAGCGGCAACTGCGCTACGAGCGTCGGCCGGGACGCCCGAACTACAGTGACGAAGATCGACGTCGGGACGGCGAAGTCCATCACGAGGGCGTTCAATTCGGCGACATGGCCATTGTCGACATCGCGAGAACGGCCTGCGAAATATCCAAGCGCAGTGCCGAAGAACACGGGCAGCAACGCGTTGAGGATTATCATCAGCACGGCTTCATCCTAACCATTGGCGCACGCCTTCGAGGCTGCGGAAGTCGTCGAAGGCGCGAGCGCGAAGCGAAGGGAACGAAGTGCGGACCATCGATACCAGTGCGGTCCCCGGTCCGAGTTCGAGCACGGTATCGACCCCTGCCTCGACCATCGCCGCCAGCACGGCCGCCCAGTCGATCATCTGACCAACCTGGGAAGCAAGGATCGTAATGCCTGTCGCGGGATCGAATATCGGCGCGCCATCGATCGCGCTCAGCAGCGTCGTGCCGCGTCGTGGACGGTTCGTCGGAATCGCTGCCAGCGCGCTGGCGAACGGAGCCACTGCAGCGCGCAATGCCGACGTGTGCGAAGCGATGTGCACTGCGAGAAGACCCGTTCGCGCCGCGCCGGCAGCGCTAGCGTCCGCGCACAGCCGAAACAGGTCGGCCCGCTGGCCGCCTACGACGAACAGGAGGTCCGGGTCGATGATCGCTATCTCGCAGTCGTGGCGCGCGGCAAGCTCAGCGACTGCGCCGCGGGCTAGCCCCCGGACAAAGCCGAGACCGGCGTCACCTGCGCTGGCGGCGTCCATCGACTCCGCGCGTGCCCCGACCGCCGTCAGCGTCGCATCGACGTCCCACACCCCAGCGATCCCCCATGCGGCCATTTCGCCAACGCTGTAACCCGCGACGACGATGCGTTCGGGGAGGACGTCAAGAAGGCAGGCATGGGCCGAGAGCGCCTGCGTCACGCATAGTATCTGGCTGGCACGGTTGGCGAACAGCCGATCGCCCGCAGAGGTGACGAAGCTGCGCGGATCGTCGCGGAGCACTTTGCTGGCCGCAGCGAACACCGGCGCCGCGGCTGGCGCATCGCGCGTCGACCGGAACATTTCCGCCGACTGGAGACCTTGCCCGGAACATAGCAGAGCCAGCTTCATGGCCCGACCATGCGGACGAACAAGGCCATCGCGAGGAGATCGGCGCAGCCGCCAGGGCTGAGATTGCGCTCGACGAAGTCCCTGTGGATCGCGATCGCCTGTCTCCTCCAATCCCGCTGCCCGACGCCGCCCCGCTCGATGAAGCCGGTCGCGGCGATCCGGGCGGCACGGGCCCCGTCAGCGCCGCCGCGATGGAACAGGTTCGTGTCGTCGACGGCCGCGATCAGCGCCATGCACGCCTGGACACGAGCGGGTTCGGCGTCACCCGCCAGCGTACCGCCCTCGTCGAGCGCAGGCAGAGCCACCCGGTACACCGAAGGAAAGCCAGCGGCCGCCTCGGCCCGGGCGCCACCGATCCCGTGGGTCTGCGCGGCCAGCCGTCCGTTGCTCCGCTCGGCGGGTGCCATGGCGCCGATTGCCGCGCCCCAGCGCTGGGCCACGATCTCCCCGAGCGAACCGGGAGCGCCGTAGCCGGCGCGAAAGCCCGCAGCAGCCGCCAGCAGACCCATGCCGAAGATTGCACCCCGGTGCGTGTTGACGCCGCCCGTAGCCGCCAGCATCTCACGTTCCGCGGCGATGCCGATAGCCTGCAGCCGTGGCATCGCCGCCCCCGCAGCGCCCGCAGCAGCGAGTTCGACGAAGAACGGCGCCAGCGTGTCGGCGCTCCGGACCAGGATCGCCGCGTCCATGTCGGCATGGGCGCCGTTGTCGACATGGCTGACGAGGCCGGGTTTGGGATAGGTCCCGAGTTCGAGTTTGAGGCAGTCTGTGGCCATGCGGCCGATCACGTCGTTCCAGTCGTCGCGGACGACACCCAGGGTGGCGATCATGTCAGAGCCATGAAGGCTTCAACCGACATCGTGCTGGCACCATGAAGCCGTTTGACGAGCACCTCCCCCGTCGCCGAGCCCAGTTCGCGCCACTGGACCGCGCCGCCGTCCGAGGCGACGACTTCGCCGTCGATCCGCATCGGCGCGTCAGCATCGATCGCGGCGAGCTCCCCCAGGGGAGCGCCCTGGAGCCACAGGAGGTCGAGGTCGGAGGAAGGCGACAGATACGGCAGACCGGTCAGAAACTGCCAAGCCAGGCCGCCGAACGTGCGGACAGCTGGGTCGACGTCCAAAAGGCGGGCGATGGTCGGGTGCCAATTCTTGGGAGCCACCACCTGGGCTTCCGCGAGGGTCGGCGGCGACGACAGATCGATGAGCGCGGCAAGCGACAGTTCGACCGCGATCCGCCGCTTGCCGTGCGACGGTGGCAGAGGAAGGCCGAGCGCGATCATTCCGTCCTGCGCCGCGCAATCAGGCCTTCGGACGACCAGCGGCGAGCCATTCGAGACCCAGTCCGCAACCACCAGTTCCGCAGCAAGCTCCGGTCGCCCGCGCAGCATCGTCGCCCACGCCCGCTGGTCGACCCGCACCATGTCGTGTCGCCGAGCCTCAGCCACCGGCGCGCGCCAGTTCCACGACCCGCTTGGCGATTTCAGCCGACTTTGTCCGACCCTTGCGTTCGGCGCCCAGCAGGTCCCGCACGTCGTCGCCGACTGGCGTCGCCAGCAGCGCGGCGAGTTGCGCGTCGAGCGCCTTGGCGGGATCCCACGTCGCGAGGATCGCCCCCGTCTGCGCCAGATTGTCGAGGCCGGGCGCGAACACGGGCGTAGCCTTCGCCTTCTCGGTGAGCACCTCGATCGACAGCTTGGTCACGCGGGACATCGACGGTAGATCCATCACGACCGGATCCGCGCCCGGCAGGGCGACGAGCGTGCCGGTCGCGAGCGCGGTGGCAATGAACGCGCCGGCCGCCGTATGGCCATACAGCAGCCCGATGGTGCGGTGGCCGGCGCGGTCGGCGAGCAGCAGCGATTTCGCGAGATGCGCGAGGTATTCGCTCAGGCCCAGCAGTTCGTCGCGCTTGCTCATCCTCTGGCTGTCGGAGTCGATCAGCACCAGGATCGGCGCGCCGCTGGGCGAGCGGGCGATGTCGATTACGGCGCCTGCCATTCGGAGCGCCTCGTCGACGCCGAGCGCCGTGCGGTCGGCGACGCCGAGCACGTGGACGGGTCCATCGGCAAGAGGTCCGGTACCGGTGATCAGCCCGCCTGCGACCCTGACGTCGTGACCTGCCGGAAATAGCGATGCTAGAATTTCAGCGAGCGTCATCGGCTGCCTCCCGGTGGCCATATGCCATTTGTAGGAATTCATCTGTCGAAAGGCCCGGCACCGCCGCCGCGTCGGCGAATCCAAGCGTCGTCCAGATGTCGACGGCGTCGGTCGCGTTGCCGAAGCGGTCCAGCCTTCGCTGCAGCCTGACCTGCTCGGCTTCCATCGTGTCGAGGTCGAGCCGAGGCGTACGGGCCAGCGCCGCCGTCGCTGCCGTCCGGAACGCAGCGACGCTGTCGTCGGCGAACAGATCCGCCCCACCGATCAGGTAGCGGTTCTTTCCGCCCATGGTCCGCCAGACGAGCGCCTTGTCCGCCGAGTCAAACTCCTCGACCCCCTTGTTGGTCTCGATCACCTCGGGCCCGGACACGCTGATCCGGCCATGCTCAGAAACGACCAGGGTCGAACAGGATCCTGCAATGAGCCCGCCGCCGCCGTAGCAGCCGGAACGACCGCCGATCAGCCCGACGACGCGGACGCCTTCGGTCCTTGCCGCGACGATCGCCCGGATGATCTCCGAGATCGCCAGTTCACCGGCATTGGCCTCCTGCAGCCGCACGCCGCCCGTATCGAACAGGACCAGCACGTCCCGCTTCATCGCCTTGGCGGCGCGAAGCAGACCGACAAGCTTGGCGCCGTGGACTTCCCCGAATGCGCCGCCCATGAAACGGCCTTCCTGTGCGGCTATGAAGATGGACGCGCCACCGATGTTCGCCCGGCCGACCACCATGCCGTCGTCGAACTGTTCGGGAAGGTCGAAGATCGGCAGGTGCGGGCTGACCTCACGCTGCTCGGGGCCGATGAACTCGACGAAGCTGTGAGGGTCCGTGAGCGCGTCGATGCGCTGGCGGGCGCTCGCTTCGTACCAGCTCATGACGTTCGGATCGACGCTCATGCTGCCGACTCGATCAGACGGACGCCCTGCGCCAACCGCAACGCGACAGTATCTGGCCGGGCACCTCCATCGTTGATCGAGATGCGAAGTCCTCCAGCGGCGCGCAATGCGACGAAATCGGAGACCACCGCCTGCCAGACGTCGCCGAAACCGTGCGCGCTTGTTGCGATCTCGACGGAACACTTGTCCTCCGGCAGGGTGCGTTCGAGCAGCACCTCGAGGTTGCCCGAAGCGACGACGCCTATGATCGCCTGCGTCTTCGTACCCCCGGCGGCAACGGGTGCGTCGAGGTTGTAAGTCAGATTTTCCATGGGGTCCGAGCCTCCGTCACCAGTTGCGGAATTTGCTGGGCGGGCGGTAGAGCCCTCCCGAAGCCAGAGCGAGATCCTTGATCGACCTAGCCGCCAGCATGCTGCGATCGGCTTCGAGCGGGTCGATTCCAAGGTCCTCCGGACGCTGGATGACCTTCCGCTCGCGCAGACGTTCGACCATCCTGCGGTCGCGTCCGCGACCGATCTCGGTGTAGCCAGCAACCCCGCGGATCGCCTGCTCGCGCTCGTCCTTGTCGCGGCACAGCAACAGGTTGGCGATGCCCTCCTCGGTGACGATGTGGCTGACGTCGTCGCCGTAGATCATCACGGGTGCGAGATCGAGGTCGAGCTTCTGGGCAAGGGCCAAGGCATCGAGCTGTTCCACGAACAGCGGCACGTTGGCGTCGCCGAACGTCTCGCCGATCTGGACGACGAGCTTGCGGCCGCGCCGCAGTCCGGCGGGCGTCCCGGGGTCGGCTTCCGCACCCGCCTTCAACCATGGCTCGCTGGGGTGACGGCGACCGCGTGGATCGGATCCCATGTTCGGCGCACCGCCGAATCCCGCGATGCGGTCGGTGGTGACGGTCGAGCTGTGCCCTGCGAGATCGATCTGCAGGGTCGAGCCGATGAACATGTCGCAGGCGTACAGGCCTGCGGTCTGACACAGAGCGCGGTTCGATCGTAGCGAGCCATCGGCGCCGGTGAAGTAGATGTCGGAGCGCGCTGCCAGATAGTCGTCCATGCCGACTTCCGACCCGAAGCAGTGGATCTGCTCGACCCACCCTGCCTCGATCGCTGGGATTAGCGTTGGATGCGGGTTCAGTGCCCAGTGCGTGCAGATCTTGCCCTTGAGCCCCAGCTTCTCGCCGTAGGTCGGCAGCAGCAGTTCGATCGCGGCGGTCGAGAAGCCAATGCCGTGGTTCAACCGCTTGACGCCGTAGGGTGCGTAGATCCCCTTGATCGCCATCATGGCGGTCAGGATCTGCGTCTCCGTGATCGCACCCGGATCGCGGGTGAACAGGGGCTCCACGTAGAACGGCTTCTTCGCCTCGACCACGAAGTGTACCTGATCACCTGGAATGTCGACGCGTGGCAGCTTGTCCACGACCTCGGCAACCTGGGCGATGACCAGCCCGCCCTTGAAGCTGGTCGCCTCGACGACGGTCGGAGTGTCCTCGGTGTTCGGCCCCGTGTAGAGGTTGCCCTCGTGGTCGGCACTGACCGCGGCGATCAGTGCCACCTGTGGCGTCAGATCGACGAAGTAGCGCGCGAACAATTCGAGATACGTGTGCACCGCGCCCAGTTCGATCTTGCCCCCGAACAGCATCCTGGCGATCCGTGCGGACTGCGGTCCGGAGTACGAATAGTCGAGACGACGGGCGATGCCCTTGTCGAAGATGTCCAGGTGTTCAGGCAGAACGACGCCGGATTGAACCATGTGGAGGTCGTGGATCACGCTCGGATCGATGTCGGCCAGCGCCATCGCCAGCACGTCGGCCTGCTTCTGGTTGTCGCCCTCGAGACAGACCCGGTCTCCAGGCCGCAGCACCGTCTCCAGGAACGCTGTCAGATCGTCCACGGCGACCGTCTTGCCGCGGGCGAAGCGCGCTCCCGCGGCAAGACGATCCTCGCGCGCGGTCCTCTGCGTTTTCCAGTCTCTCATTGTGCGCCTCCGCTATTCGCGAGATCGGGATACCTATCCAATCTACGTGGACCCATGGCTCCATCAAGGTGACCCATACCAAGGTGTTAACCCGGAGCTGGTTCGTACTTCCGAAGGCTCACGGCGGTGGCGGCGGATCAGATCGCCCTCCATGGTACGTCGCATGCGTGGACCGTGCCCTATCGGCGATCACGGATGCCGGATTTCGAAGACCGAGCGGATGACGGGGCAAAGGCGAAGGCGAAGCATCTGACGGCGGACATATGGCCGCTGCGACGTTGTCGGCCCTCTGGCCGTCGATGGGCGGTGCGGCTCGACCTTGACGCCGAAGCGCGACAGGCTGGCTATGTTGCGCAAGCTGCTCGCGGCGGCGGACAGGCCTGCCCAGGTCGCGAAGCTGCTGTTAGTCGGCCTCTCGACCTTCTATCGTTGGCACTGGCGTCGGCCTTCGAAAGGAAGGTGTCGCCGTGGCGCCCCTTGTGAGCCCGCTCGACCAGTCCGACTACGTCTTCCAGATCTACGGCGCCCGGCGACAGCTGCCGGTCGACCAGGCAACCGCTGCTCAGGTCGACGACTGCGGTCAGCTTCGGCAGCACGCTTCGCTCGTCTTAGACTACGATCCTGACCCCGAGCACGGCCGAGTCCAGCGCCATCCCCGTCGAGAGGGAAAGCCGTTGTGCGATGGCCGATCCTGCGGTCTGCGGTCCGTACAGCCGACGGACGAACGATCTGACGGGGGTCGGCGCCTTGCGGTGATGGGCGATGCGCTCGGCGGAACGGCTCACCTCCATCAGCGTGGCCCCCGGATTACACGCCGCGATCGCTTCGAGGACGATCGTGTTCGCCGCCTCGTCCCACGGTCGGCGTGGCTCGCGCTACGCGACGGCGGCGTCGCCCGTCCACCGCTTGCGGGTTTTTATGGGCTTGTAGAACATGGGTCTGCTTATCCCGAGTTCGTCCGCGAGGCGCCGTATCGCCGCGCCCGAACCCGTCGATCGTTGCCGAGAGCGATAACGTCGCTGGATCGGGCTTTTACGCTCGAACATCCGTTCGACGTTCGCATTCGGGCGGCGATCAGACATTAGAGAGACCGGAGGGACTCAGCGTGCCTTTCGAACCTTCCCTTTCCCGCGAACTCCGAACAGGTTCAACAACCACTGCGAGACGAATCCGGGCTGGGCCTCGGCAGGTTCCACGGTCGTTTCGACGGAGGGGGCCTCATGCCGGTATAGCAGTTCGAAGATCGGGTCGTTGCTCCACTCGATCGCGAGTTTGATCCGGAAGTCCAGCATGCCTGTGGGTTCGGTGGGGCCCTCCGGCCTAAAATCGATCTCGACCAGGCGACCGTCGCTGTCGGGTTCGAACGCGATGCCGCGAAGCGCATCGCCTGAAAAAAGCAGCGCCTTCCCCGCACCGACCCGACCGCCCATAACGTTCACGCCATCAATCGTGCTGCGATAGGCACTCGGACGCTCGTCCGACGCGTCGAGAAAGGTCTGCCGATGCCCGGCCAACGTTCCTGTCGGCATAAACGCGTTCCGCAATAGCAGTCCTGCATCGGAATGATCCACCAGCAGCGTGGCAGTTCCACCGAGCTTCGCGCGAACAGTCTCGATGAGATGCCAGAACGCCGGGTCAGTCAGCCAAACATCGGTTTGTCGCTCGATCCGCTGCCTCATGGCGAAACTTCGAAGCACGTCCTTACGAAGTGCCGTCGACAAGGCCTGCCCGATGAATTCGTCGCGAAACCTCTCCGCTAGTTCAAGCTCGGTCAGATTCCCTCTTTCGAACTTCTCGATGGAGTATGTTCGGGCCTCCGCCGCGCACGACAGGTTTCCGATCCGCCTCACCGGCGGTCGGAACAGTTCGAAATCACCCTCGCCGCCCGTCAGCGCCTTCTCGGCCGTTTCGCGCAGCGCATCCAGCCGCCGGTCCGAGATCGGCGCCGCGAGCACGCGACGCGTCCTCAACTCGGCAAGCTTCCGTATTCCCTCTGTCAGCTGAGATACGGCGATCTCCAGCCCTCCCACCGGCCCCGATCCCAAGAGTACCGATGCCCGCTCCATGATCTCGCTGGGCTGCTGAAGCAGATCGAGCCAGCTTTGCAGTCGCCTGGCAACGTCGCGTAACAGCCGATCCCCGTCCGGCAGGGGCTCCACGGCGGACGCAAGCTCCTCCATTCCGCCCGTGATGCCGGACCCTGCCGTTGGAGAGGTGGCGATGAGGGCGGCGGCGATCGCGAACAGGTCGTGCCTTCGAACGAGCGTCTTGGGCAGGTAGGTTCGACCGGGCACCATCGGTCCTTCGGTCACCATCTCCATCCTTCTCAGAACGTCGTCGAGCCAGTTTCCATGACCGTCTCGTTCACCGCGATCCCCTCCCAGATGCAGGCGAAGAAGATCGAAGACGTTTCGCGCCAGATGCCTACGCGGCGTAGGCGCGCCGCCGTTCCCGTCCAGATTTTCGCGGTCCAGCAGTCCCCGGGCGATGCGAGGCGGGAGGTTCGAAGCATTCCTGCCGCTTGACGTCCAGAAGAGGAGAAGTTCGGCGGTCATCAGCACGACGTCGCGGTGGACGCCTGCCAACAGTCTTGCAAAGATTCCGTCGGGATCCGGCGTCGGCATGCCGGGGAACGTCATCGGCTCCACGACGCCGATCACGGTGTCCCACTCCATCGTCAGCAGCTCCGGCGTCAGCAGGCGTGAGACCCGCACGTCCCCGAATCCTGGAAGCGTCGAACGGACGCGGACGCCCCAGTTGGCCAATGCGGCCCGGAACAATCCCGCTCCCTCCTCGTCGTCGTGCCAGACGGAGACGGCCAGGCAATAGGCCGTTCGTGAGAGATGCTCAGCCATGCGGGGCCACGCCGCCCTCAACTCGTTCCAGCGGGCTGACGGTATTGTCGCCCGATCGCGCCGAAGTTGACCAGCCCATGACTCCATCACGGACTCCCACGCTCCGACGATCGGGGGAAGTGCCCTGGACAGCGAGCGTCGGTCCGCGCCACCAAGCGGCATCCGGACGAAACCGCCGCCGTCGGCTTCGCTTGAATAGGAGGTTCGTCGCGCAACCCAGTCTTCGACGGAATGCATGAGCATGGGCCCGAGCCGCAGCACGTCGGCCACGACGCCGTCGGTAAGCGTGACCCCTCCCCTTTCGATGAGCAGGGTGGGAATGACCTGCGCAACGGATGCGAGAAAGCGATCATCGACATCGATGAGGTCGACCGCCCCGTCGAAGATCCGCCGGTACTGGCTGGTCCACTGCGCATGGGGCGTGTGCCAAGAACTGCCAGATAGCTCGGCAAGGTTCATACCGGTGAACAGCGCCTCGTCCGACGTACCCGCTGCCAGCAGGAAGGCGTGAAAGCGGAGAAGCTCCTCGAGTTCCGCCTCGAACCCCATGGAGGCGCGTCGTCGCAATCGGTCCAGCGATCGCTCGATCTGTTCTTCAAAAAGCTGGTTCAGCAACGGACGGTTTTGCGCTGATCGTACCATTGTGAAGCGAAAGGCTACCAGCACGGCAAGCCGTTCGAGCCGGTTCATCGCTACCGGCCCCCTGCGCTGGCAGATGCTGACCTCGCCACCCACCGACTGATCGAATCCGACCGGCAGCCGTAGAGCGGGGACTACCGCCGCCAGTCTTCCGGAAGGCTCCGAAACCGGCTCGGCCCCGTTCGCCCTACGCGACCACGAGCGTATCGCCCATTCGAGCAATGGCAACCAGATGTCGGACAGCGTCGTGGACGCGGGCAGACGGGTCACCACTTCGTCCGTACCGTTATCTCGGCCGAAGAACGGCACGACGCCGACCGTCACCCTTTCGTGGACGGCATCTGGCGAACCGACCATCGCCGCCACCGTCACCGGGTAGAGCTGCGCGCGAAGCCGCCGCCGCACGTCGGGACCAAGAAGGGTATCGACGACGTACTGCTGCCGCATCCGTTCGCGGCTCGGCCTCTGGACGAAGTTGAATGTCACGACGATGAAGTGCCCTACCGCGGCGACGTTCAGGACGAGCCATACGACGTGCATGATCGTCAGGACGAACTTCGTCGCGCCGTCTTCCGGCAGATCCCAGAGCGCGTGTGCGGCGACGTGGAGCGGCCATGCGGCTTGAACGGTAAGCACGATGACGAGCGCCAGACAGCTCGACGCGATCTCGTACGCGAGCGAGTGGTGGTAGTAGATTTGAATATCGCCGGTGGCATCGTCGCGTTGCGAGACCAGCGCGACAAGCGCCAGCGAAAGGGTAATCACCGCCAGCGCGCCGGTCTGAGCGGTGATGGCTACGCCCGGCACGGAGGTCACGATCGACGAAATCTCGCCGCCGGGGATCCGTATCACGACCGGGACGACGTGCCGTGCGACGAGAAATTCCATGGCGACCGCCACGAGATCGATCAGCAGATAGACTGCGAGAAGCAAGCCCATCCGCCTGGTCAGCAAAGCACGAAGCGCTCGGTACGTTATTGAGAGCCCGACACTCCGCACGGCAGGGTTCGTACGCATGTGACGCGCGACGTGACGATCGACCTTTGCGTTCAATGTCCAGCGATTGAGCAAATCATCCTCCGTCATCAGGAAAGCGCCGACGTTCGTGACGTTGTCAAGAACGTGGTCGCGCCCGGTGGTACGTAATTAATGCACTACGAGCTGGACGCGCAGCGCAGGCCGCGAGTCTACGACCTTACCAGCTCGCGGACTGGCCAGAACGTATCGTAATTACCATTACGCAGCACGAACCGGGACGGACCAGCGTTGTCCGTAGATGATGAAAGGAAAATCGAATGAGATATCCGAAGATAAGGTATCAGCCCACCAATCACCCCGCGGAACTGAACCTTCACTCGTTCGACGGTACGTTTCGAAGCGTTGGCTTCAAATCCGAAAACGAAGCATTGTCCGCCATGATCAAAGGACGGGCGGAAGCCGACTGCGTTGCAATAGAGCATGGTCTGCTCCCACGTGGCGCTTTGGTGGTGTCGCGCCCAAGCGCTCGAGATGCGAAAGCCGTGCTGAGGGAAACACTGCCGGACGACAGCCCCGAAGATGCGATCACACCATTGGCTATCGTACGCCTCCGTTTCTCGCAGTCTCGGCTGGTGGATCGTGGCTGCGACATCACGGACGAGACAGACGCTTGCGTCCGATCGGGAAACCCGGAAGATGCTCGGCGATACGACAGGCTGCTGACCGTACTGGAGAAAGCCCATCGAGACGGCAGCCTGTGCTAGACCGCAGGCGACGTTCGCAAACCTGGTAGCTTGTCCGGAGCAGGCGCGATCAAGTGATGGTGAAACGTCCTGAGCCGGTCGGCGATCGGTCCGGCACGGTGACGCCGGCAGATGGCTCTGAACATGATGCCGCATCCACCGTAAGCGTCGTCTGAAGGTCGCCTTGTAAAAGGATCGTTTAACGGGCTGATGGCGGCTCTTTGAACAGGGCTGTGATGTCAGACGATACGATCGAACCCGCGGCAGACGTAGCGAGTAGTCATACGACCGGTCGTATGAGCGGTTGTATCGAGATTGTCGGACCAGTATTCGCCGGACGATCGCGGCAACGTCAGCGATCACGGCAAACGCGGCCGGCATACCCTCCAAATGTGGATGGTGGCCGACGAGAATCGAAGTTCACGCAATCCCTTGGCGCCGTCCTCAGGACGAGGTTGCCCGGCGCCGGAATTGGCGGCGGGGCACGGTTGGGATCAAGCCCACATGATCCTAGAAGCGGATGCAAACGGTAAGCCGACCGGTTGAGAGGAAATGGAATGTTCTTCGCTTCATCAGTGCTCATTTCGATGCTTGCGGAAGCGGAGATCGATCCGCAACGGATCAACGACGCCATGGATCGCCGGGTGCGCATGCGTCAGGGCGGGATGCTGGCGGAGGATCACTTCCCCAGGATGTTGACGAAGGTCACAGGCATGCGGGTGAACGTACTGCGGCGTCGCAGCCGTTACCTTCTCCTGGAAGCCGATCTGATGGGGACGATCTACCGCGAGTTGGGACGCACCAAATGGGACTTTTTGTGCCCGGGCACGCTTCCGCCTAGCACGCAGATCACCGCCAGGGGAAAGGCCTTAAACGAGGTGATTTCCCATGGCGCGCTTGGACCGTTCATAGGAGGCGTGACCATCAAGTCCCCTTCCGACGCTTGGGACGGGGCGGTCGCCTTCAACCTGCAGCCGCGCTGGCAGCGTTTCGGAGGGTGAGGGACCGAAACTACTCGGACACCGCGACGCAAACCGATACTTGAGTAGAATGCCGGCAATACGTAGCCTGTACCGCTGCCAAACGGCAACCCGCCCAAGAGCATCGCGCCGCTTGTACGTCTCGCGCGTAGCGGCGGCGAACTCGCTACGTCGACCGCGACCACCCTATGCGTCTGCGGCGGAACGTTCACGCTTCTGCCTTTCGTTTGGAAATGGCGCAGAATTGTTACATCCGCTAGAAAGAGTTCACCTGATCACCAATGTGACGATGGGCCTTGTTGCAAGCCTTGCTTTCCGACCGCACGCGGTCGTGAGTACTGCGCTGCGAGCGTCACTGGTGCAACAGCAGCTGAGCCGGAACGCCCGTTACTGCATACGAGGTATCGCTTGGCATAGCGATCGATGACAATGATGATCCGAACATGACCACCGGTATCGCCAGGAAGTGTAGGAATCCCGTCCTGCCCTGAGCGCCCCAGAGCATTTACGTTGCCAAGGTCGAGGTGTCGTGACGACGTTGCTGCGATATTCGGCTACCTTTGCCAGGTGCCAGCGCGAACTGCGCGCCGCCGCCAACCGCTGCTGCCGCGGCTTGGTGCCGCGTATCGACGTCGCGCAGATAGGTCTCGATAAACGCCATTCCGGTATAGCTCGGCGTCGCAGCCGAAAGCAGCGGGCGTACCTTCAACCACGCGCCGTCTGCACCGACGAGAAGATCAACCTCGACGCTCGGGCCATTGTCAAAAGTCAGCCGGTGCTGCCCGTCGCCGAGAGGCACGGCGTTCGCCAGCCTCTGCCTCCAGCGGATCATGCCGGGAGACAGGGAGTCGAGCAGGATGCGGCGCAAATCGCCGCGCTGAACCTCGGGACGCCTGCCGGTGCCGTCGTCGGGTTCGTCGAGCAGGATGGTGCCGGCCTTGTCGAGTACTCGTGATGCCTCGCCGCCGAGATGAATGATCCGTTGGAATTCGTCGAACAGGCCTGCCGCCTTGAGCGCGACGGCTCTCGGCGAGATCGCCCGGGCGACGGTCCCGCTATCGGGTCCTTTTCGGGAGAGTCGGATTGGTGGGAAGCGCGAGATGATGAGATTTCGTAACTGACTAACCTCGCGGGAAAAGCGCAGAGTGCCGACCCGGCGCTGCTCACTTTACCAAGGCACCTCGTTCTGCTCGAAGTAGAACCGGCCGGTCATATCCTGAGCGTTCCGGGTCGCCAGCCAGACGATGCCCGCTGCTGCCTGCTCCACTGTGCGGTATCCAGTATGACCATTGAAGTCGGTCGCGGTGTAGCCGGGGTCCGCTGCGTTTACCGTGATCCCGGAGGCGGCTAGCTCTTTCGCAAACGCGACCGTCACCGCGTTGAGCGCGGTTTTCGAGCTGTTATATCCGAGGATGTTGACGCCGTAGAACGGGTTGCTCGGGTCCGATAGCCAGCCCAACGAGCCAAGCCCACTGCTGATCATGATAACGCTGGCATCGGTCGCTGCCCTCAGAAGTGGAAGGAAGGCTTGCGTCACTCGGATCGGGGCGAAGACGTTCGTTTCGTAGATCGTCTTGATGTCATCTAGCGGCTGCTCGCTCGGTAAAATTGGCTGAAGGCCAGATATGCCGGCGTTGTTGATCAGAATGTCGAGCTTGCCGTGGTCGCCTTCGACGCGGGCAACCGCGGATCGGACGCTGTCGTCATTGGTCACGTCGAGCGTCAGTGCTCGGACATTGATCCCCTCGGCGGCGAGGTTCTCAGCGGCTGCTTCGCCTCGATCCGCGTCGCGGCTGCCGAGCCAGATCCGAAAGCCCTGTCGGCCCAATTGTCGCGCGGTTTCGTAGCCGATGCTCTTGTTGGCACCCGTGATGAGGACTGTTCTGTCGGTCATGCTATGCTCCTGCGCAGCGGTCGGCGACACTGTGCCACCTGCGCCCTGCGTCTTCTGGGGCATAATCGGCTGTTCGGGCGGTTTTGATAATCCGCCCAACACCGGATATGCTGATCGGCATGGCGAACAATGCGGAGGTGACAAGTCTCGATAACCTGAAAGTGTTCCTCTCCGTCGTGGAGGCGCGTGGCTTCCGGGCAGCGTCGAAGCAGCTGGGCCTCTCTCCCTCAACCGTAAGCGAGAAGATTGCCGAGATCGAACTACAGCTGGGCGTTCCGCTTCTCACCCGAACGACGCGCAGCGTCATGCCGACCGAGGCCGGAAGCGCATTGGCCGCGCGGCTCGCGCCGCTTTTTTCCGAGGCCAGGGCAGCGCTTCAGGACGCCGCAAATTCGCAAGCCGAGGTGCGCGGTCTTCTCAAACTGAATGTAACCGGCGCGGTCATGGTGGATATCCTTCCGCCGTTGATCGACCGCTTCCTGATACTACACCCGCACGTCCGGGTCGAAATCGTGGTGGAAGATCGGCTCGTGGATATCGTAGCGGCCGGCTGCGACGCCGGGATTCGTTATGGAGAGCATCTCGCCAGAGACATGATTGCGGTGCCGATCGGGCCGCTCGTTCAGGGCTTGGCCTATGTCGCCTCTCCTTCCTATCTTGCACGATACGCAACGCCTCTCGGCCCGCGCGACC
The DNA here is from genome assembly GCF_004795835.1 of Sphingomonas sp. PAMC26645. Taxonomy (NCBI): domain Bacteria; kingdom Pseudomonadati; phylum Pseudomonadota; class Alphaproteobacteria; order Sphingomonadales; family Sphingomonadaceae; genus Sphingomonas; species Sphingomonas sp. PAMC26645. Next base: position 3,196,330 of record NZ_CP039249.1, read on the forward strand.
TGCTTGCTCATGACGCGATCCGGCTCCGCTTCTCGACCGGTGCGCTCGTCGCATGGGAATTCGAGCGCGGACTTGAGGTGATGACGATCGATCCACCAGGCCGGCTGATCATCGGCGTTGATGCCGCACCTGCCGCGATCGCCGCCGCGTGTGCTGGTCACGGCATCATCGGAACTTTCAAAAACTGGCTCGATCCGCACATCCATAACGGCTCGCTTCATCCCGTTCTGCCTGAGTGGTGGCCTTCATTCGAAGGCCCAAGACTTTATTTTTCCCGGCGCTTCGTGCCCGCGCCACTACGCGCGCTGATCGATTTTATTGCAGTGGAACGCCAGTCGCCGGCCCGAGAATAAGGGCAGAGAATGCGCAATGCTGCCGAAGCCCGGCTCGCCGTAGGTCATTAGCGGTAGCCGTTCCCAAAACCGGTCCGATCGCGGACAACCTTCCACGAGAGGTGCGCGCCGTCATGCAGGCTGAGGCTGACTTGCGCCGTATGCTGGTGACGCCCGGAACCAGCTATGGTGAACTGGAGCGGGTCGCAGTGTTGGCGGGGATGGCACCGTTAGGTGAGGGAAGCATGAGCGTGCCTACTGGGCGGTGGAGCCACCATCCTGACGGCTACTGGGTTCGCTATTTGCCCAACAGCTATTCGAACACCGTCGTTGAGATTTGGATGCCGACGGACTCGCCCGGTATCGGTAAGGAATACGACCCGGCCACCCACATCGCGGTTCCCGGCAACACCTCCCGGCAGAGGCTGATACAATCAGGACGGGCTTACGCACGCTCCTAAGCGGCTCGATCTAGTGCAAGACTCTTGGCAACTAGCGCCGTGTGTAGACAGCTAAAAACGGACGTGTTGCGCGATCCTAGCCAACTTCGATCAGCGTGCCCTTGCAGCGTAAAACTGGGCGATCCTTGTCCAAATTCCCGTAAGTGCCAACTAGCGTCCTTTCTCAAAACACCATCGAATTTCGGGAAGGTCCGGATGGGAGAGGAAAGCGGAACGGCTGCTTTCGGCGAAGAAGCCACGGTTGGTTCAACTCGCTGATCTTTCTCGATGCGCGATCGACTGTGGCTGGTCGCGCACGAGTTCAGCATTCGGAAGCATGCCGCGCGGCTTAGTGCTCAGCGAAGCTGCCAGCCGGCAGCGACTGTTCGGCAGCCGCGTCTATCGACGACTCTGCCTTGCACATCTTGGATGAGATCGTGCGCTCCCCGCGAGAAACCACCAGCCCGCTGGAGAATTCCGGATCGTTGCCGCCGTCCCCGAAAGAGGTGCGTACCGTACTATCGTACACGGTGTAGGTGTAGTCGCCATTTTTGGCAGTAATCTGCGATTCACCGCCTCCCGAATAGCCACGGCTGGCGAAGGTCAGGCTCCTCGAGGTCAACTCCACCTTACCGGGCGATCCGTAGCGATAGACTGCACCCGAACCACTGCCGCAGACCGACACGCGCTTGGAACCGATCTGGCAAGAAAAGAAGGGCGTTTCACCAGCCTCGCACAGAGTCTCGCCCTGGCCCTCGCCCTCGCCAGCGACGGGCGGCGTCGGTTGCGTGGCGCCGTCTGCGACGACGCCATTGGCGGTAACCGGGATCGACGCCACCGTTGCTGTTTCCGCTGGTGCGACGCTGGGAACTTCGTCGCTCGCGCGGGCGTCTTTGTACGAGCCACATCCCGCGATTGATACCAGCGCAGTCAGTCCTCCGCCGGCTGCAAGGCTCCTAACGCTCTTTGATATGCTGCCCATCGTTCCGCACTCCCGTGATCGCCACCGTTAACGGTACGCGATATGCCGTTGAATTGTGGTCGCGCCAACACAGTTTGGGTCCGCCCGTTCAGACCGTTTGATGCCCAGAACCTGCCCGCGCTGTCAGCAGCGGTTTGAGGGTCGGCCAGCCGTTCGGGGTTGCCTTCGAATCCCGCGGCGCGGTAGTTGCTGCGACCGGTGGTTTGCATCAGTCCCCGCCCCCGATACCGCCAGCCGTCGCCGCTAGCTGCGTTGCCATTGCCGAGCCGGTTGGCATAAGTGTGATTGGCCAGCGCTTCGGGATCGTGCGCGTAGGGTTTCGCCGCCGCAGCATTTGGAAAGCGCCGCGGCCAGACGACCTGCAGACGCTCGGCGGAGTAATAGAGATTTTCTTCCACACGATGGAGTTCGGAGCTTTCTACGCAGATCTGCGCGAGGAATGCGGCTCGGCGCTCGTTAGTGTTAATGCCATGCGCGCGCATGGCCACATTGAGCGGGCCGATGAAACGGGCTGTGCGTGCTCCGGCGGTGGGCATGATTGCACGCAACTGCGCTTCCGTCACGTCTCCGGCAACCGCTACAGCCTGCTCACCCAATACGGGACCCGAGCTATTTCTGGCGGAGGGACGGCGCCGCACGGTAGGGCGTTGCGCGGCGACTGGCTTGGCTAAACGATCGTAGGCGGCACGGATGCTCTGCCATAATTCGATGGCTTCCTCCTCGGCGCGATCCATGAAGCTCGGCCTGGGCTGAGGCACGCGGTTCGTCCTGGCGGGCCCGCGCGGACTCGGTGCGGGAGCTGGTGGAAGGCCCGGCAGTACGATGCGTTGACCGACTCTAAGGCGGTTTGGATTGTGCAGGCCGTTAATGCGCGCAAGTTCTTGCCACGTTGTGCCGAAACGCCGCGCGATGGCAGATAGGCTTTCCCCGCGATGCACCATGTAACTGGTCATGCCCTCACCTTTCACAGAAGATGGTCGTCGCTCCGCAGAGATACCCAACGATTTGCATTCAGTCGAGGGGCGTTGGCCGTTAATCGCCGACGTAGGGGTACTTTACCGACTAAGATCACACAAGTTGGGGAGGGTATCTACAATGCCCGGCTCGCTACCCCGTCAGTGGGCATGCTCGTCCGTACGGCCCCCTATGTAGAAATCGGCCTGTCCTCCATTCACGCCATACTTAGCATTTACCCGAACTCGCCGAAACGGCCGTCAGCCGTATGAACGAGCGACCGGTTTCGGGTTGCGGCCAAACCGTGGCGGGCGTCCGGGTTTGGGCGATCCAAGCCAATCCGGCTTTCTCAATTGGGATACCTTTGAGAACGTCGGTTTGATGGTTTGGAGCTGTAAACATCAGCGCTAATTGGCACGGCTCCGTCAGCGATAAATGGCACGTAGTCACGGGCTAGCCCCCTGTTTCCAGGAAGCTAACCGGTGGGTTATTCCGCCGCTGCTTCCTCGGTCCTGCGCTTCCGCGGAGTCGGAGCGGGCTTGGTGTCCGCCTTAGCTGCATTCGTCTGACCCGGCTTGCGACCCAGGCCAATGCTCTTGGCCATGGTACGACGCGCTTCCGAATAGGTAGGAGCGACCATAGGGTAATCCGCCTTCAGGCCATAACGCTCGCGATACTCCACTGGCGTCATGCCGTTAGTGGCGAGGTGACGACGCAGCGTCTTGTACGGCTTGCCATCGATCATGCTGATGATGTGATCGGGGCTGGCAAGCGACTTACGAGCTGTCACTGCCGGGGTGTACTCTTGAGCAGACGCTTCGGGCTCAGCAGCGGTCGCGTTTCCGCCGACCAGCACCGAAACAGTTTCGTACATTTTGTTCAGGAAGGCCGGAACGTCGTCAGCATTGGTACGCGTGTTGGGGTTGGCTAGCCAGGCGATTGTCAATTCCGTGGCGAGTTCAACGGGTTTCGGGTCGAGAGTAGTATCAGACATTGAAGAGCTCCATTTCCGGAGGCACATCTAGGTATTTGGTTGGTCTCTGGCAATCTCAGACCATAACGCATTTTTCGCTTATTATTTGCTAAACGGGGCATTCTGCGTTTGCAGCTACGGGAATAAGGGCAATTTCCGATGAACGTTTCCCACTGCTGAGCGGCTTCGACAAATACGTCTGCGTTCGTGGTGGTAGGACCTGCTTCGGAGTTATAACTGAGGAAGCATACTTTCGGCGTTCCCGCCAGTCCGGGGAAATGAACCAGTTCCACCTTTCCGCTTCGCCAGTTGTCGTCCCGATGCTCTCCATGCTTGAACGTGCTTGATATATCTCTGAACGCAACCTGCATTGGTACTGCATTAGCTACCGTCTTCCGGAGCTTCGAATGACGTCCGCCGCCGCAGGAGCAGCCTGATCACCGCTTCCTATGTACTGAATCACAAGCCAGACGTTCTCAACGAAGCTTGATCGCGCCTTCATTCCAGGACCAGTTAGCGGATCGTCGGATGAGCAAATGCAATTCGGGCTATCGGCAACCAATCGAGTATGGCCCGTGTCGAAACCGATAGTAGTCAACGCTTCGTCCACCGGCTGCTTCACCCGCGTAACCGGGTAATTCCTACCGTCGAGTAGTGGGTGGCTGACGATATCCCCCACCGGCCGATCCAGCATCCGGGATCCCATCGTCAGGGGTAACTTCACGGACAATTGAAGGCACCCCTTCCCTGCCTCAGTCGCAAGAAAAAAGTCCCGCGATATCATTGCGATTTCCAAAGTGTGGGCAGACACCCGAAAGGCCAGCCGCCCCCTGTCGCCGCCCTTGCTTGGCATGATGAAACCGACAGCGGCTTCGATCAAACGCTCGAACCGCCGGCCGGTGACTTGATTGGAATGATCGTTCGCGTTGCGGAAACGGAAGTTCCCCGAGCCAAACGGGTTGCTGGTCTGGAGACCCCGGTGAGGCCAATCACCGGGCGGACTTATGCGCTCGATTGCATCCTGGACACTCAGCCCTTCTCGTTCCAACGCGTCGGCAGCTACCGGCGAGACGTAATGGATCATCGCTCGGAGTTGCGCCTTGAAAAACGCGAGCCGAACCTCCCCGTAGCGACCGGCGAGAGCTTGCAACTCGCCAGTATCCGTCGCCATCTCGGCGCCCGCCATTTGCGGTTGGGGCTCTGGAATTGTCATGTTCGACTCCCACCATCAAGGGCGTCGGCTCATTCCGAATCGACGCCTCAGGTCGGTAGATTGTGAGACCAGTACGGTTGTTCAATGTTTCTAGAATTATTGATCTGTGAGATCCTTTTGGTAAATAGGCATTGTAAAGATTCCGCTTACCTTGTATTCTCGAATTATGGAATTGGATCGTGCCGTCGTCGCCTTCGCAGCTCTCGCCCAGTCGACCAGACTGCGCACCGTTCAGTTCCTCGTGGGTCACGACGGCCGCGAGGTACGTGCGAGCGACATCGCGGCCGCACTGGAGATCCCATCGAACACGATGTCCACGCATCTGGCCATCTTGAGCCGTGCGGGCTTGGTCCAGTCCGTCAGGAACGGTCGGGAAGTCCTGTATAGCGCCGATCGCAAAGCGGTCAGCGAACTGCTCGGTCTCGCAGGCGATACTATCCTATCCACGCACCATCGCCCCATGGTCAAGCCTGGGGACTAGATCGCACGAACGAGGGAGACGCCGTCAACGGTCGGTCGGTCCTTCCTCGCGTACCGCCCGCTTAGGACCGAGGTTTTCGACCTTTCGCAGCTGAACTTCGAAGCTGCCGATCACAACGTCCAGACACTGATGCGAGTGAAGTTATCACGGCCCCGCAAGATGCGCTGCGCAGCCTCGCCGCTGAGTCGGCTTTCAAACTGCGCGCTGAAACAGTCGGGGAGTCCTGAAACGAGCCGTAAGGAATTGTCCCCACCCTGACGTTGGCACTCGCCTCTATCCTTCACTCGGTTCCGGCGAGAACCGTAGATCCGGGCCGGGTATCCCCAGGGGCAATCGACGAACACCGTGGCCGAGACGAAAGCGGGCGTAAGCGCTAATTCCCGGTCATCGCGTGCGTATGCAGCATAGCATCGGCGAACATGCGATACCGCTCGAGTACACGCCAGCGGCGATCATGCCCAAGCCGGGGATACAGGCTGTTGAGGCGAGACATGGACGGATGGTGAAAATGAAAATCCGGCTCTTTGCCAATGCTTCGGACCGCAAGTTCTGCGGGAGCACTGAAGGCCACGATATGACGACTGTCGGCTAGGTAGCGGGTCAACCGGTCCAGGTTGCCGACCTCGGTCACCTCCTTGTCCCGGGGCATCGTCCGGCGGTCGCGCGATTTGTAGAGCGAGAACGCAACGGAATTGACGATCCGGTAGTCGAGGCGGGACGTCGACGGAAAGACGTCAGGCGCGGCGGCATGCAAATGAACCAGGATGCCATCGATATTGATGCCAGTCTGACCCGCCGCGGGTCGTCCAGCAATCATCTCAAGCCTTCCCGCCACCGCAAGTACGATAGCCGTGTCGTTTCCTACCGGACCTGGTTGATAATCATGGGACATTGCGAACAAATGGTTTGTCCGCGAACCGTCAGCAACCATCAGGCCATCGAATTCGAGTTCCTCGATTAACACTCGGACCCGATCGGTCTCACACGGGCCGCCCCTTTGCCCCTTCGGACTGGCAATCCTCGGCGCATTCACCGAAGCCGGGGCAGGCCCTTGGATCAAACGTTCGGTTTCGCCTCGTGGTATCGACGACCGACCACGCCCTAGCTCGCGGACGGCTCGGGTATCGAAACACTCGACGACTTCAGTTCGATGTCCAATTGCTGATCTGCCAGCCTGACTGCGTCAGTATGACGTCGATCACATGCCGTGAAGGATCGCCTTGCTCCGACGTCACGCGAACCACGAGTACCACGTGAATGCCGTCGTAGACCGTCGATACCTGGGTGGCGTCGGCGTCGATTTCGACTTTCCTGCCATCCGCATTCGAGACGATACCAGCGAGCTGAAGACTGTATCCCCGGGTGGAAACGTCGAAAAGCCTGGCGAAGGCAGCCTCCGTAATCCGGCTTTTATAGCGTACCTCCTTTCCGTGGAGCGCACGGATCAGATAGGCGTACCGCCGGGCGTAGACCGTCTGCAGCACGTTCAACCGGCTGACATTGATCGGCAGCCTGCCTTGCAGCACATGCCGGATGTAATCGCCTCGGTACACCGTGCAATCGGTGACGAGAACGATGTCTTCACCGAGACGCCGCTTAGTCGGAGTGCGCAGTGGACGAGCACCGTCGTCCACGCCGAAGGCCTTGAACTCGGTGAGGATGCGAACATCGCGTCGTGTTACCTCCGCATCGGCGCGCGTCCCGTCCGGGCTTGTCACTCGCCACCCATGTCCTGTCAGTTCGCGGATGCAGAAATCCGCGAACTCGCTCAACATCAGCGGGCGCCAAGCTACCTGCTCGAAATGAAGTTCGGCTTTGGCGCCGCGCGGTGCTGGCCAGGTTTGGTGATACGTAAGCGTGAGCTCCGAGAAACCCGCGCGGCGCACCGGCCCCTCCAAGGCATTGGCCTCGTCCCTGTGCCCGTCTCTCGTGAGGACGAGGTTCAGGCGCGTTCTCGCAGTGCGGTCCAGCGTGAAGGCCGTTGCCCCTCCAAGAGCATAATCGAACAGCCTCGGTGCCGAGAGCACTCCGCTGGAACTTATCGAACTCAAGACGTGGACGGGCAGTCCCTCGGTTGCGGACATGGAAAGCCCGTCGATTGACTCCACCTTGCCGGCCTGCAGCGCGGATATGAGGTACTTCAGGCGTGCGGCTGAGGCATCGCATGAGCGTGAAGGTCCGTAAGGCAGACCGTACCGGAGATGGGGGCTGTGATCGCTGAGCAGGAAAACCGCCTCGAACCCGGTGGCGAACGAAGACAGGAGTTCCTCGTATTCGTTGGACGATCGCGAAAGTGCCGGATCGGGAAGGTGAGGTATAACGGCAAGGCAGCGGTACCGGCGGGAGTCGACCGTCCGTGCCAGTCGCACAGCGGCTCTGGCGACATTCCTTTCGCCCGCGCTCGCGCCAAACACGAACAGCAGATCCGGACGTTCCGCCTCGAACGTGAGGGGCAGTTCGGGATCGATATCCGCCAGCTCGGCGTCACCCTCGAAGAATAGCCTATCGGCCTCCCAAACCGTCAAGGTAGATGCAGGCCGTTCATGTGCATCGCGGGCAACGCCTACGACTTTACTACCGCCGACTTCCGGAATCCTGACCAGCCGGTCCACGACCTGCTGGGCTCGCGAACCCACCGCGACCACGACCGGCATGACGGTCGGCTCCCATGCGTCGCCCCCGGTGAAGCGCTCGTCGGCTATCATCTCCAACGGATTATTCAGGCCGAAGGCGTGACGCACGTCCGCGGTATCGCCGTCGATGTCCAGCAACGCCGATGGGTGGGCCTGGAGGGTTTCAAACAGGTCGTGCGCGAACGAGACGACGAGAGCTTCACCATCGACGTCGATGCCCACGTCTCGACCGAGGTCGTTGATGGCCTCGATCCCGTGCTTCCGGATCGCACGTGCGACAGACCGTCTTATCTCGGCGGGCAGTACGATCACATCGCGCCAGGCTGTGGCGCTGCTAGGTGATACTGCGGCCAGATGATCGAACGAAGCGCGCCACGCAGCACTCCGGTCATCCGCCATTGCGCAGAAGTCAGCGGCCTGAAGCCTGAGAAGTGGATCCGCGATCCCGTGAACCCGTTCGCGCAACCAGCCGACCAGTTCGCCGCGTGGGCCGACGTACGGCGGCTGATCGGCAAACGCGTATCCCCACAACGCCTCGTCACCGATGCGCAGTTCGTCCTGTCGATCAGGTTCGGCCGCGATCATTGCTGAGTCGACGGTGCGGAACCCCATCACATGATCGTCCGTCCCGATGACCTGGGTAAGCGACTCGTTGCTAGTCTTGGTCCGAAAGACCAGCAGCACGAAGCCGGGCTGATCGGTGACGGGCCGGATGTACCCGATCAGTTTGGCGGCATCGGTTGTCACCAGCATTTGACGCCATTGTGCCGCCCTGAATACAGATCGCGACAGATGTCGTAGATCTGACCGACCATGTTGTCGGGGCTGTGCCGCGAAACGGTATCGAATGGAAGAACCAACGCGCCAAGCTCATCCACCCGTCTCCGAACGGGCTCGCTTGCGAAATTCGAAGGTAGAATGACCGCAGTCAGGTTGCCGGCAAGCGGTATGGATTGGGGCATCTGCACTTCGATGGCGGAATGCCGTTCGTCGAATGGCCCGTTCGCCTTCGCGCGGATCAATTCGGCATACGATTTCGCCTCGAAATCGAAGGGATCCAGGTCCATCGCCCGAGCACCTCTATTGTCGAAGTACGCGCGAGGGTCGGACCAGAACAGGTTCATCAGGCGGCCCGGCATGGTCGGGTCCACATCCAGTTCGAAATCCTCCTTGATCATGTCGCGATGAACGAAATCGGCAAAACGTCCCTGGTGGAACGCACCGCTGTCGAACGGGTATATGCGCTTCGCCCCCTTTGCCGAATTGCGCAGCACGAAGCAGACGGGATAGTACGCTTCGAGACCGCTGGACTCGACCTGGGCGGCGACGCGGTAGGCCGGCCGACCGTAGAAGAGATACAGCAACGGTTCGTCGAACACCCGGCACTGCGTCGGCCTCAGGCTTCCCGCCTCGGCGATGTCCCGGAGGTGGTAGGCGTCGCTCAGGTGCGTCATGGGAAGCTGCTGCTCGATCGGAGGCGACTGGCGAACCAATCGTGCGAAATCCGCTCGCCCCGGCCGGCGCGGGGAACGTTGGCCACTCATGGGCGGCAAGTTGGAACGCGGTCGCATTCAGGCCGCATAGGCGGTTCCAGGGCCGAGATCGACATCGATCGTTGGGCGACCTTCGTGGCGAATCCCACGATCTACCGCCGCAGGGTTTTCGGTGAGACCGGCAACCTACCCGCCGGCTGCCATGGCGGGCCGTGATTGACGACATCGCGGAAACCTGCGATGACGCGGACATGTCGGACATCACCACGCTCTCCCGATATCCCGGCGGAAAGGGCCTCGCCTTTCGCGAAATCATCAATCTGATGCCGCCGCACGAGCGCTACATCGAAACGCACCTCGGCTCCGGAGCAGTCTATCGCAACAAGCGTCCAGCCGACGCCAGCGTCGGCATCGACCTCGATCCGAACGTGATCGCACGCTGGCGGTCGAACGCGCTGGGACACGGCATACGGGTGATCGAAGGCGACGCCGTGTCGATACTTCCCGAATTGTCCCCCGCTCCCGGCGACCTCGTCTATTGCGACCCCCCATACCATCCCGATACGCGGCGGCGCGGGCGCTGCTATCAATACGACTACGACGTTCCTGAGCACGAGCGACTGCTGTCGCTCCTCGTCCGGTTGCCCTGCCCCGTAGTCGTCAGCGGGTATCGGAGCGAGCTGTACGACGACGTGCTATCGGTATGGACCCGTACGGACTACCAGACGCTCACCCACACCGGACAAGTCACAGAGTCCGCCTGGACGAATTTTCGGCCCGGACCTCCGCTGCACGACTATCGCCATATCGGCAGCGACTTCCGCGAACGCGAGCAGCTTCGCCGCCGCGCGTCATCACTGTCCCGGCGCATCGCTCGCGCCGCGCCTATGGAACTGCACGCGGCTCTGGCCAATCTGGCCGCCGCCCATCCCGAAGCGGTGCTGGCTGCAGCGGAAAGGATACGCCGGTGATCACTCGGGGACCGCCCGGCCGACGAACCGTGACGTGCGCGGCACGCCCACGCCGCGCGCCCCGCATCCTGTTCGTGCGCAACCGGAACCGACGGGATCACCGTCATGTGCCAGACAGACCATTCGTTTCTCGCTTCCGCCATCAAACGGCTGTGGGACACACACTGACGACGCGCCGGTTTCGTGAGCAGGGTGCGGTACGCGACGGTCCAGTCCTACGGGGACCGCCACCAGAACTACGATCGTTGAAAAGCGTTAACCCACGACCACTCCGAAAATGCTACCATCGGAGCGACGCCGTTGATGCGTCGGGAGCCTGGTGATAGAGCACCACCGACTCCGGTCGATCCGACTAGGAAGAAATCGGCATGTCCAAGAGGAAGTCCTTGATCAAGAAGACACTCAAGACCGGATCCAGCGGCTCTGCCGGACGGGTCCTTGTAACCTCGAACAAACGCAGCGCCATCAATCCCGGCCCCTCCAAGGAGGCCATGACCAAGATCGAGCGCTTCGAAGCGTCCAGTTCGCGCGCCGAGCAACGGCTCGGCCTGATCCGGCTCGCCTGACGAAGATCGGACGCCGGACGTGCAATGCGAATACGGCTATGCCGAACTGACCGATGACGCGGAGTGGAAGAGCTTCCGTCGCGAGCTGGATCCCGATGGCTCGAGCCTGATCATCAAGAATCTGTTGAGCATGCTTCGGGACGCTGGCGCCGTGTTCGCCATCGAGGAGACCACCTACATCGATAGGGACTTCTCGGCAGCTTACGCCAGCTTCTACTCGACGCTCTACCACATGCGTCCGCGGTATTGTCGCCGGATCCACTTCTTCGCGTCATCCGTATCGGACGCCTTCGACGACGGCGATCTCACGGGAATAGCACACGCGCTGGAAGCCGCCGAAGGCGGATATCTCGGGTTCATCGTGATCCGACCCTTGCGGCACGCCCCCGTCGGCAGCGCAGTGTTGGCCACTAGGTGCGCCGCCGGGCCGGGCGTCGAGATCTCGGTCCGGTCGACGTACAAGGTCCACTTCCTCGGTGTAGAACTGAGCGTGGAGGGCGTGCCGGTCACGGAGCAGGACACCCGCACGGGCAGCTGCGCGCAGGCTACGATATGGACCGCAGGTCGGCATTTCCACAACCAGCACTCGACGCCCTGGTTCTCGGTGCCCGACATCACCGAGGCGGCACTTAAACCCACCGACTCGATCCTCGCGAAATCACTTCCGGCAGGCTCCGACTACCTGACCGATGACAACATGGTGCGCGCGCTGCGCGCCATGGGCGAGCATCCCATCGTCTACGCACCCGAAGTAGGAGCCGACTGGGAGGAGCCGCCGGCCCGGACGATCGCGCGCTATCTGGATTCGGGCATCCCGGTGATCATCGGACTTCGGCAGGGCGAGGGCATCGGACATGCCGTAGTCGCCGTCGGTACGGTGATCGCGTCGACCAGAAAATCCCCGGACGGCGACGCGCACATGGCCGACCGGATCACGCACCTCATAGTCAACGACGACCAGAACGGGGCCTATCGACGCATCGCCGTCGCGTCTCCGAAAAAGGCCGTTCGCAGCGCCGACTACACGCTCAAGGACGCCATCTTCCTGCTCGTGCCGCTGCCGAGCAAAGTCTACATGAAGGCCGAGGTCGCCGAGACGATCGCTCGGGACAAGGTGCGGTTCGTCGCCACCAATCGGTCCAAGCACATCAAGGAGGCCCGCGCCGACATCAAGCCGGCCGATTGGGCGGTCGACCCCGACTTCTACGCAACGAAGCCGGAACAACTCGTGGCTCGAACGTATCTGACGCATGGTTGGAAGTACAAGCACCGCCTGATGCGCAACGGCGTGGCCGACGACCTGCGGGAGGAACTCGCGTTCGTTCACCTTCCCCGCTATGTATGGGTCACCGAATTCTCGCTACCCGAAGACGTGGCCAGTCTCGATCCGTGCCGCAGGAAGATTCGCGCCCACGTCGTTCTGGACGCGACGGGAAGCCGCTTCGAGGACAGTGTACTCCTCACCCACCTCCCGGGGATCATCATCGGCCAGTCCTTCGACCCCGCCAATCCCGGTGCCGAACCGATGACCAGCCTTCGCGTTCTGCTGGAGGACGCCCCCTACTATCCCAAGATTCGCGGTATGGCGGACTTTACCGCATGCGAGCCGGAGACCGTGACGCCCGCGAACGACGCAGGGGGACAGATAGCAGCATAGCCGCTCACCCGGACTTTTGCGGCTTACGATAGCCGAACCCGGCCCCACGGGAGCCCTCTTCCTTCAGCGTTGCGCCATCAGGCGGAGAGTGCCCGCCAGACCAGTGCGCCGACATCTGGATTGGCGACGTCGCTGTGCCCACCAATGATCGCGTCGCACAGGACGTTGTTCACCTTTGCGCACACTAGATCCGGTGTTTCGCCCACAGTCGCGACATGAACGACGGCCTCGCCGTCGTTCATCGCCAAAGCGCCGTTCGCGCCGAGCCCGCCATGCAGATCGGCAGGTCCGCCGACCAGACGACTGGTGACCATGCCCTTCGCGATCTCACCACTCACCGATGATGCAATCGCATAGAATATCCCGACGGCCGTGTCCCGACGGGTGTGCGTCACCATGATGGGTCCCGAGACGACCCCGTCGGCCACGACCCTCCGGAACCCACCATCGATTTTGCGCCGCCCGATGCCGGTGCCGAAGGCGTTGTGCGAGAAGGCGGCTTGCAGAAGGGAAAGCGAGCGTACGGGAGTTCGCATCGCGGACGCCGTCGATGTCACGAGGCGACCGCCGAAACTGTGCCCAACGAGATGCACCCTGACGCCTTGCGGCACCTCCCTGTCGATCACCGCGGCAAGCGCCGCTCCGATCGTCCCGGCTCGCGCCTTCATCTCGAAGTAGGTCGCCTGGTTGAGCATCGACGCCACCGCCGCCCGACCGCCCGAGAGCAGGCGCCAGCCGCCGCCGATCCTCGCCGCGCCAATCCCCGACGCCCCGCCCACCGCCATGGCGGCATCGACGGTGTTCCTCGACGCAGGTATCGTACCGATCGTCTTCGCAGGCAACGAGAAGTCGAAGCACTTCTTCGAAAAGAACGAGCAGCTGTGCGCGCGCCTGGGCCGTCCGTTGGAACTGACCCCACTGACCAGGACGGAACCTCGTGACAGAACGCTGTTCAAGACGTTCTGTCGGGATCTCGACGCCGCGCTCGTCAACAACGGCGTGGTGCGGTCGATCTCCGGCTTGAGTGACACGGTGCCGCTCTCGGGACTCATGGCCGCCTCGGGCGGCCGTGTCGGTCGTGTCGTCCGCATCGTCGAGGCGGCAATGGAACATGCCGTGTCACGCGATGCCGACAGGGTCGAGCTCTACGATCTCTCCCATGCCGTCCAGACCTTCGCGATGCCCCAGCGTTACATCAACAAGAACCCCTTCGCGAAATGACGCAGTCACCATCAGCGTCGCAAGCGGTCAACGAGTCGGCGCTCCCGATCATTCGACCGCTCGTGATCCCCGTATCTCCCGCGGACGATGCGAGCCTGATCGGCCTCATCGCCTCCGCCACCGCGGACAACGTCCTGTGTCACACGAGCATCATCACCAGTGAAGTGGGCCTGAACCTGTCGAAGCCGGGGCTCGTCGGCCAGCACGTCGAACCCCTGCTCAATCGGCTTGCCCGCAAAATCGGTTGCAACGCCGAGGACCTCAAACACCGGGTGCATCCCTACACGCCGCAAGCGGCAGCCGAGAGCAAGAACAAGTCCGCGAATTGGCATTGGACCGTCCGTTGGGGCTCGGGATCGCTCTATCGGCACCATCTCCTGCTCGAGCGGCGCCGGATCGCGCCGATAACGCTGGAGTCATCACGCCACCATCGGTGGCAGTGGCTTTGTGCGCTCCTGCCGTATTGCCCCGTCAGTCTCGAACGCCTCGTCGACGAATGCGGCGCTTGCGGCGCTGCATTGGGTTGGAAGCGGTCACGAGGCATTGGGCGCTGCGAGTCCTGCCGTCAGACGGTCGCGCCATCGGAGGCCCCGGCCCTCCGCAACGAACTTGCCGAAGACTATAGGAGATTCGCGCGCCTGATCTCCCCCACCCCTGGAGAGAGGGAAGAACAGCTAGCCAGCCTTCACGAGGACTTGAGGGCCCTGAGTCCGCCATCGCTCGTGCTGTTCGTTACACGCATCGGCTGGCTGTTGGGTGAGCGCGCCGCCGATCCCTGGTCGTTCTCGCCTACATCCCTCGATCAGCCCGCGCTCGCCGAAGCGGTATCCGTTGGCATGGCTACGCTGCCGGATTGGCCCAAACGCCTCAGGTCCCGCATCGCGGCCGCGATGGCTGGAAGCGTGGGTGACGAGCGTACCGAAATGCTGAGGCGCATCCGCAAACTCGCGGATCGCTACTCACCCTCCGATCTCGCGCAACTGGTGCGCAAAGCGCTACCCGAGGCCTTCGAGATCACGCAACGCGCACTCTCCCTCGACATGCCGACGATGCTCTCCTGCGACATATGCAAGCTCACGGGAATCGATGCCAAGGACGTCCGGCGGCTCGAGGAGGCGCGCGTGTTCGATACCATCGAGACGCGTGGCGGCCAACGCCGCCACATCCAGTTCTCGAAGGCGCAGGTGCAGGATTTCGCGAAGCATAAGAAGGAGTCCGAGCGCGCGACAAGGCTCGCCGAAGCCCTCGGCCTTCCGAGATATGCCGTGGAGCAACTGATCGGTTACGGCGAAGTGACGTTGGAAACTCACCCCGCAGTCCTCGTGCTGGACCACAACGTCCGGCTGGTGACGAGCACGGTCGACGATCTCTTTAGCGATCTCAACCAGTCCGCGCGGCGCGAACGCCCCCCGAAGAACGCCGTGTCCCTCTGGAACGCGTCCAGGACCGTAGGTGGCATCATGAAGAACTGGGGCGAGGTCGTACACTTACTTCGTCGCAAGAGGATACGATACTGGCTCGTCGCCGATGAGCATCGTTCACGCGACAGGCGCTCGAAGTACGTCCGACGCGTGCTCGTCATCCCGGAAGAGGTGATCCGGGCGTTACGCGAGCCCATTGATCCGCATCGGATGAGAAACGTACCGATCGCAACCGTCATGTCGCAGATCGACGCCGCCGAACTGCTCAACATCGATCCTGTGCAGATGAAGCGGGTGATGGACGCCGGGGATCTCGCATTCGAGAAGGAGGGCAAAGCAATCTGGTTCAAGACAGCCGACGTCCTGGATCTGGCGAAATCCTACATATCAAGCCCCGAGCTGGCGCATCTCCTCGGCGGATACGGTCCGATGGTCACAAAGATGCTCTATAAGCGCGACGACATACGTCGCGGTAGCGCGGGATGGCTACGCGCAGACGTGATCGACAAATACGACAGTTTGAAAGTCGGTGCCGAGCCGGTTCTCCGTCGCTGGACGGGGCCTGGCGGAAATTTCGATCCTTCGTCGCGGAATAGATCAAGATCAGGCCAGCGGCGAGCACTTGATACCTAAGACGGTGGATCCGGTCAGCATTGGCAAGTTAAACCCTGGGCCTGTCACTTCCAGAATTCTCGTGCCCCGCATTTCTCTTTATCAGAACCTCGTTGCATGTATTCGCCACATAACGTCTCTCAGCGATTGGGATCTGTAGCGGAAAAGGAGTTTACGGTGAGTTCATTAAATACGAAAGACTTTTGCCATGTAGCATTCTCGTACTCGATTCTCGCCTGTAATCTAGCCTATGCTGTACCATCGCATGCGGGTCTTACTGACGATAAGATGATATCCAGCTCCCGCAACGTATCGATAGTTCCGTTTTTCGAAACGGCTTCGATCGGCATGGTCCGAATACCGCACCCGAAAGACGACATCGGTCTTTCCCTCGGGACCGTCTACCAGCAACCCGGTGAACGCTCGAACGGTGGTGAAGGGTCGAGCGCAGAGCATGTCCTGCCCCGCCGACAGCTCTTCGATCAGAAACGGGCTGAAGTCCATCGGACCAGTGTGGGCTCGGCATGCGCCTTCGATTCGAACGCTGAAGAGCGGGCTTACCCCTGTGTTCCTGACTCTGAACAAGATTCGACGGCCAGTGGCATCGATTCGCGTAGGCCTGATCGACAAGCGACCCACCGCCTGCCCGTGGGACGAACGCCCCACGAACAAGGCAGTGAGAGCGCCAAGCATACCGATACCGGCCAGGGTCAAGCTGCCGATCACCGTGATTATCCAAGGGACCGCGTCCACGTCGGACTTCTTGTCCTTGTCGTGCTCCTCATTTTTTTGAACGTTCTGACCGCCACACTGTCCGGGCTGTATTGGGGGCGCCGAGCCCTTATCGCTGCGATTGTCGCTGACGTTGTCATTATCGCTTGGGGCCTGCACGTTATCCAACTGATAAGCGCCTGACCGCGGCACCTCCCCTGCTGCACCGTTGGGCTGCAAAGCTAGAGCAGGTACAGCCATGAGCATGGGGAGGACTGCAATGACGCGGGCTGGCGAGAGGCGGTGGTTTTCATTCGCGTCGACTGCGCTTGATTCCCTAACCCCTCGTTTACGGAAGCGCTTCGGAATGGCCCAAGTTGTGCCCTTAATGGCCATCGAGATTGCAACCCCGCGAAAGCTGCGAACTCGGTTTGGACGCCGAACTCGTACCACCAGCGATAATCCGGCGTGAAGCTCTCGCATTCACCAGTTGGAATTTGCTCAAGCCAGAACGAATATCGTCAACCCGCGAATCCCTGTTGATTCAATCATCCATGTTTTCAGGCATGGGACAGTCCCACCGGGTCGTTCGTCGTTAGTAGCGATCCTTCGGGTAGCGTCAGCGACGCTGGCCTGCGAGTTGCCGCCATCGGCGTTGCAGGTCTGGATGACGGTGTCGATCGCCTGGCACGATAGTCGCACCTCTCCAAACCGGCGAAAAGCCAGTCTCATCATTCGAAACGACGTCGCGCGGCGGACATCCGAAGATACTACTCTCGATCTTGAAGCGCCTTCCATCATCGATGCGACGCGATGTCCTCCTCGCCTCGTGCCGCGGATTATCGTCGCGCCTATGCGAAGTTTGGTGACCCGGAGCCGTGCCGCGTCAAATAGCTCGCGCAGCGCATCCAGCTGCAGCTTCATACGGCTCGACCGAGTCGCCAGGCGCACGGCAGGAAGTCGCCGCAAACTTCAGTTCTCTGCCGTACGAAGCAGCGATGCGTTCTCGAATGTAAGGGGTCGGCAACGCGCCAACCGGTTCATTAAGGTCAAGCACACTGCGCATGAGATAGGTTCAGCACGGGATACCGGCGGCGCCGTTTCGATGACTCCATCGTAGAAGCATGGGGGTAGGCATCGAGAGATAGCGAAGTCCGGCAAGATGGGGCTTGCAGGCTCGCACCTGTGCCGACGGTCGTACAACGGCACCACATCTCGGGCGGTGTCTTGCGAGGGCAAGGTCTGCGACCGGGCAGACCAATGCCCACTTAGTTGCGGACGGCTCAGGATCCAAGTCGGGTACGGGAACCGGCGGGTCGTCTGTCTTGATCTCGTCGCCCCGAGTACCTCCTCGCAGATGCGGCTGACGATCGTGTGATGCAGGCGCCGCTTCCTACCAATGAACTCATTCGTCGTCCGATCCGACCACCCGCGACACAGAGCATCAGCGCGGCCGACGCTAAGCCTCCCAACATTCCATCTGCACAACCGGCAGCCGCGCGTTTCGGCCAGATCGTATGGACAGGGTCATGATCGCTTGTAATTCGTGGGCCAAAGCCGCTCCAAGCTTTTCAGAGTAAGGTTGCATGGTGCTTTGCCCCCTCTGCGGAGTGGGTCACGGCAAGAATGCGCCAACATCTCGCCGTGCTTTGAGCACCCATGGGACCTCGCGCATGAGTGCCAGGCTAGGCACGATGATATCGATACCACAGTTTTGGTAGCGCCTTTGAGGTTTTCCGTACGCAGTTATCGGCTACCGGACACCGCCTTCCCATATTTTAATTGTGCGATTAATCGGTCGCGTTTACTTGAATCGTCGTTACGTCTGGGACGGGTCACCGACGTGACGTCAGGATTGGGGACTTGACGCTGACGCTGCGCAGCATACGGTACCGCTAACAAAAACGGAGGGGATAACATCGTGGAGATCGCATTCACGTCGGCGGGGGCTTTGCCCGTCGACTGGGAACAGGCGGCGTTGCTCGGTCGTATCGACCTTGGCGACGGTCCTACGCCCGTGATCGTTCGCGGTGGCCGCGTGTATGATATGTCCGCCGTTGCGCCGACAGTCGCCGATTTGATCGCGGGTGGGGATTTCGATACCGATGCCGGCGCGGATCTCGGGGCCCTCGGCGACTTAAACCTAACACCAGCGGCCGATGGCAAGACCCGCCTGCTCAGCCCGATCGACCTCCATGTCGTCAAGGCATCGGGCGTAACCTTCGCCGTATCCGCGCTCGAACGCGTGATCGAGGAACGCGCACGTGGCGACGCGTCCGCAGCGACCGCGGTCCGTGCCCGTCTCGAAGAGCGCGTCGGCGGCAGCATCCGCTCGGTCGTGCCCGGCTCTCCCGAAGCGACGGCGCTGAAGGCCGCGCTGATCGAGGACGGCATGTGGTCGCAATATCTCGAAGTCGCGATCGGCCCCGATGCGGAGATCTTCACCAAGGGACCGACGTTGTCGACGATCGGCTGGGGTGGCGAGATCGGCATCCGCTCCGACTCCACCTGGAACAACCCCGAACCCGAAGTCGTGCTGGTCGTCGATCGCTCCGGCAAGACGGTTGGCGCGGCGCTCGGCAACGACGTCAATTTACGCGATTTCGAGGGGCGCTCGGCGCTCCTGCTCGGCAAGGCCAAGGACAATAACGCGTCCTGCTCAATCGGGCCGTTCATCCGGCTGTTCGACGAGAATTTCGGCATGGACGACGTCCGCGCCGCGCAGATTGCGCTGACGATCGAAGGCGCCGACGGCTACCGGCTCGACGGCAGCAGTTCGATGGACCAGATCAGCCGCGATCCCGAAGAGCTCGTCCGTCAGGCTATGAGCGAGCATCAGTATCCGGACGGCTTCGTGCTGTTCCTCGGCACGCTGTTCGCGCCGACGCAGGACCGCGACGAGCCCGGCCGCGGCTTCACGCATGCGGTCGGCGATGTCGTCACCATCTCGAACCCGAAGCTCGGCGCGCTGGTCAATCCGGTGACGACGTCGAAGGATGCGGCGCCGTGGAATTACGGGATCGGCGACCTGATGCGCAATCTCGCGAGCCGAGGGCTGCTCGGCCATACCAAGAATCAAGGGGCGTAAGCGCGTGTTGCAGAAGACCGAAATGGCCGACCAGACGGCGATCTATCCCAGCCTGAAGGGCAAGCGCGTCCTGATCACCGGCGGCGCGTCGGGAATCGGCGCCGGTCTGGTCGAGGCGTTCGCGCGTCAGGGGGCGCATGTTGCGTTCGTCGACATGTCCAAGGACGCCGCGGAAGCGCTGATCGAGACGCTGACGCCCGACGTCGCGACCGCACCGATATTCCTGCCGCTCGACCTGCGTGACGTCGATGCGCTGAAGACGACCGTCGCGACGATCGAGGACCGGCTCGGCGGGATTGACGTGCTGATCAACAACGCCGCGAACGACGATCGCCACACGATCGAAGAGATCACGCCCGCCTATTGGGACGAGCGGATGGCGACCAATTTGCGCCACCTGTTCTTCGCAGGGCAGGCCGTGGTGCCGTCGATGAAGCGCGCGGGAGGTGGCGTGATCCTCAATTTCGGCTCGATCTCGTGGCATCTCGCACTGCCCGAACTGCTGATCTACCAGACTGCCAAGGCCGGCATCGAGGGTATGACCCGCGCAATGGCGCGCGATCTGGGTGGCGACGGCATCCGCGTCAACACGATCGTCCCGGGCAACGTCGAGACGCCACGCCAGCTGAAATGGTACACGCCCGAAGGCGAGGCCGAGATCATATCGGCGCAGTGCCTCAAGACCCGCGTCCAGCCTGCGGACGTCGCGGCGCTGGTGCTGTTCCTCGCGTCGGACGATGCGCGGATGTGCACCGGCCACGATTATTTCGTCGATGCCGGGTGGCGTTGAGATGAGCGGCGCAATTCCCGTCGAAACGACCGCGGAAAGCATCTGCGACGTCGGCGCGACGCTCGGCGAGGGCCCGATCTGGATCGCGCGCGATGCCGCGCTCTGGTTCGTCGACATCAAGTCGCCGTGCGTGCACCGGTTCGATCCGGCGACGGGAGCGCTCGACACCTGGAAGGCGCCAGACCAGATCGGCTGGATCATTCCGGCAGACGATGGAAGGTTTCTCGCCGGCGTCCGTGGCGCTCTCCACCGGTTCGATCCCGCCACCGGCGCATTCGACGAGATTGCGGTCGTCCACGCCGAGACTCCGGGCAATCGTCTCAACGATGCCGCGCGCGATCCCACCGGGCGCGTATGGTTCGGGACGATGGACAATGCCGAATCCGAGGACACCGGCCACGTCTATCATTGGCATGACGGTGAACTGACCAAGACGGAGATCCCGCCCGTCGCGATCACCAATGGCCCCGCGATCTCGCCCGACGGCCGCACGCTGTATGCGGTCGACACGCTCGGCAAGCGGATCGACGCCTACCCGATCGGCGCGGACGGTAATGTCGGCGAGCCACGCCTTTTCCTGACGATCGACCCCGACGATGGTTACCCCGACGGGGCGATCTGCGATTCCGAAGGCGGCGTCTGGGTCGGGTTCTTCGGCGGTTGGGCGGCACGCCGGTTCGCGCCGGATGGTACCTGCACCGACATCGTCCGCTTCCCGGTCGCGAACATCACCAAGATCGCGCTCGGTGGGCCCGACGGTCGCACCGCCTATGCGACGACCGCCGCGAAAGGCCTCGACGACGAAGCGCTCGCAGCCCAGCCGCTGGCAGGAAACCTGTTCACCTTCCGCGTCGCCATTCCCGGCGTCCCGGTCGAACCCGTCACACTTTAGTGCAACCAATTTTACGACACCCCATTCACGATAAGCGTCGCCGTTAGAGCGCCGTCACGGAGAGGAAAACCAATGACTATAGCGGCAGAATCCGCGCCCCAAGTGAACCGAGCCCTGATTGCGATGATCGTCATCGTCGCGACCATCGGCGGGTTCATGTTCGGCTATGACTCGGGCGTCATCAACGGCACGCAGGCGGGGCTCGAGACTACGTTCGCGCTGTCGTCGCTCGGCACCGGCTTCACCGTCGGCGCGATCCTGATCGGCTCGTCGGTCGGCGCGTTCATGGCCGGGCGGCTTGCCGACAACCTCGGCCGCCGCAACGTCATGATGATCGCCGCGGTGCTCTTCATCGTCAGCGCACTCGCGGCGGGTGCAGCAACCTCGGCGACGATGTTCGTGCTCGCCCGCATCGTCGGCGGCCTCGGCATCGGTGCCGCCAGCGTGCTCGCCCCGGTCTACATCTCCGAAGTCGTTCCCGCGAACGTCCGCGGCCGGCTGTCGAGCGTCCAGCAGATCATGATCATCACCGGCCTGACCGGCGCATTCGTCGCCAACTGGTATCTCGCGCGCATCGCCGGATCCTCGACCGCGTTGTTCTGGCTCGACTATCCGGCATGGCGCTGGATGTTCTGGATGCAGGTCATCCCCGCCGCGATCTATCTCGCGACGCTGTTCCTGATCCCCGAAAGCCCGCGCTTCCTGGTTCTCAAGGGCCGTTACGACGAAGCACAGGTCGTCCTCACGCGCCTGTTCGGTGCCGCCGAGGCCACGCGCAAGGTCGCCGAGATCCGCGGCTCGCTGTCGGTCGATGCGCATCGTCCCAAGCTGTCCGACCTGATCGACAAGGCGAGCGGCAAGATCCGCCCGATCGTCTGGACCGGCATCGGCCTCGCGATCTTCCAGCAGTTCGTCGGCATCAACATCGTGTTCTACTACGGTTCGGTGCTGTGGCAGTCGGTCGGCTTCAGCGAGAGCGATGCGCTGCTCATCAACATCCTGTCCGGCTCGCTGTCGATCATCGCCTGCCTGCTCACCGTCGCGCTGGTCGACAAGGTCGGCCGCAAGCCGCTCCTGCTGATCGGGTCTGCGGGCATGACCGTCGCGCTGGCGATCGTCGCGATCTGCTTCGCCAGCGGCGCGATCGTCGAGGGTTCGCTGCACCTGTCGGATCGCAACGGCTTGATCGCACTGATCGCCGCCAATGCGTATGTCGTGTTCTTCAACCTGAGCTGGGGCCCGATCATGTGGGTGATGCTCGGAGAGATGTTCCCGACGCAGATCCGTGGTTCGGGTCTGGCGGTCGCGGGCTTCGCGCAGTGGTTCGCCAACTTCGCGATCTCGGTGAGCTTCCCCACGATGGCGATCTCGCTCGGCCTGTCGCTCACTTACGGCTTCTACGCCTTGTCGGCGTTCGTCTCGTTCTTCTTCGTCTGGAAGATGGTTTCGGAAACGCGTGGCCGCGAGCTGGAAGACATGGTGGGCTAATGCCAACCACCGGACCGCGGCTTGGGTCGCGGTCCGGTAGGTACGATTCATCGCGGGGTTCGACTTGGCGTGTTCGTGTCAGACCGCCATTGTCCTCCCCACGATAGCACTACCCCGGCGGAAGCGGGCCCAGTTGGCGAGGCGGAAATAACGGCGGCCCCTCCTCCGCTAGCAACGTCCCCCAACTGGGCCCCGGCCTTCGCCGGGGAGGTGCTTTTTAGGGACGACTTCGGTTCATGATACCGCGTTTCGAGGCGCTTGACCGCCTCCCTCGGTCACTCCAGCGGAGGCGCGAAACCATACTGGCTGACCCTTGCGCTTTTATCGCAAAGGTCAGACAGTATGCATTCTGGACGCTGAAGATGATCAGTGACTTAAGGATGGGGCGAGACACCGAGCCCCGCCCTCAGGCCTCACGCCTCAGTGGTTATGCCGAGGCGTCTTCGCGGAAATCCCGCGATACTTCACGGCGAAATCGAGCACGCCGCCCTCGGCCAGCTGCCCGGTCTTCTCGCGGTACAATTCCTCCCACGGCGTATTGCTCTCGGGTACCGGCGGCAGCCCCTCGCCCTTGCGGCGCGCAATCTCGTCGGGCTCGACCAGCGCATCGCAGGTCCCGGCGACCAGATCGATTCGCACCACGTCGCCCGTCCGGATCCACGATAACCCGCCGCCGACAGCACTCTCAGGCGACACGTTCAGGATCGACGGACTGTCCGACGTCCCCGACTGCCGCCCGTCGCCGAGCGTCGGCAGCGCCAGGACACCGCGCTGGATCAGCGCGTCGGGCGGCTGCATGTTGACGACTTCCGCCGAGCCCGGCCAGCCGATCGGCCCCGCCCCGCGGATCACCAGGATACAGCCCTCGTCGATGTCGAGCGCGGGATCGTTGATCCGGTGGTGATAGTCGTCCGAACCCTCGAACACGATCGCCCGCGCCTCGAACCGATCTTCCGCGCCCGGCGTCGAGAGATACCGCTCGCGGAACGCCGGCGAGATCACCGACGTCTTCATGATCCCGAAATCGAACAGGTTGCCCTTCAGCACCAGGAAGCCGGCGCGCTCCATCATCGGCGCATCGAACGGCTTGATCATCTCGCGATCGCGCGTCTCGCGGCCAGCGATGTTCTCGCCGATCGACCGCCCGGTGACCGTCAGGCAGCTCGTGTCGAGCTTCCCGCCCGCAATCAGCTCATGCAGCACCGCGGGCACGCCGCCCGCCCGGTGGAACCGCTCGCCGAGATACTTGCCCGCGGGCTGCATGTTGACAAGCAACGGCAGGTCATAGCCGTGATCCGACCAATCTTCCGGATACAGCGTCACCCCCGCATGCTGCGCCATCGCCATGATATGCGGCTGCGCGTTGCTCGACCCGCCGATCGCACTGACCACGCGGATCGCGTTGAGGAAGCTGTCGCGCGTGAGAATCGTCGACGGGCGCAGGTCCTCATACGCCATCTCGACGATCCGCCGCCCGGTCTCGTACGCCATCTGGCCGCGCTCGCGGTACGGCGCGGGAATCGCCGCGCACCCGGTCAGCGACAACCCGAGCGCCTCGGCGACCGCGTTCATCGTCGAGGCCGTGCCCATCGTGTTGCAATGCCCGGCGGACGGCGCGCTGTCGGTGGCGCGGTTGAGGAATTCCTCCTCGTCGATCTCGCCCGCCGCCAGCTTGCGCCGGCTACGCCAGATCACCGTTCCCGAGCCGACCAGCTCGCCGTCATGCCAGCCATCGAGCATCGGACCGCCCGACAGCACGATCGCCGGAATATCGACCGTCGACGCCGCCATGATCCCCGACGGCGTGGTCTTGTCGCAGCCGGTGGTCAGCACGACCGCGTCGATTGGATAGCCGTAAAGCGTCTCGACCAGCCCCAGATACGCCAGGTTGCGATCGAGCGCCGCGGTCGGCCGCCGGCAATTCTCGAAGATAGGATGGACCGGGAACTCCATCGCGATGCCGCCCGCATCACGAATCCCGTCCCGCGTTCGCTTGGCGAGTTCCAGATGGATGCGGTTGCACGGCGAAAGGTCGCTGCCCGACTGCGCGATGCCGATGATCGGCCTTCCCGAGCGCAACTCCGCCGGGGTCAGCCCGTAATTCATGAAGCGTTCGAGATAGAGCGCGGTCATGTCCGAGCGGGCGGGATCGGCGAACCAGTCGCGCGATCGGAACGGCTTCACCGGTACACGGTCCACTGCAAACTCTCCTGAACGCGGTCTGTTATCTCATGGGAGCGCTACCGCGACGGTCGTCGGTCGGTCAAGCGCCAGTCGATACTATGCGTGAACGCGCGACGGTGGTCGGCGACGCGGCGCAGCGTCCGACTGACGGCGGACCAGCGTGTAATCGAGAACGACATGGCCATTCGCATCCTTGCCGCCGCTGCGACGATTGAAGATCGCCGAGACGAGCAGCTCGACCGCCGCGCGCGACATGTCGGCGATCGGCTGGTGGATCGTCGTCAGTTCGGGCCAGATCGTCGTCGCAAGCGCGCTGTCGTCGAACCCGCACACCGTCAGGTCGCCCGGCACGTCGAGGCCGCGGCGATGCGCGACCGCGACGGTCGCCGCAGCCATGTCGTCGTTGCTGGCGAAGATCGCGGTGGGCGCATCCTTCGCGTCGAGCAATTGCTCGGCACCGTCGAGACCGGAGCGATAGGTGAACAAGCCGCCCACCACCAGCGACTCATCCGGCGCCAGACCGGCATCGGCGATCGCCGCGAGATACCCCTCGTGACGAAGCCGGCTCGCGGTCTGGTTCGGGTTGCCGATGATGAACCCGATCCGCGAATGACCCAGCTTAACAAGGTGTTCGGTCATCGCGCGGGCCGCTTCGAAATCGTCGATCGTGACGGCGGCCGACCCTTCCGGCGGAGACCCGGTCGCGACGACCACGGTCGGCACGCCGGCCTCCGTCAGCACGTCGAGCACCGCGCGCGAATCGCAGAGCGGCGGCGGCAGGATGACGCCGTCGATCCCGCTCTCGATCATATGCCGCGCGACCTCGATCTCATGGTCGCCGATGTCGCATTTCTCGACGATCAACTGCACGTCGCTGCGGCTCGCCTGTTCGAGGCTGCCGACCAGGAACTCGCTCAGATACGCAGCGCTCGGGTTGCTGTAGAGCAGGCCGATCCGCATCTGCCCGCCGCCGGCCAAGCTGCGCGCGGCGCGGTTGGGCGCGTATCGAAGCGTGTCGATCGCCACGTTAACCGCCTCGCGCGTCGCCTCTCGGACCTTCGCTTCCCCGTTGATGACGCGCGAGACGGTCATCGGTGAGACGCCTGCGAGAACCGCGACGTCGGAAATGGTGGGTGCGCCGCTTCTGCGGCCCGAAGTGTTGCGCGGCTTGCGCGTGGCGAGGCTCATGCCGCGCTTTTTAGCAGGTGATCGCAATATTATCAGCATGTAATCTGAGTTACCGTGGTCGTATACTCAGAGAACATCGTGCCGCGGCCGTTCGCTCTTGCGTGTTATCGCTCCCAAGATTAGTCGGACAATCGGTTTTGCCTTACCGGGCAGCAAGCATATTTGGAACGGACGGGGAGTGCGCGTGCGATACGATCTGATCCGTACACTCTACCCAAGCCATGGCCTCGGTGTCACATTGCCGTCCGCGACTGCTGCTACGCACTGGAACATGGTTCGCCTTCGCACCACATTGGAGCATGTGCCGAGAGTGATAGCGCGACCTTTGCGGCCGCCGCGCATCTTAGCCGACGATTTCCCGACGCACCGCCGTTCCGGTTGGCGCGTCCCTCGATTTGATTTGGAGAACTGACATGGACGGTACCTTCCCGATCGGCGCGCGCGCCGTAGACAGCGACGTCACCTTCCTCGCGATCGATCCGTCGACCGACGCCAAGATCGAACCCGCTTTTGCCGTTTCGAGTGAAGAAGACGTCGCGGAAGCCTGCAAGCTCGCCGAAGCAGCGTTCGATACCTTCCGCGAAACCGATCCCGAAACGCGCGCGAAATTCCTCGAGACGATCGCCGACGAGATCGAGGCGATCCACGAGCCGCTCGTCGCTCGTGCGATCCAGGAGAGCGGCCTGCCCCGCCCACGCCTCGAAGGCGAGCGCGGCCGTACCACCGGCCAGCTCCGCCTGTTCGCCAAGCATCTCCGCGCCGGCACCTGGGCCTCGGTCATCATCGACGAGGCACAGCCCGATCGTAAGCCCGCTCCCCGCGCGGACCTGCGCCAACGCCGGATCGCGGTCGGCCCGGTCGCGGTGTTCGGCGCCTCGAACTTCCCGCTCGCCTTCTCGGTTGCAGGTGGTGACACCGCCTCGGCACTTGCCGCCGGTTGCCCGGTCGTGGTCAAGGGCCACCCCGCGCATCCCGGCACGTCGGTCATGGTCGGCAAGGCGATCCAGGCCGCGGTTGCCAAGTGTGGGCTGCCCGAGGGCGTGTTCTCGCTGGTCCAGGGTCCCGCGAACGAACTCGGCGCCGCGCTCGTCAAGGACGCGCGCATCAAGGCGGTCGGCTTCACCGGCTCGCGCGGCGGTGGCTTGGCCCTGGTGGCACTCGCCGCAGCCCGCCCCGAGCCGATCCCGGTCTATGCCGAGATGAGCAGCGTCAACCCCGTCATCCTGTTCCCCGCGGCGCTTGCGGCGCGCGGCGAAGCACTCGGCAAGGCCTATGTCGGTTCGCTGACGATGGGCTCGGGGCAGTTCTGCACCAATCCCGGCATCGTCGTCGCGGTCGATGGTCCTGACCTCGACAAATTCGTCGAAGCCGCCGCCGCTGCGCTTGGCGAAGCTGCGCCGCAGGTCATGCTGACCCCCGGCATCCATGCCAGCTACGACAAGGGCGTCGCCGCGCTTGCCGGTCACAATGCGGTCGAGACGCTCGCTCGCGGCACCGAAGCCGAAGGCGCAAACCGCGGTCGTGCGGCGTTGTTCTCCACCACCGGCAAGGCGTTCGTCGCCGACCCTGCGCTGTCGCATGAAGTTTTCGGGGCTGCCTCGATCATCGTCCGCTGCGCCGACCTCGCCGAGGTCCGCCAGGTTCTCGAACAGGTCGAGGGTCAGCTGACGATCACGCTGCAGATCGACGAAGGCGATTACGCGGACGCTGCGACGCTGGTGCCGGTGCTGGAACGCAAGGCCGGTCGCATCCTCGCGAACGGCTGGCCGACCGGCGTCGAGGTTGCTCCTGCAATGGTTCACGGTGGGCCTTTCCCGGCGACGTCGGATCCGCGCACGACCTCGGTCGGTACGGCTGCTATCGAGCGCTTCCTGCGCCCGGTCTGCTACCAGGACCTGCCGGACGCGCTGCTGCCGAAGGCGGTCAAGCACGACAACCCGCTGGGCTTGCCACGCACCGAGGGGTGATCGGAGGAGAGAAGGAAGGGCGCGCTGCCGAACGACAGCCCGTCCTTCCTTGTTCTCCCGCGAAGGCGGGAGCCCAGTCTGGGTCCCCGGCTTCGCGGGGAAACATGCTTAGGTTCGAACGCTTTTTACTGGCTACCATCCCGGCTTGCCGGCCACCACCCCGGCGAAGGCCGGGGCCCAGTTGGAGAGGTGGCGATAACGAAGGGCAACGCTCCGTTAGCGACGTCCCCCAACTGGGCCCCGGCTTTCGCCGGGGTGGAACTAAGTGGGTATGCCCGGATGGATGCGCGATCCGCCCCCCTCCCCCACACCCCTAATCATTGACACGCGCGCGCGCGATACCCACTAGTCCGGCATGACAACGCCTGACTCGTCGCGCATTATTTCCCTGCCCGCAGACCTCGGCAGCTACATCGACGAATTGACCGACGGAGGGCACGGCGACGCCGCCGCCATCGTCCGCACCGCGCTCGAGCAGATGCGCGACCGCAGCGCCGCCTCGGCCGCACCCGCCGAAATCCTGATCGGCGGCGGCGAATGCGGGATGCTCGTGCGCCAGCGCGACTGGAGCGCGACCTCGCTTGGCCCGATCGACTCGTGGCCCGCCGAACTCCGCGTCACGCTTGCCAACATCCTCAACTCCCCCGTCGCCAAGGTCGTGATGTGGGGGCCCGAGCACGTCATGCTCTACAACGACAGCTACCGCGCCGTCGCAGGAGACCGCCACCCGGCCGCGCTCGGCAACCCGGTCGCGACCGCCTTCCCGGAAGTCTGGGACTGGAACCGCGCGGTCCTCGAAGCTGGCCTCCGCGGCGAGACCGTCGCCTACCGCGACCAGCCGATCCTGTTCCAGCGTCCCGAAGGCCCCGAAACGCTGACGCTCGACCTGTTCTACACGCCCGTCTACTGCGCCGGCGGCACGGTCGGCGGCGTCCTGTGCACGATGGTCGACAATAGCGGCCGCGTCGAAGCGGAGCACCGCCTCGCCGCCAGCGAAGCCGAACTGCGCCGTGTCACCGATGCCGTGCCGATGCTGATCTCGTACATCGACCGCGATCACGTCTATCGTCTCGCCAACGCGCAATATGACGAGTGGCTCGGCGTCGCGCCCGAGTCGATGATCGGCAAGTCCGTCCGCGAAGTGCTCGGGGACGCGGTCTACCAGGATCGCCGCCCATCGTTCGAGCGCGCGCTGGCCGGCGAGAGCTTCATCGCGCAGACCGTCTTCCCGCACCGCGACGGCCGTCCGCGCCGCTCCGAATTCCGCTATGTTCCGCATGTCCAGGCGGACGGCTCGATCGCCGGCATCTACGTGCTCGGCATCGACGTCGAGGACCGCGCCGAACGCGAGGCCGCACTCGGCATCAGCAACGGCCGCTTCCGCACCGCGATGGACGCGGTCCACGGCGTGCTCTGGACCAACAGCCCCGATGGCCGGATGATCGGCGAGCAACCCGGCTGGGCGACGCTCACCGGCCAGTCGATCGACGAATACCAGAATTTCGGCTGGGCCGACGCGATCCACCCCGACGACGTCGCATCGACGATAAAGGCGTGGACCGCGGCCGTCCTGAACAAGTCGATGTTCGTGTTCGAACACCGCGTCCGCCGCCATTGCGGCGCCTGGCGTACCTTCGCCGTACGCAGCCTGCCGATCCTCGATTCGGCGGGCGAAGTCATCGAATGGGTCGGCGTCCACACCGACATCACGCATCAGCGCGCCGCCGAGGCCGCCTTGCGCGAACAGGCCGAAGCGCTCGCCCGCCAGGTCCGCCACCGCGAGCGTGCCGAGGATCAGCTCCGCCAGCTCAACGAGACGCTGGAGGCGCGCGTCATCGCCGAGATCGGCGAGCGCCGCGAGGCCGAAGCCAAGCTCGCGCAATCGCAGAAGATGGAGACCGTCGGCAAGTTGACCGGCGGCGTCGCGCACGACTTCAACAACCTGCTCCAGGTCGTCTCGGGCAATCTCCAGCTGCTCGGCAAGAACCTCGCCGGCAACGAGCGTGCGGAGCGCTGGGTCGCCAACGCTATGGCCGGCGTCACGCGCGGCTCGAAGCTCGCCTCGCAATTGCTCGCGTTCGGGCGTCGCCAGGCGCTCGAGCCCAAGGTCGTCAACGTCACGCGGTTCGTGCGCGGGATGGACGACATGCTGCGCCGCGCGATCGGCGAAGGGGTCGAAATCGAGACCGTGGTCGGCGGCGGCCTCTGGAACACCTTCATCGACCCCGCGCAGATCGAAAACGCGCTGCTAAACCTCGCGATCAACGCGCGCGACGCAATGGACGGCCAGGGCAAGCTCACCATCGAACTCGGCAATGCGCATCTCGACGATGCCTATGCCCGCAGCCACGAGGAGGTCGAAGCCGGGCAATACGTCCTGCTCGCGGTATCCGACACGGGCAGCGGCATGAGCCCTGAAATCATCGAGAAGGTGTTCGAACCGTTCTTCTCGACCAAGAGCGAAGGCAAGGGCTCGGGCTTGGGCCTGTCGATGGTCTACGGCTTCGTCAAACAGTCCGGCGGCCATGTGAAGATCTATTCGGAGGTCGGCGAAGGCACCACGATCAAGCTTTATCTGCCGCGTGCGATGGAGAGCGAGGACGTCGAGGTCGTCGCCGATGCGGGGCCGATCTGTGGCGGCACGGAGACGGTGCTGGTGGTCGAGGACGACGACGAGGTTCGCACCACCGTGGTCGAGCTGCTGACCGATCTCGGCTACAGCGTCCTGAAGTCGGTCGACGCGGCCAGCGCGCTCAACGTGGTCGAGAGCGGCGTGCCGATCGACATCCTGTTCACCGACGTGGTGATGCCTGGAACGCTGAAAAGCCCGGAACTCGCGCGCAAGGCGAAGGAGCGGCTGCCCAATCTCGTGGTGCTGTTCACGTCGGGCTATACCGAGAACTCGATCGTGCACGGCGGCAAGCTCGATGCCGGCGTCGACCTGTTGTCGAAGCCGTATTCGCGCGAGGCGCTGGCAAGGAAATTCCGCGAAGTGCTGGCCAATCGGCAGCGCGGCGATTCACCTGCCGCCAAGGTCGCTCGCGATGCGCGGATCGAAGCGGAGCGACGGCTGGACGCGTCGGCACGGCGCACCGTCCTGCTGGTCGAGGACGACGAGATGATCCGCGCGAACACTGCCGAGATGCTGCAAGGCAGCGGCTTCGTGGTGGTCGACGCGGCGAGCGCGGAGGATGCGATGACTGCGCTTCAGACCGTGCCGATCGACGCGCTGGTGACCGACATCAACCTGCCTGGCGTGTCGGGCCCGGACTTCGCCCGCACCGCGCGCGCGCTGCGGCCGGGTGTCGGGATCGTCTTCGCGAGCGGAGACACTGCGTCGGTCGAGGGCGATACGGATGCGATTATGCTGGAGAAGCCGTACGGGCTCGATGCGCTGACGGCGGCGGTGCTGGCATCGTTGGGTGAGACGGCGCTGGCGGTACCGCTTGCGGCGGACAGGGTGGACTCGGCGGAGTAAGCCGGTCGGCAGCCTAACGATCCTCCCCCGCAAGGGGGAGGTGGCAGGCGTAGCCTGACGGAGGGGGAGGACCAGGTGACCTCTGTTCCGTGTCCTCCCCCTCCGTCACCTTCGGCGACACCTCCCCCTGGCGGGGGAGGATTGGCAGGCGCGACTGTCGATCAAGGCTAGCATAGTCGAGACAAGCCTTAGCGCCGCGGCAAAGCCGCGTCGTCGGACGGGGCTTTTGGCCCCGCCGGCCGGGCGCGATGCCGGATCCGCGCCGGAGCTTTCGCTCCGGCTAGGGCATCACGCCGCAAACTGGTTCATCGTATTATGCGCGCCGCCCGCCTTCAGAGCCGCCTCACCCGCGAAATACTCCTTGTGGTCGTCGCCAAGATCCGAACCAGACATGTTCTGGTGCTTCACGCAGGCGATCCCCTCGCGGATTTCCTTGCGCTGGACGCCCTTCACATAACCGAGCATCCCCGCATCCCCGAAATACTCCTTGGCGAGATTGTCGGTCGAGAGCGCCGCCGTGTGATACGTCGGCAGCGTGATCAGATGGTGGAAGATGCCTGCGCGCTTGGCCGAATCCGCCTGGAAGGTGCGGATGCGTTCGTCGGCTTCGTCCGCGAGCGTCGTGCCGTCGTAATCGACGCTCATGAGCCGCGCGCGATCATAGGCCGACACGTCGTCACCCGCAGCCGACCAGGCATCGAAAACCTGCTGGCGGAAGTTCAACGTCCAGTTGAAGCTTGGCGAGTTATTATAGACGAGCTTCGCATTGGGGACGGCCTCACGGATGCGGTCGACCATGCCGGCGATCTGCTCGATGTGCGGCTTTTCGGTCTCGATCCACAGCAGGTCGGCGCCGTTCTGTAGCGACGCGATGCAGTCCATTACGCAGCGATCCTCGCCGGTCCCCGCGCGGAACTGGAACAGGTTCGACGGCAGGCGCTTGGGACGGAGCAGCTTGCCGTCGCGGTTGAGGATGACGTCGCCGTTCTGCGCCGTCGCCGGGTCGATCTCCTCGCAATCGAGGTACGAGTTATACTGGTCGCCGAGGTCGCCCGCTTCCTTGCTGACCGCGATCTGCTTGGTGAGGCCGGCACCGAGCGAGTCGGTGCGCGTGACGATGATGCCATCCTCCACGCCGAGTTCGAGGAACGCGTAGCGGCAGGCGCGGACCTTCGCGAGAAAGTCCTCGTGCGGAACGGTGACCTTGCCGTCCTGGTGGCCGCATTGCTTTTCGTCGCTGACCTGGTTCTCGATCTGGAGCGCGCAGGCTCCCGCCTCGATCATCTTCCGCGCGAGCAGATAGGTCGCCTCCGCATTGCCGAAGCCCGCATCGATGTCGGCGATGATTGGCACAACGTGCGTCTGGTGGTTCTCGATCGCATTGAGCAGGCGCTGTTCCTCGATCGCGTTACCGGCAGCGCGCGCCGCATCGACGTCGCGGAACATCATGCCGAGTTCGCGTGCATCGGCCTGCCGGAGGAAGGTGTAGAGTTCCTCGATCAACGCGGGGACGCTCGTTTTCTCGTGCATCGACTGGTCGGGCAGCGGGCCAAATTCGCTCCGCATCGCCGCGACCATCCAGCCGGAAAGGTAAAGATACCGGCGGTCGGTGGTGCCGAAATGCTTCTTGATGCTGATCATCTTCTGCTGCGCGATGAACCCGTGCCAGCAGCCGAGCGACTGCGTGTAGTGCGCCGGGTCCGCGTCATAGGCTGCCATGTCCTTGCGCATGATCGCTGCGGTATAGCGCGCGATGTCGAGGCCCGTGGTGAACCGGTTCTGCAACCGCATCCGCGCGACGGACTCGGGCGAGATCGCGTCCCACGTGCCGTTCTGGTCGGCAATGAGGTTGGTCAACTGGGCGATGTGCGTCTGGTAGGTCACGGGCGATCCTCGTCTGCTGCGATGATCGACCTGTAGGTATATTTACATGGTTAAGTGGCCAAATCGCGCCGAGATTGGCGTGCGTGTGTAACGAACGGTGCTTCCCGAATGTGACGATGTAAACTTCGTGACACTAGGCGGATTTCGCGCGGGGCCGAATGTCCTGATCGATATCAAGTCTTGCAAATTCAAGACCGAGGCGGCGGAACATAGGTCTTCGGACACTGTTGGAAGGACTTCGCAGCCAGGAGACGGTGATGACTGAAAGCGATCCAAGAGATGACGCCCCACTAAGCACGTCCAAGCGAAGCGACGCTGTAGCGGACGCGACGCGGGACCTTGCGGACGGCAAGGGCAGCAGCATCGTTGCCCGTGCGGTTACGATCAATCGCCCGGTCGGCGAACTGTTCGCCTATTTTCGCGACTTCGCAAACCTTCCGACCTTCATGGAGAATGTCGAGCGTATCGACGTCCTCGACCAGCGCCGCTCGCATTGGGTGGTCAAGGGTCCGGCGGGCAAATCCTATGAATGGACGTCGGCGGTTACTGATGAAGCGCAGGACAGCTTCATCGCATGGTCGTCGGAGGATGGTGCCGACGTGCCTAACAGCGGCCGCGTCGAGTTTCGGGATGCGGGCGCGCGCGGCACGGTGGTCGTTGCGACCATCCTGTACGATCCGCCGGGTGGCGTGATCGGCAAGCTGATCGCCAAGATGTTTCAGCGCGAACCCGCGATCCAGGCCCGCCGAGACCTACGCCGTTTCAAGCAGTTGATGGAAACCGGCGAGATCGCGACTGCCGCGATGAACCGCAAGCAGCATGAAGAGGAACTCGCCTGATGCGCGCTCTGGCATGGCACGGTAAGCACGACGTCCGCGTAGATACGGTCGACGATCCCGAAATCGTCAACCAGCGTGATTGCATCATCAAGGTCACCGCGACCGCGATATGCGGTTCCGATCTGCATCTGTACGACGGCTATATCCCGACGATGCAGGCCGGCGATATCCTTGGCCACGAATTCATGGGCGAAGTCGTCGAGGTCGGCGCGAAGTCGACGCTGAAGAAGGGCCAGAAGGTCGTCGTCCCGTTCACGATCGCCTGCGGCAGTTGCTACCATTGCGGCAAGCACCAGTATTCGGCGTGCGACAACGGCCTCCCCGCCGACAACCAGGACATCGCGCAGGAAATCTACGGCCAGCCCATGTCCGGCCTGTTCGGTTACAGCCACATGACCGGTGGCTATGCCGGCGGCCAAGCCGAATATGTCCGCGTGCCGTTCAGCGACGTCGGCCCGATCGTCATTCCCGACGGTGTGGACGACGAGAAGGTGTTGTTCCTCTCCGACATCCTGCCGACCGGCTGGATGGCGGCGGAGAACGCACAGATCGAACCCGGCGACACGGTCGCTGTGTGGGGTTGCGGTCCGGTCGGGCTGTTCGCGGTGCAGTCGGCGTTCCTGATGGGCGCCGAACGCGTCATCGCGATCGACCACTTCCCGCACCGACTGGAGCTTGCCAAGAAGTTCGGCGCCGAGACGATCAACTACGAGCAATCGGCCGTCTACGAGGCATTGATGGTAATGACCGGCGGCATCGGCCCCGACGCCGTCATCGACAGCGTTGGGCTCGAGGCACACGGCTTCTTCGTCGACAACGTCGTTGATCAGATCAAGGCGTCGACGTTCCTCGGCACCGATCGGACGCACTCGATCCGCCAGGCGATCATTGCGTGTCGCAAGGGCGGGCGGGTGTCGATGCCTGCCGTGTACGGCGGGTTCGTCGACAAGTTTCCGCTCGGCGCCTTCATGGAGAAGGGGCTGACGCTCAAGACCGGTCAGACGCATGTCCAGCATTACATGCCCGCGCTGCTCAACGCGATCATGGAGGGCAAGATCGACACCACCTTCCTGATCTCGCACCGCATGGACCTGGAGGACGCCCCCAAGGGCTACGACATGTTCAAGAACAACCAGAACGAAGTGACGAAGGTCGTGCTCAAGCCCGGCTTCAACTGAGGATGACTGACAATGGCTGATAAATTCGCGATCATCACCGGCGCCTCGACGGGCATCGGCTTCGAACTGGCGACGCTGGCGGCGAAGGACGGCTACGACATTCTCGTCGTGGCGGACGAGGCGTTGATCGACGCCGCCGCGCAGGACTTCAAGCAGTTCGGCACCGATGTTCAGTCGCTCCAGGCCGATCTCTCGACGATCGAAGGCGTCGACCAGCTTTTGGCGGCGACGAACGGCCGGACGATCGACCTGGTCTGCGCGAACGCCGGGCGCGGGCTTGGCAAGGCGTTCCTTGATCAGGACCTCGCGGAGTGGCGCAAGGTCGTCGACACCAACGTCGTCGGCACGGCGTATCTGTTGCAGAAGGTGTTGCCGCCGATGGTCGCGCGCAACACCGGCAAGGTGCTCGTGACCGGGTCGATCGCAGGCTACATCCCCGGTGCGTTCCAGGCGGTGTACAACGGCACGAAGAGCTTCGTCGACAGCTTCGTTGCCGCGATCCAGAACGAGATCAAGGATGCAGACGGCGTCACGCTGACCAACCTGATGCCCGGCCCGGTCGACACCGAGTTCTTCGATCGCGCGCACATGATGGACACCGATGTCGGGACCGATCCCAAGAAAAGCGATCCCGCGGACGTGGCGAAGGACGGCTGGGACGCGCTGATGTCCGGCAAGTCCGCGGTCGTGTCGGGCTGGAAGAACAAGATCCAGTCGGCGATCGCCAACGTCACGCCCAACGCCGTGCTCGCCGAGATGCACCGCAAGATGGCCGAGCCTGGCACCGCGAACGACTAAGCTAAAGGTTCAACAGGAGAGAGAAGACCATGACACGATTTCTGACTGCCGCCGCGCTGATCGCGCTGCCGATCGCCGCTGTCTCGGCACAGGCGCCGATGCCCGCTTCGACTTACGTAATGAAGGCCGGTGCCGGCGACCTGTACGAGAAGACGTCGAGCCAGATCCTGCTCGAGACGACCACCAATCCGAAGCTTAAGAGCTTCGCGCAGATGATGATCACCGATCACACCAAGAGCACCGAGGACGTGAAGGCGGCGGCGATGGCGGCGCATGTGAAGGTCGCACCACCCAAGCTCGATCCGATGGGCGCGAAGAACGTCGCGGCACTTCGCGCGGCGAAGGGCACGGCGCGCGACCGGCTGTACGTGACGCAGCAGAAGGCGGCGCATGCCAAGGCGCTGACGTTGCAGCAGGGCTATGCGAACAAGGGCACCGTGGCGGGCCTGAAGACTGTTGCAGCCGGAATCGTACCAGTCGTCCAGTCGCACATTACCGAACTGCAGACGATGTAATCTCGCGTCGTTTCACTGATTGCCAGATACCGACGGCGCCTGCCTTAAAAAGCAGGCGCCGTTCTGCATTCGGGACGCCCAACAGTCTGGAAAGCTATCTCCGGGCCCGCTAGGCCGGGACTCATGGAAACCGATATCGCCATCGCTCGCAGCGTCGCCCTGCGCCCTATCGCCGCCATCGCCGAGAGCCTGCACATTCCCGACGACGCGATCGAGCCTTATGGCCGGTACAAGGCGAAGATCTCGCTCGAATGGCTGAACGCACGCAAGTCTTCGCCCAACGGCAAGCTCATCCTCGTCACCGCGATCAATCCGACCCCGGCAGGCGAAGGCAAGACCACGACCTCGATCGGGCTCGCCGACGCGCTCCGGCATACCGGGCGCAAGGCCGTGCTCGCCCTTCGCGAACCCTCGCTGGGCCCGTGCTTCGGGACCAAGGGCGGTGCGACCGGTGGCGGTCGTGCGCAGGTGGCGCCGATGGAGGACATCAACCTCCACTTCACCGGCGATTTCCACGCGATCACCGCGGCGCACAATTTGCTCGCGGCGATGATCGACAACCACATCCACTGGGGCAACGCGCTCCAGATCGACGTCCGCCGCGTGGTCTGGCGGCGCGTGCTCGACATGAACGACCGTGCGCTGCGCGACATCGTCCAGTCGATCGGTGGCGTCGCCAACGGCTATCCCCGCGAATCGGGCTTCGACATCACGGTCGCGTCGGAGGTGATGGCGATCCTTTGCCTCGCCGACGGGCTCGCGGACATGGAGCGGCGGCTGGGCGATATCGTCGTCGCCTACACGCGGGGCCGCAAGCCGATCACCGCGCGCGACTTGAAGGCGGACGGCGCGATGGCGGTGCTGCTGGCGGAGGCGATCAAGCCGAACCTCGTCCAGTCGCTGGAAGGGACGCCCGCGTTCCTCCACGGCGGGCCATTCGCCAACATCGCGCATGGCTGCAACTCGGTAATCGCGACGCGGGCAGCGCTGTCGCTCGGCGATTACGTGGTGACCGAGGCGGGCTTCGGCGCGGATCTCGGCGCGGAAAAGTTTTTCGACATCAAGTGCCGCCAGGCGGGGCTGGCCCCCGACGCGGTCGTGATCGTCGCGACCGCGCGTGCGCTGAAGATGAACGGTGGCGTCGCCAAGGCCGACCTGGGACGCGAGGACGTCGACGCGGTACGACGGGGCGCGGTCAATCTCGTCCGTCATATCGAGAACATCCGCCAGTTCGGCGTGCCCGCGGTCGTCGCGATCAACCATTTCTACACCGACAGCGATGCGGAGATCGCCGCGATCGTCGAGGCCGCCGCACATCACGGCGCGCGCGCGATCCTCTGCCGGCATTGGGCCGAGGGTGGTGCCGGTGCCGTCGAACTGGCCGACGCGGTCGCCGAACTGTGCGACACGCACGGGGGCGGGTTCGCGCCGATCTATGGCGACGAACTGTCGTTGTTCGACAAGATCGATACCGTTGCACGCCGCATCTATCGTGCCGAGCACGCCGTCGCCGAGCCCAGCGTGCTCGCTCAGTTGAAGCGCTGGGAGGATGCCGGATACGGTCACCTGCCCGTCTGCCTCGCGAAGACGCAGTACAGCTTCTCGACCGACCCTGCCCTGCTTGGTGCACCGACCGGGCATATCGTGCCGGTGCGCGAAGTGCGGCTAGCGGCAGGTGCCGGGTTCGTGGTGGCGATCTGCGGAGAGATCATGACCATGCCGGGCCTGCCGCGCGTTTCGGCCGCCGAGGCGATCCGGTTGAATAACGAGGGGCTGATCGAAGGATTATTCTAAGTCTCAATCCTCCCCCGCCAGGGGGAGGTGGCACCGAAGGTGACGGAGGGGGCGGACAAGGAACAAGCGTTTCGCGTACCTCCCCCTCCGTCTGGCAAGTGCCAGCCACCTCCCCCTGGCGGGGGAGGATTCGTAGCCGCCCTACCCGAACATCCGCTTCATCGACCGCTCGAGCATCACGAACTGCCACAAGGTCCGACCGTGCTCCGCACGCCCCATCCGGTGCTCGTCGGCGATCCGAGCGATCGTCGCCATGTCGAACCACCCCGTCTCGCCTAGCGTGCGCGACTTGGCGAGCGCGGTCGCCTCGCCTGCCAGTGCGCCACGAAACCACGCGCTGATCGGCGTCACGAAGCCCATCTTCTGGCGATAGAGGATGTCGCGCGGCAGATACGGCTCCATCGCTTTCTTCATCAGCCATTTGCCCTCGCCGTGCCGCAACCGCATGGTCGCCGGCAGCGTCGCGCAGAACTCGATCAGGCGGTGGTCGAGCAACGGTTCGCGCGCTTCGAGGCCGACTGCCATGCTGGTCCGATCGACCTTGGTCAGGATGTCGCCGGGCAGCCAATGCTTGATGTCGGCATATTGCGCGCGGTCGATCGCGTCGCGCGCGGGCGCGTTCGCCATAGTCGCGACATAGCGATCCTCGGCACGGTACCCGCCAAGCTTCGCGCGCGCGCCGGCGTTGAACAACTGCGCGCGGAGTTCGGGCGTAGTGACGCCGACCGACCGCGCATAGGCCTCGCCGCCGCCTTGCGCGAGCGCGAGTAGCGTCGACTTCGCGCGAAGCGGTCGCGGCGCCCAGTCGGCCTTCGGATACCAGCGGCCGAGCGTCCCGAAGACGTCGGCGCGGAGATGCGACGGCAGCAAGCCGCGGACGCGCTCTTCGACCGACTGGAACTTGTAGCGGCGATATCCGGCGAGCGCTTCGTCCGCCCCATCTCCGGACAGCGCGACGGTGACGCTCTCGCGGGCAAGCGCGCAGACCTGATAGGTGGCGAGCGCGGAGGCGTCCGCAAAGGGCTCGTCGAAGCTCGCGACCAGCGTGTCGATCAGCCCGAAATCACCCGACTGGACGACGCGCTCACGGTGATCGGTGGCAAAGCGGCGCGCGACGGTGTCGGCATAGCTGCGTTCGTCATGCCCGGCCTCGTCGAACCCGATCGTGCAGGTGCGGACCGCCTTGGGGCTCGCCTCGGCCATCAACGCGACGACCGCGGAGCTGTCCACCCCGCCCGACAAGAACGCACCCAGCGGCACGTCGGCGACCATCCGCGACCGCACGCCCGCGCGCATCCGGTCGACCAGTTCCTCGCCCAGAGCCTTGGCCGAGCCGGTCGCGCGGTTGGAGAAATCGATGTCCCACCATTTGCGCGGCTGCGGCACCGACTTGCCACGCTCGACCAGCAGAAAATGCCCAGCCGCCAGCTTCTTGACGCCCGCGACCATGCAGGAATCGTCGGGCACGTACCCGAATGCCAGGTAGTCCTCGACCGCGCCGAGATCCGGCACGCGGCGGAGTTGCGGATGCGCGAGCAGGCCCTTCAACTCAGAGGCGAACGCCAGCGACCCGTCAGCCAGCTCGACATAATGAAGCGGCTTCACGCCCATCCGGTCGCGCGCGAGGAACAGCGTGTGCGCGGCGGTATCGTGGATCGCGAAAGCGAACATGCCGTTCAGCCGGTCGAGCATCGACGGCCCCCAGGCGCGCCACGCGTGCAGCAGGACTTCGGTGTCGCCGGACGTCCGGAAGATCGCGCCCTTGGCGGCTAATTCGTCGCGCAGTTCGACGAAGTTATAGATCTCGCCGTTGTAGGTGATCGTGAGTGTGCCATCGGACATCGGCTGCGGCGAGCCTTCGAGGTCAATGATCGACAGGCGGCGATGGCCGAGACCGACGCCCGGCGCAGTCCAGATGCCGTCGCCGTCGGGGCCACGATGCGACAGTGCGGCGATCATCGCGTGGACGCGGTTCGGGTCGACCGGCTTCGGGGTACCGGGGTGGAAGATCCCGGCGATGCCGCACATCTAGCGCATCCCCGCGGCGTGATCGGCGACCGGCGCGATCGGGCCGAGCGCCGCGAGGAAGCGCGCGATCGGACGCGCGTCGGCTCCCTCGACCGAAAGGTGGATCGCCACCGCGCCTTGCGGCCCCCCGAGCAACCGCGCCTTCATCGTCTCGATCTTCACCAGCGTTTCGTCCTGCGTGGTCGTGTCGCCGACCCGGTACCACGTCGCGACGATCCGCTCTACGGGTCCGGGCGCGGTGATCCGCATGACGCTGCCACCCGCAATTTCGGGCAGGTCGGCGACGCGGACCCAGCGATCTTCCTCGCGCAGGACGCCGGTACCGTAGGCGATCAGTTCCTTGCCCTCGTGCTGGCTGCCGAACACCGCGACGCTCATGTCGACTCGCGCGCCGGTCGCGTCGGCGTAGCGGCCGAACAGATAATGGTCTGCGCCGGGGTAATAGGGGGTCCACGGCGCGCGCGTGCTGACGGGAACGCGGTGCCAGCCGGCAATCTCAGGCAGGTCGATATGCGCGGGAAGTGGCTGTGCGCGACCGGCGATCGCCGCGCTCCACGCCGGGAACACCGCGAACGTGGTGAGAGCGAGTGCGGTCGCAATGGCTAGATCGGTCCGGTTGCGTGGTGTCGCCTGGAGCTTCGCCGGATCGAACGCGGGGTCGTCCGGCCCGCGGTCGAACCAGCGCCAGCCAATCGCCATCACGCCCGCCATGACCAGCGCGAAGAACACCCAGCCATAGACGATATGATCGATCCCGGTGGCCGCCTCGACCGAAGTGAGGTCCGCCGCCCAGATTGTCCCGAACGCGCGGAAGCCATTGGCGATGACCGGCACGACGACGGACACGACGAGGAACACTGCGCGCCGCCTCCACGACACGAAGCAGAGGTTGGCGACGAGCACCCCGAACGCGAACATCGCGATGACGAACTTCGCGCCCGAACATGCCTCGGCCACCTCGAAATAATAGCGCCCGGCGTGGATCAGCACGCCGTCGACCACTGCCGGCACGCCGACGAGGTGGAGCAGCGGCATGACGATCGCAACCGTGACGGTCTGCAGCGGCGGTTCGAGACCTTCGCCGAACGGTACGAGGAAAAACGCGTAGGCGAGCGGGAAGAGCAGCCCGCGCGCGACGTTGGGGCCGAGGATCGTCACGACCGCACCTTGCAGCATCATGACGAGCCCCAGCTGGCGCGCGAATCCGACGGAAGCAGCGTCGCCCATCAGCCAGCCGCCGCCCCCGATAGCGATGAGCGCGAGGCCGGGCCACCAACCGGTCGGGGTTAGTTGCGCCAGTTCGGCACGACGTTGCCAGACGAGCCATGCGATCACCGGGCCGATGAAGAGGCAGTGGCCGAAGGTGGTGCTGGTCCACCAGATATGCGCGAGATCGGCAACGTCGCTTCGGAATGTCAGGAGTATCAGCGCCGCGACGACCGCGAGCGCGATACCGTGGCGACGCCATACGGTCATGCCGAAAGGCCGAGCAGCGCGTCCAGCGGCGCGAGGCGGGCGTCCCAGCCATAGCGGCGGATGACCTGCGCGCGGGCGGACTGGCCGAGCGTTGCCGCGGTGTCGGGGGCTTCAAGCAGGTCGCAGATGCGGTCGGCGAACTCCTGTGCGGTCATGGCTACCCGGATCGTGCCGGCATGATCGATGCCCTCGGCCGCGGCTGTCGACGTGACGACGGGTCGGGCCATCGCCATCGCCTCGAGCACCTTGTTCTGGATGCCGCGCGCGAGTTTCAGCGGGGCGACGCAGACGTCCGCAGTAGCGAGCCAGCCTCGCACGTCGTCGACTGCGCCGGTGACGGTGACGTGATCGTTCGCGAGCGCCTGGACGGCCGCAGTCGGCGCGCGGCCGACGATCGCGAAGTGAGCGGGGTGGCGCTCGCGGACGAGCGGGAGGATGTCGCGTGCGAACCACGTCACCGCGTCGATGTTGGGGCGGTAGTCCATCTGGCCGGTGAAGACGATGAAAGGCGAACCACTTAACGGCTCCCCCCCGGTGGAGGCCGGGGTCCAGTGGGGGGACGTCGGTAACGACGGATTGCGCTCCGTTACAGCGACCTCTCCAACTGGGCCCCGGCGTTCGCCGGGGTGGTGGCTGCCGGTAAGTTTGGTAAACTCAGCCGCCGGATCGAACTTCGCCGAATCGATGCCGTTCTCGACCGCAATGATCCGCCCGGTCGCCCCGCCCTCCCGGAACAACGCAGCCTCCGCGTCGCTGACGAACAGGCTGGCCGACACCCTGCCCGCTA
Organism: Sphingomonas sp. PAMC26645; assembly: GCF_004795835.1. Classification (NCBI taxonomy): domain Bacteria; kingdom Pseudomonadati; phylum Pseudomonadota; class Alphaproteobacteria; order Sphingomonadales; family Sphingomonadaceae; genus Sphingomonas; species Sphingomonas sp. PAMC26645. The sequence goes on from NZ_CP039249.1 coordinate 3,239,364, forward strand.
CCTCACGTTCGAACGCGCCGAGTAGCCGAGCCTCGCGGCGCATCATCCACCGCATCGGGCCCCACGCGTCGTCGGCAAACCCAGCAAACTTGGCGGAGTCGACGTCGACGAAGTCCATGACGACCGGCGGACCGCCAACCGGCAAATACTGCGCCATTTGACCGGAGAAGCAGTAGACTGCGCTTACCTGGGGCAAGACGCGATCGACAGCACCTTGCATCGCCGCCGCCGCAAAGGCGGTTAGCGAGACCGGCTTACCGGTCGCGAGCGCTTCGACCGCAGCACGCTGCTGCGACTTCTGACGCGGCAGGATCGTGCAGCTTGCCAGCATATCGGTGAACGCCGCAGGCGGATCGAAGTCGGTTTCGTCGTCGGCGAACGCTACCAGATGCACCGGCGTTCGCGTCGCCAGATACTGGAGGATGTGGAAACTGCGGATCTTGTCGCCGCGGTCGGGCGGAAATGGGACGCGGTGCGCGAGGAAGAGCAGGCTCACCCCAGGCCTCGGGAAATCCACGGTCCTGCTGCGTTGGCCGCCCATAGCGGAACCTTCTTCCACGTCCGCACCATCAGCGCGTATTTGGGGTTCAGCGGGTTCACCTCGCGCGCCGGCCCGTTGCTGCGCTTGGCGTAGAGCCGCGGTTCGGGCATGAATCCCCAGTTCTTCTTGAACGCCGCCGCCCCCGTGCCGGTCTTCGAACGGCCAAAGTCGAACCGCGTGCAGCCCCGCGCGCGCGCATGCGCCATCAGTGCGAAATACATCCGGTCATTGGCGCGCAGTCCTCGCGCGGCATCAGTCCCGCCGCCCCAATAGGGAAAGACGGTACCGTTGAAATACAGGCTCAGGACGCTAGCTACCGCGCGGCCTTTGTGTCGAACGGTGAGAACATCGACGTCCATCATGCTCGCGACGCAGCGGAAAAGCTTGGCGGGAAAAACAGGTGTACCGAGATTGCGAACCGACTCCGCATAAACGCGGTAATGCTCGGCGAGCAGTTTCCGATCGTTGCCGATGACGATTTCAAGGTCGAAGCCAAGCGCCCGACGGACTTCGGCACGCTGCTTTCGAGGGATCGCGAGCAGTTCCGCATCGTCGTCCGCGGCCAGATCTCGAACGAAGCCGAGATAGCTGGTGTCATCGCTATCCCAGCCGCTCGGCGCAGGACCGCCGCGCAGTTCTACCGAAGGGCAGCCGATCCGCAGCGCGACGTTCCAAGCCCCCGCCGACAGCGATTCGACCGCGCCACCCAAGATGCCGCCATCGACGCCGAACCCGGTCGACACCAGCGCACGCCCGAACAGCGGCGAACGCATCTCGGTCAACGGCAGCACGCCGTCGATCACGCCTCCATTCTCCGACACCAAATAGTGCGCACGCTGGCCGCAACCATCCTGCACCGCGAGGCTCCACGCTGGCAGGTGGAACGGCGTAGCACCGTCGCTAGCCTCGACGAACGCCGTGACCCGCTCACATTCGGCCGGATCGCGAAGATCGACTTCGCGCACGCCGACAGGCATCGGCGCGGTCACGCCAGTCGCGCCGCTTCGCGTGCTACGACAGTGTCCACACGGCCCCAATCGTGCCGGCCAAGCAGTCCGCGCAACTTGCCGGCCATCGCCCCGAGCCGCGAGTAATGACGAATCTTCGACCGCATCGGTGCCGCGTCGACCCGCGGCTGCGACGGATCGATTTCCCACGGGTGAAAATAAAACATCGCCGGGCGGTCTTCGCGATTGACCTGCCGCACCGCGAGATCGGTGATCGCCGCCGGGAGCAGCCGAAAGAATCCGCCCCCGGTCGCCAGCTTGCGCTCGCCGAACTTGGCGACCGTCACCGGGACTTCGATCAAGGCGCTGTCCGCGAGCGGCTTGAACCCGTAGCGCGGCGCATCGAGCCAGCCGTAATGATCATGCTTCACCGGAGCGACGCTCGAGGAATAGGCATAGCCCGCCTCGGCAAGTTCGACGTGCGCCCAAGGCGTGCGCTGGTCGATCGAGAAGCTCGGTGCGCGGTAGCCGGTGACCTTCGCCCCCGCCGCGTCCTCGATCGCCGTCCGAGCACGTGTGAGGTCGGCGCGAAACACGTCCGGCGTCATCGTGAAGACACGCTGGTGATCCCAGCCATGGCTGGCGATCTCGTGTCCGGCGTTGACGATGCGGCGGATCAGGGCGGGGTAGCGGTGGGCTACCCAGCCTAACGTGAAGAACGTTGCCTTCGTGTCGCGCTCGGCGAACAGGGCCAGGACGGCGTCGGTATTGGCCTCGACGCGCGGCTGGAGCGAGTCCCAGTCGGCCTTGTCGATCACCTTTTCGAACGCGCCGACCTGGAACCAGTCCTCAACATCGACGGACATGCCATTGATAACGGGGCCATTGAGAACAGGCATTTCAGGCAGCATCGTGCCAGGCGGCCACACCGCGGATGGGTGCGTATTCCGGCTTGGTATCGTCGCCCTCGACCCAGTCGACCAGCAGCGTCAGGACGCGACGTAGCGCCTTGTCCTGCATGTCCACCCGCGCCTCGAGTTCAGCGAGCCGCTCCTCGACCGCAGGATCGGTGATCGGCGTGTCGACACGCGGCGTGGACACGGGTTCGCGCGGTTCGTGCGCGTTATGCGCACCTTTTCCCCGGTCCTGCGCGATCATTGGCAGGTCGCCCTCAAGGTCACGTTGCACCGCCCGCACCGTATCGCCGTCGATCACCGTCAAGTCGTCGATCGCCGCGTGCAGCATCACCCGCCCGGCAAGCTGGTTCAGGCGACGCGGCACACCCGCCGACCCGGTGAAGAACGCCGCGAACGCATCCTCGGTAAAATCGGGGTTCCCCGTCCAGCCGACCACCGTCAGGCGGTGCGCGAGATAGTCGGAGACCTCATGCTCCTCCATCGGATCGAGATGGTGGATCGCGATCACGCGCTGGCGGAGCTGTTCGAGACGCTCCGAGCCGTGGAGCCGGTCGCGGAACTCGGGCTGTCCGAGCAGGACGATCTGCAGCAGCGCGTGGCCGCCCGCCTGGAAGTTCGACAGCATCCGCAGTTCTTCGAGCGCATCGACGGGCAAGGCCTGCGCCTCGTCGACGATCAGCAGCGTCCGCTTGCCGGTGCGCGCGACCGCGTGCAGCCCGCGCTCGATCGCGGTGAGCAGTTCGGCCTTGCTCAGCCCAGCCGGATCGACTTGCAGGTCGGTAGCGACGATCCGGAGCAGATCGTCCGCCTCGATCGCGGTCGAGACGAGCTTGATCGCGTTCAGGCGCTGAAGGTCGATCGTGTCCATCAGGTGACCGACGAGCGTCGTCTTGCCCGCGCCGATATCGCCGGTGATGACGATGAAGCCCTCGCCCTGCGCCAGACCATAGCCGAGATACGCCATCGCCTTGCGGTGGGTGCCGGTCTCGAACCAGAATTTGGGATCGGGGGTGAGCTGGAAAGGCCGACCCGTCAGTCCATAATGTTGATCGTACATAAGCTGCTCGCCTTCAGAACTGGTACCGCGCACCGATCAGCGCCTGCGCCGACCAGTCGCTGTCGAGGTCGCCGACCTTGAAGCTGTAAAGCCCGAGCGACGCGGTGGTGCCGAGACGCCCGAAATTATGAAAATATGTCCCCGTCCCGCCGTAAGACCACACGCCGGTATCGCCGGTGATGTCGTCGACGCCGCTGTCGTAATAATTGACGAACAGGTCGGCGTTGACGCCGGAAACCGGGGTCAGCCTGCGCGTGTAGAATAGCTGGCCGTAATAGCTTTCATCATCGAGACCCGCGACGACCAAGCCGGGCGCGAGCCGCGGCGCATAGAGCTTGCGATTGGCGTAGCCGATGCCCGCGCCCCAGGTGGAGCGCCCGCGCGTGGCGGAGATCACGCCGTCGATCCCGCGTGCGCGGTAGCTGGCGGTCGAGATCGACTGGAAAACGTCGTTGAGGCACCCGCCCGGTTGCGCACCGGTGGAGCCGAACACGCAGCCATTGAATTGCTGCCCGAAACCCTGCTGGTTGCCGCTCAGGAAGCTGGTCGGCAAATTGCCGATACCGGTCCGGAGCTGACGGCCGAAGGTCTGCACGCCGTCATACACGTTGACCGCGAGGCCGACGGAGTCCGATGCCTGATAGGTCGCAGTGCCGGTGTAGCTGAGCGATCCGTAGCGGCGCCCGACATGCCCCTCCACCGAGGTCCGGCGATTGGGCCGCCAGACGACACCGGCGTCGTAATAGATGCCGTCGGTGCGATAGGCGACGCGGCGCGGCGATGCCTCGTTGGTGACGAAGCGACCGTCGCGATCGAGCACGGGCGTGCCGGTCGCGTCGACGACCGGATCCTTCTGGCTCGTCTCGATCTTCTCGTAACCGACGCCGGCGGTGAGCGCGACATAGGGCGAGATCGGCTGGAGTATGTCGCCGCGGCCGTAATAGCCCTCGTAACGCTGCTTCAACTGGCTGGCGGTCTCGCGGTCGTAAGCGCCGCTGACCGTGAGCCCGAACGGCGCGATCGCACCGGGGCGCACCGAGGCGCTGGCGGTCACGGTGTTGCCGATCGAATCGTCGTAATAGTCGAGCCGTTGCCCGCCCAGGCCCGCATCGCCGAACGTCGGCGTATCGACCTTGGTATAGCCGAGCCGGTAGTTCGCGTTCAGCGTCACCGGGCCGGCGTTGCTGGTGAAGCTGGGGCCGGCATAGACCGAATAGATCTGGCTGACGTTGCTGACATTGCCGACGAGGACGCCAGGTGCCGCGCCGCGGATATCGGAGCGCGACCGCGTGGCGATACCGGCGGCCTCCAGCGTGAGGTTCGGCGTGACGCGGGCATCGACGCGCGCGAGGCCCGAATGGATGTCGTTGTCGCCGAGACGATCGCCCCAGCCGAATCGATGCTCGTACCGATAGCTGACTTGGCCCGAGATACGCTGGGTCTGGACCGCCGCGTCGATGCCGGCGGCGAGGCTGGTATAGGTCAGCACGTCGCCGCCGTTGAGATCGGCGGACAGCGTCTGGTTTGCCTCGACATACGGATTGATCGTGACGCGGCGCGACGAATGCGCGGGTTGCGTCGGCAGATCAGCCTGCGCGACGACCGGCGTGGCGGGCAGTGCCGCGAGCACGCAACCGCCGGCGATCAACGCCAGCTTCCGCGCCATACACTTGGTGTGCAGTGTCCGCATCACGACGCGTGCCCGTAATAGCTGCCGAACCGCGCACCGCCCTGGACGAACGACACGGCATTCAGCACGAGCTGGATATGCTCGCACCCGTCGAGCAGGTTCACTGCCGCCCGCAATTCATTCTCGGGGGTGTGGTCGGCGCGAACGACGAGCATCACCTGCCCTACCCGCATCGCCAGCACCGACGCCGGCGACGCAGCGAGCGCAGGCGGCGAATCGAAGATCACGACACGGCGCGGATTGGCCTCGAGCAGGCGCGCGATCACCGACTTGGTCCGCGCGCTGGCGAGCAGTTCGGTATCCATGCTGGTTTTGGACCCGGCAGGCAGGATCGAGAGATGCGGCACGTCGGTCTGGATGACGAGATCCTCGACGTCGATCCGGGTATCGCCCAGCGCATCGAGCAGTCCGGGGCCATCAGTGAGCCCGAGTTGCGCGACGACATCGGGCTTGGCGACGTCGGCATCGACCAGCAGCACTTCGGTATCACGCTCGGCGGCGATCGAGAGCGCGAGGTTGATCGCGCAGAACGTCTTGCCGTCGCCGGGGCGCGCCGAGCAGACCAGGATCATGCGCGCCTTGTCGGCGCTGCCGCTCTCCGCGATCCGCGCGCCGGTGATCAGCAACTGCCGCTTGATCAGCCGGAATTCCTCGGCAAGCGGGCCGACGGGCGCACCGGGGACGATCATGCCGTTCGCGGCCAGCATCCCGCGATCGATCCGCACGGTGTCGGATGCTTCGTCGGGCAGGTAGAATTCGTCGGGAAGCTCGTCACCGACCGGTGCGCGCAGTTCTTCCGGGATCGCGAGAAAGGTGGGGTCGACGAATTCGTGCGACGGCTCGGCCTCGGATACCGGCGCATACGTCGCAGCAGGCGTTTCTTCGACCGGCGTTTCAGGCTTTGGCGATTCGAGCTCCGGCACCTCGACGACGGGCGGGACCTCGCGCGCGACCGCGGGCGCAACCGGCTGCGTCTCGACCTGCGGCGGAGTCGGCACGACGGTACCACGCAGCTGGGCGTGCGCGTTGAAATCATACACCTTGGCCGCTCGTTCGAGCAGCGAGGGTTCGCGATCAGGCTTCGTCACGGTCATCCCCCTATGCCGCCAGTCCGCGCTGGAGGATCTCGACCCCCAGCAACAAGACATAGGCGACGCCCAGTGCGGCCGTACCGCCCAGGAACATCTTCAACTTGTGCCGACGCTGGCCGGATTGCACGCGCGTCACCACTTCGCCGATCGACCCGATCACCGGCATGCCTGCCCCCTTTTCGAGCCGCGCGGTCGTCGCGAACGTGGATCGCAGCTGCCCCATCGCGAAGGCCGCGCCGATTCCCGCCGCGAGTCCCGCGATCAGAACCCCCGTGAGTAGCAGCAATCTGTTCGGCGCGCTCGGCTTGCTCGGCATCGTCGGCGGATCGATCACGCTGAACTTCACGTGATCGCTCTGCGACTGCGCCTGGCCGACGATCGCGGTCTGCTCGCGCTGTTTAAGCAGCGCGTCGTACTGGTCCTTCAGCACCTGATAATCGCGATCGATCGAGCCCTGTTCGGCGGCGACTTCGGGATCGCCCGACAGCTTCGAATTGAGCAGGTCGAGGTCGCCCTGCAACTGGCTCCGCCGCATCCGCAACGAGGCGACCGTGGCGGTGCGATCCGCGACCATCGACTGGAGCGACGCGTAGAGCGGGTTCTGCGCGCTGCCCCCTGCACTGCCGCCCGCCAGCGGCTCGCTGCGCGCCGCCGCGGTGGCCGATGCGAGCTGGCTCTTCAGCGCGATCACGTCGGGGTGGTTCTCGGTATAGCCGCGCGCGCGGGCGTCGGCGAGCTGACCCTGGATCGCCTGGAGCCGTGCGCGCGCCGGCCCGGCCGCGCCAGCGACGCCCCCCGTCCCCGCGACCGTTGCCGGCGTCCCGGCCATCTGGCCCTGGACCGCGGCTAGACTCGACTGCGCGGCGGCGAGATCGCCGTCGACCTGCGACATCTGCGACCGCGCGGCGCTGATCCGGTCGCTGACCGAACCCGTGCCGGGGAGAGCGCCGAGATAGCGGTTCTGGAAGTCGGCGCGCTTGGCCTCGGCATCGGCGAGCTGCTTCTGGCGCGAGGCGAGCTGCTGGTCGAGGAAGGTCAGGCTCTGCGTCGTCTTCGAGCGATCGCCGGCGAGGTTCTGCTCGACGAACAGGTCGATCAGTTTCTGCGTGATCTGGCGTGCGAGCTTCGGGGTCGCCGCGCTGGTCGTGATCTGGAACAGATTATCCTGTTGCGACACGATCTTGATGTTCGGGGCCAGCGCCGCGACGCGGTCGGCGACGTCGCGGTCGCTCGACACGGTGTTCGCGAGATCGGTGCCGCGCACGACCTTTTCCAGGTTCACCGCGGAGATCAGCGTCGTGCGGATCGTGTCGACCGTCATCGGCGCGACCTGAGGTACGCCGTCCATACCCGAGGGCAGGATCGTCTGCATCTGCACGAACACCCGCGCGGTCGAATCGTAGCGGCTCGGGATCTGCGATACGACCAGCCAGCCGAGCACGCACACGCCCCATGCCACCGCGAGCGCCAGCCAGCGCCGCGTCCAGATCGCATGCAGCGCGATCCGCACCTCGTCGTAGATCCCGTTCATCCCGATCGCCTCAGAACATCGATTCGGGGATGATGATCACGTCGCCCGGCGCGAGCCGGACGTTGGCCGACGAATCGCCCTTCTTCAGCAGGTTGTTGATCTGCAACCCGAACTCGGTCTGCTTGCCGGTCGCGCGATCGTAGCGCACCAGCCGTGCCTTGTTGCCCGCCGCATACTGGCTGAGGCCGCCGACCGCGATCATCGCATCGAGCAACGTCATGTTGGCGCGGTACGGGATCGACGCGGGCTTCTCGGTCGCGCCGACGATGCGGACCTGCTGGCTGTACGTGCCGCTGAAATTCTCCACGATCACCGAGACGATGGGGTCCTTGATATAGGCCCCCAGCGCCTTCTTGATGTCGTCGCTGAGCATCGCGGGGGTCTTGCCGACCGCGGGCAGGTCGTTGATCAGCGGCGTCGTGATCCGGCCGTCGGGACGCACCTGGACCTTCGACGACAGCTCGGGATTGCGCCAGACGAAGATGTTGAGCTGATCGAGCGGGCCGATCACATATTCCTCGCCCGGCAATTCCTGCTTCGCGACGAACGAGGCGGGCGGCAAGGCGGGCGGCGTGCTGCCGGTCGTGCACGCGCCGAGCGTGGTCGCGGCGAGGCCTAGGGTCAGCAGGGATTTCGATACAGATCCGAAACGCATGGGTAACTTTCTCCTGGCGCCGCACCGTCCATCGGTTGCCCGACGGGCGGCTAACTCAGCCTTCGCTATGCAAGTAACAGGTGAAGATAGCGTTAGGAGCGCCCCGTAACCATGCCCCGCCAAGGCACTGCAACTGCGCCTTATATACCAGTAACGATCTCGGACGCTGGTGGATGCCCGAGAAACGCAGTCGGGCTGGCGCTCGCCCCGTAGGCGCCGGCCATGAAGATTGCGATCAGGTCGCCGACGTGGACGGGGGGGAGCGCGACCTTGTCGCCGAGGCGGTCGAGCGGGGTGCAGAGCGGACCGACGACGGAGACGGTTTCGGTCGGCGTGTGGCCCATCCGGGCGGCGACCGCGATCGGGTAGTTGCGGCGAACGACGGTGCCGAAATTGCCGCTCGCCGCCAGTTGATGGTTGAGGCCGCCGTCGACGACGACGAAGGTCTCGCCCTGGCTTTGCTTTATGTCGATGACGCGGGTGAGGTAGACGCCTGCTTCCGCCACGAGCCAGCGGCCGAGTTCGATCGCGAATCGGGTTTTGGCGAGGATCGCGGGGCGGGATGCGAGTGCTTCGGCCAGCGCCTTGCCGACGCGTTCGACGTCGAGCGCCGCGTCGCCGGCGAAGTACGGCACGCCGAAACCGCCACCGAGGTTGACGAGTGGGGGGGCGACGCTCGCCTCCTCTGCCAATCGCGCCGCGAGTGCGATCGTCGCGGCCTGCGTCTCGATGATCGCAGCGGGATCGAGCGCCTGGCTGCCAGCGTAGATATGGAACCCGCGCCAGTCCGCGCCCGCTGCGACGATCGCCTTTACGAGCGCTGCCGCCCGTACCGCATCGACCCCGAACGGCGACGCGCGACCGCCCATCCGCATGCCCGATCCGCGGAGTTCGATATCTGGGTTCACGCGGACCGCCATGCGCGGTGTTTGTCCGAGGCGGTCGCCGATCGCGAACGCCCGCGCCGCCTCGCCTTCCGATTCGACGTTGAGCGTGGCGCCGGCGGTGATCGCGGCGGCGAGTTCGTCGTCGCGCTTGCCGGGCCCGGCGAAACTGATCGACGCTGCCGGTTTCACGATCATAGCCTTCGCGAGTTCGCCCGAGGAGGCGACGTCGAGCCCGTCTACCAGCGGGGCGATCGCGGTCAGCAGGTCGGCGTGTGGATTGGCCTTGATGGCGTAATGGAGGTCGATCGCCGGCATCGCTGCTCTGAAGCGTGCGATGCGGGCGGCTACGATCTCCATGCCGTAGACGAACAACGGGGTGTCGCCTGCGTGCACGGCCCAGTCGTCAGCAGACCGGCCGCCAATTTTCAGCACCCCGCTCTGCGAAAACTCCGGCGGAAGAGGACCCATCGGTTTCATGACGCGCTCCCTTCCGTGTTCCCCCGCGAAGGCGGGGGCCCAGACTGGACTCCCGCCTTCGCGGGAGAACAAGCTTTTACCTCCGACGCAATGGCAGACCGGTCCAACTTCCCATTGGCATTACGCGGTAATTCATCCCGCCATAGATACACACCCGGCTGCATGAAGCTCGGCAGAGCCGTCCGCAATCGCGCCCGCAACGCCGGCTCCTCACCCGCATCCCCGGCCAGCATCACGACGATCGCCTGCCCCAGCCGCTCGTCCGGCACACCGACCGCGACCGCCTCGCGCGCTTCGCCGCCTGCCAGCACCGCCTCCTCGACCTCGAGCGGGCTGATCCGGTTGCCTGCGCTCTTGATCATCTCATCGTCGCGGCCGACGAATCGGAGCAGGCCGTCCTCGCCCTCGACGACGGTATCCCCCGACCAGACCGCCATGCCGTTGCCACCGGGCGCCGGGCGGAACCGCTGCGCCGTCCGCTCCGCATCCTGCCAATAGCCTTGGGCGACGAGTGGCCCCGAATGCACGAGTTCCCCCGCCTCCCCCGGCGCAGCGCGCGTGCCGTCGGGTTTCACCACCGAAACCTCGGCAAACGGGATCGCCCGCCCCATCGCGTCGGGATGCGTATCGATCAGCGCCGGGTCGAGATAGGTCGACCGGAACGCCTCGGTCAGGCCGTACATGGCGTACACTTCCGCCGTCGGGAACCGCTCGCGCAGGCCCCGCACGAGTCGCGGCGTCAGCGCGCCGCCCGAGTTGGTCAGGCGTTTCAACCGAGCGGCGGTTTCCACCGGCCACTCCGCTTCCAGCAATTGCACCCACAGAGGCGGCACGCCCGCCAAGGTCGTCGCCTCGACCCGCTCGACCGCCTTCACGACATCGCGTGCGACGAGGTAGTCGAGCGGCGCTACCGACGCGCCGGCTGCCCATGTGGAGAACAGCTGGTTTTGGCCGTAGTCGAACGACAAGGGCAGGACGCCGAGCACGCGGTCTTCAGGCTCCAGCTTCAGATAGTGCGCGACGGAGATCGCGCCGAGCCACAGGTTGGCGTGGCTTAGCATCACGCCTTTCGGCCGGCCGGTGGATCCGGACGTGTAGAGGATCGCGGCCAGGGTATCGGGGTCGGCGTCGGAGGGACTCATCATCTCGTTCCCCCGCGGAGGCGGAGGGTTGGGAATCACGAGCGTCGCGCTTTGCAATCCTGGCCCCCCGCGTTCGCGAGGGAACAGAGAAAGAAGATCGGCTTCGTCCACGGTCGCGCAGCCATCCGGTACGTCGCCATCGTCTAGCGTGCCGGCTCGCACGCTTTGGGTCACCAGTAGGCGAGCGCCGCTGTCCCCCAGGATATGCGCCACCTGCGCTCGCCGGAGCAGTGGGTTGACCGGGACATGCACCAGCCCTGCCCGCGCCGTCGCGAGCGGCATCAGGCAGGCGACGCGCGTCTTCGGCAGCCACGTCGCGACGCGGTCGCCGGCCGACAGCCCTCGGCCAGCGAGCCACCCCGCCAATGCACCGACGCCTGCCTCAAGCTCGGCAAACGTCATCGCGCCCGCCTTGTCGACCAGCGCAATCGCGTCAGGCGCACCACGCAGTGCGATGTGGTCGATAGGGTACGGCTTGGGGTCGAGCGCGATCATGACGCCTTAATAGCGCCAAGCCCCCCTTAGCGCGAACCCGTTGCCGAATTCACCCCCACACGCTAGCGGGGCCGGGTTCGTAACCGTTCAGGCGATGCTCGTGATCTTCGAAGGCACTTCCCAAGTCGAAACGACGGTACGCGCCGTCCTCGCCGATATCCTCGGTCTGAGCGCGGACCGCGTCGCTGCGTTCACCGCCGACACACCGCTGTTCGGCGCGCTGCCAGAACTCGATTCGATGGCGGTGGCGAGTGTGCTGACCGAACTCGAAGACCGTCTCGGCATCCTGATCGAGGACGACGAGATCGACGGCGAGATGCTCGAGACGTTCGGCGCGCTGGTCCAGTTTGCCGCGAGCAAGGCACTGGTCTAGCCTTAACGGGGGGTCTAGCCTCACCCGGGATGACCGCCCTGCGCTTCGATACCTATGACTGGAGCGGCGGCCGCGAAGCGATGCTGCGGTTCGGCCCCGATGCCGGCCCGATCGTCATCGCCGCACTCCCGCTGTTCGAGGAAGCGAACCGCACCCGCCAGTTCCTCGTCACGATTTTACGCAAACTTGCTGATCATGGGATCGGCAGCGTGCTTCCCGATCTGCCCGGCACCGGCGAGAGCATCGTCGTCACTGGCGAAGCGCGACTCCGCAACCAGCGGACAGCCTATATTGAGCTTGCTCACCGACTTGGCCGGAACACTTACGGCATTTCGATAAGAAGCGGCGCGCTCTTCGATACCGACGCGACCCTCGCCGGACGATGGCAGCTATCCGCGCAAACCGGCGAAGACGTGTTGCGTGAGTTGGATCGCACGCGAGTAACGTCACGGTCCGATCCCGCCAACAAAACCGAGTATGCGGGCAACACGCTGTCCCGCGAAATGCTAGCCGACCTCCACGACACCAAATCCTATGCTGGAGCCGGCCCCCTGCGCGTTGTCAGGCTCGAATCCGACCCGCGCGACGCAGACGTGAAATATGCTGCATCACCCCTGTGGCGCCGGTCAGAGCCGGACAATGATATCGCATTGGCTCAGATACTTGCCGGCGACATCTCGAACTGGATCGCATCATGCGAACGCTGATCGCGTTCGTTTGCGAAGGCGAAACCCTTGCTGCAACGCTGGACGAGGCAGACGGATCTACAGGGTTGCTCATCGTGTCCGGCGGCAATGAAATTCGCAGCGGCGCCCATCGCGGCATGGCGATGCTGGCGCATCGACTGGCCTCCGCTGGCATACCCGTGTTCCGTTACGACCGCCGCGGCGTTGGAGACTCGACGGGCGACAATAAGGGCTTCCTTAACGCCGAACCTGACCTGATCGCAGCCGCCGCCGCGTTCCACCGCGCGGCACCTAGTGTCACTCGACTGGTCGGCTTCGGCAATTGCGACGCTGCCAGCACGATCGTGCTGTTCGGACGATCGGCGGGGATCGACCGGATCATCGTCGCCAACCCCTGGGTCGTCCAACCGATCGACGACCTGCCCCCGGCCGACGCGATCAGCGCCCGCTATCACAGCGCGCTTCGCGACCCCGCGACCTGGCGACGCGCGCTGACAGGGCAGGTCAGCTTTACCAAGTTTCTCAGAGGCTTGAAAAGGGTTGTGACCGCCAAGACTGAAGAGCGTGCTTCACTAGCGACCAACGTCTTGACCGCGCTTGACGGCTGGCACGACGACGCCGCCATCGTCCTTGCGACAGGCGACGCGACCGCGATCGCCTTTGCCGCACGGTATCGCGGTGGCGCGAAAGTGAATCGGTTCGACACGGCGTCACATAGTTTTGCCGGGGCGGAGAACGCCGCAACGCTCTACGCCGCGATCATCGACGGGATCGAGCAAGAGTAGCTGCTCGGGTCCTGATGAACGCAGGACCAGAGCCATAACCGCTATCGTTTAGAAACCTGGATCCTGACTTTCGTCAGGATGACGATGACGATGACGATGACGAAGGACGCGGGCGCTATTCCGCGGCTTCGGCCAGCTCTGCAAACTCGGCTGCCGCCAGGAAGCGCTCGGCGTCCAGCGCCGCCATGCAGCCGGTCCCCGCCGCCGTCACCGCCTGACGGTACACCTTGTCGGCGACATCGCCGCACGCGAACACGCCTTCGACGCTGGTCCGCGTCGACCCGGTCTCGACCGAGATATACCCGTCCGAATCGAGATCGATATGGCCGCGGAACAGCTCGGTCGCCGGATGATGCCCGATCGCCACGAACCCGCCATCGACCGCAAGCCGCGAGCGCTCGCCAGTTACCGTGTCCTCGAGCTCCAGCGCGACCAGACCCGCATTGCCGCCGCCGTCGACGAACTCGCGAACCTCCTTGTTCCAGAGCACCGTCACGCCCTTGTGGGCGAACAGGCGCTCCTGGAGGATCTTCTCCGACCGCAGCGAATCGCGGCGGTGGATCAGCGTCACGTCGGGCGAATGGTTGGTGAGGTACAGCGCCTCCTCGACCGCGGTGTTGCCGCCGCCGATCACGGCAACCTTCTTGCCGCGGTAGAAGAACCCGTCGCAGGTCGCGCAGGCGCTGACGCCCTTGCCCTTCATCGGCTCCTCGCTGTCGATCCCGAGCCACTTCGCCTGCGCGCCGGTCGCGATCACCAGCGTATCGCCCTCATACACGTCGCCGCTGTCGCCGATCAGGCGGAACGGGCGGCTGGTCAGGTCGACCTGCGTGACGGTGTCCCACATCATGCGCGTGCCGACATGCTCGGCCTGTGCCGTCATCTGCTCCATCAGCCACGGGCCCTGAATCACGTCCTTGAAGCCGGGATAATTCTCGACATCGGTGGTCGTGGTCAGCTGGCCGCCGGGCTGAATGCCCTGCACGACGATCGGCGCCATCCCGGCACGCGCGCCATAGATCGCGGCGGAGAGCCCGGCGGGGCCCGAGCCGAGGATAAGCATGCGGGTCGTGTGCGTCGTCATCGGAGTTCCTTGGAGATTCGAGACTGCATCTAGGGGATGCGCGGCCGGATTTGAACCGCCGCTAAATCTGTGCCGCCTGCATCGAAAGCTTTGCCACTGCGTTGGACGATAAAAGCGGAGATGAGCATGAGCGACGACCGGACCGTAGAGATCGAGGATTACACGGCACCAGCAGGCGGCTGGGGCTCGATGAAGTCGCTTGTTGAAATCTCCGCGCGCGAGAAGGTCGGCCCGGAAGTGATCCGCGAACTGGCCCGGCAGAACAAGCCGGATGGCTTTGCGTGCGTCAGTTGCGCGTGGGGCAAGCCCGCGCATCCGCACGTCGCAGAGTTCTGCGAGAATGGCGCGAAGGCGACGGCGTGGGAGCTGACCTCGTTCCGCGTGACGCCGGCGTTCTTCGAGCAGCATACGGTCAGCGAGCTGATCGGCTGGAAGGACTACGATCTCGAACAGGCCGGGCGGCTCACGCACCCGTTGAAGTATGATGCCGCGACCGACAAATATGCCGCGTGCAGCTGGGACGAGGCGTTCGCGGGCATTGGCGCCAAGCTGAAGACCTATGATCCGACCAAGGTCATCTTCTACGCGTCGGGTCGCGCCAGCCTCGAGACGTCGTACATGTATAGCCTGCTCGCGCGGATGTACGGCAGTCAGAACCTGCCCGACAGTTCGAACATGTGCCACGAGACGACCTCGGTCGGTCTGAAGTCGGCGATCGGGTCGGCGGTCGGCACGATCCACCTGTCGGACTATGAGAAGTGCGACGCGATCTTTTACTTCGGACAGAACCCCGGGGTGAACAGCCCGCGTTTCCTGCATCCGCTGCGCGATTGCGCGAAGCGCGGCGTCGAGATCGTCGTGTTCAATCCGCTCAAGGAGCGCGGGCTGGAGAAATTCCAGGACCCGCAGAACCCGATCGAGATGGTGACGGGCAAGTCGACGCCGATCGCCTCGCAATATCACCAGCTGAAGACCGGCGGCGACGTCGGCGCGATCATGGGGATGTGCAAATATTTGATCGAGGCCGACGACAACGCCAAGCGGATCAATGGCCTGCCGGTGCTCGACCACGCGTTTCTCGCCGAGCACACTACCGGGTTCGAGGCGTTCGCCGAGGTCGCGCGCGCGACCGAGTGGGCGACGATCGAGCATGAGAGCGGCCTGCCCCGCACCGAGATCGAGGCGGCGGCGAAGGTTTATGCCAAGTCGAAGGCGGTCATCGCGGTGTACGGCATGGGGCTGACGCAGCATGTCGGCGGGATCGACAATGTCCACATGGTCGTCAATCTGATGCTGCTCCGCGGCAACATCGGCAAGCCCGGCGCGGGTATGGGGCCGGTCCGTGGTCATTCGAACGTGCAGGGCCAGCGGACCGTCGGGATCACCGAGAAGCCCGAACTCGCGCCGCTCGACAAGCTTGCCGAGCAATATGGCTTCGAGCCCCCGCGCGAGAAGGGTTGGGATACGGTCGAGGCGTGCGAGGCGGTGCTCGACGGCAGCGCGCAGGCGTTCGTCGGGCTTGGCGGCAATTTCGTGCGGGCAATCCCGGATCATGCGCGGATGGAGCCGAAGTGGCGCGCGCTCGATCTGACGGTGCATATCGCGACGAAGCTTAATCGTTCGCACCTTTTGCCGGGCGAGACATCGTATTTGCTCCCCTGCCTCGGCCGGATCGAGACCGACATGCAGGGCACCGGGCCGCAGAGCGTGTCGATCGAGGATTCGTTCAGCCAGATCTATGGGTCGAAGGGCAAGGCGACGCCGGCCTCCGAGACGTTGCTGTCCGAGCCGGCGATCGTCGCGGGGATCGCCAAGGCGACGCTTGCGCCCAATCCGAAGCTCGATTGGGATGCGTGGGTGCGCGATTATGCGCGCGTTCGCGATGCGATCGAGGTGACGTATCCGGACCTGTTCAAGAACTTCAACGACCAGATGTTCACGCCCGGCGGCTTCTGGAAGGGCGTTCCGGCGGCGCACCGTGAGTGGAAGACGAAGAGCGGCAAGGCGGAGATCAACGTGCCGCAGGCGCTGAACGTCACTGGGTTCGAGGAAGCGGAGGGCCGGTTCCGGCTAATGACGCTGCGATCGAACGACCAGTTCAACACGACCGTCTACGGCTATCATGACCGTTTCCGCGGTGTGAAGGGTACGCGCGACATCGTGTTCATGAATCGCAGCGACATGATCCGGATGGGGATCACCGATGGCGACGACGTCGATCTGGTCGGCGATGCCGGTGGCAATTCGGACCGCCGCCTGAACAAGCTCCGCGTGGTCGAATATGCGATCCCCGAGGGCTGCCTCGGTGCGTATTACCCCGAGTGCAATCTGCTCATACCGGTTGCTCACCATGCCCGCGAAAGCCATGTTCCGGCAGCGAAATCCGTGCCGGTGCGGATCGAGAAGACGCGCTGACCGAGCAGCGTATTCTCGGCGTCGTACTGGCGGGCGGACGGTCGTCCCGCTTCGGGTCCGACAAGGCGATGGCGGTTTTGGACGGGCGTGCGTTGGCTGAACATGCGCGGGCACTCCTGTTGTCTCATGTCGAGAGCGCGGTGATCGCGGGACGCGATGGGGCAATCCCTGACCTGCCGAGGGCAGATATCGGGCCATTGGGTGGCATCGCCGGCTCGCTTGGGTATGCGGCCTTACACGGCTTCACGTCGGTGTTGACGATCGCGTGCGACATGCCGTGGTTGCCGGACGGGTTGCTTACGGCGCTGTCCCGACGTGCCTCCGCCTATTGCCCCGACGCCCCGGTGCTCGGGCATTGGGAGACGGGTTTGCTCGGCAATTTGCTGACCCACATCGAGACCGTGCCACGGCGATCGGTGCGCGGTTGGGCGGAGGCGATCGGGGCTATCCCGATCCCGGCGGGTGCGCCTATCCCGAACGTCAACACGCCGCAGGACCTCGATACCTTATGACCACGTCGCGCAACCAAGCGATCAAAATCCTGCGGGCTGACTCGATTACCGCGGGCGAGCGCGCCATCGCGATCGAAGTCCCGGTCGCGATCGAGATCGACGGGCTGGGCTATGCGGTGATGATGATGACGCCCGCCGACCTAGCCGAGTTCACGACCGGCTTCCTGCTGACCGAGCGGCTCGCGGACATTGTCGATGATGTTCGAGACATCGATATCTTCGAGGCTGAGGCGGGTTGGATCGTTCGGGTCGGACTGTCGGATCGGTGCAAGGGCCGTATCCACGACCGCGTTCGCCACAGGACTAGCGACACGAGTTGCGGACTGTGCGGGATCTCCGGGCTCGAACAGCTCCGTAAACCTGTCCCAAGGACACCACCGAAGCCCGATACGCCTGTAGACGCGCTGTTCGCCGCGCTAGGTGGCCTGCGGGCCCACCAGCCCTTGAACGCCGCTACGGGCGCGATCCACGCCGCGGCGGCCTGCGACCGTGAGGGGCGGATGGTTGCGGCGTATGAAGACGTCGGCCGTCACAATGCGCTGGACAAGCTCGTCGGCGGCATCGCGATCAGCGGGCAGCCTATCGACGGCTTCATCCTCGTTACCTCGCGGATCAGTTTCGAGATGGTCGACAAGGCGCTGATCGCCGGGGCGCCGATGCTGGTGGGAATCTCCGCACCGACCAGCCTGGCGATTGATCATGCACGCGAGCACGGCCTGACGCTGCTCGCGCTCGCCCGCAGCGACGCGATCCTGGTGGTCAACGATCCGTGGGAGGTGTTCGCGTAGCAGCAGGCTCGCCGCTGCCACGCGAAACCGGGATTACTTAGCGGCTTGCACCGCGTCCGTCTTCGACGCGACCAGATAGCCGCCGACCACGAAGACCAAGGCACCGATCGTGTTGCCGACGGTGACGATCGCAAGATTGCGGATCATGCCCGCGAGGTCGATCGACGAGTTGGGCACCAGCAGGCCGAGCGTCAGCGCGGTCATGTTGGCGACCGAATGCTCGAACCCGGCGGCGACGAACGCGAGCAGGATCCAGGCCATCGCGATGCACTTGGCGGTGTCGCCGGTCATCCGCGCCGCAGTCCAGATCGCGAGGCAGACGAGCCAGTTGCACAGGATCGCGCGGGCCATCAGCGCGGTCGCGTCGACCGACACCTTGTGCAGGACGTACGCGTGGAACATCGTATCGGCGTTGGCGAAGATCGCACCGCCCCCACCTGCCGCGAACACCAGCGACAGTACCACGCCGCCGACGAGGTTGCCGATCCACACGACGACGGCGAGCTTGAGTGCGTCTCCGATCGTGATCGTCCGGCGTGCGAGGCCGAAGCCGAGATACATCACGTAGCCGGTGAACAACTCAGCGCCGGCGAACACGGTGAGGATCAGCCCGAGCCCGAAGGTCGCGCCCATCACCAACGGTCGCA
Source organism: Sphingomonas sp. PAMC26645 (assembly GCF_004795835.1). Lineage (NCBI taxonomy): Bacteria > Pseudomonadati > Pseudomonadota > Alphaproteobacteria > Sphingomonadales > Sphingomonadaceae > Sphingomonas > Sphingomonas sp. PAMC26645. Next base: position 3,258,084 of record NZ_CP039249.1, read on the forward strand.
CCCCGGGTTCGAGCCCCGAGCCCGTGCTGAGCGCGAGGATCATCGCGATGCCGATATACGTGCCCGCTAGGATCGCGCCAGCGAAGAACCCCGCGGGAGAGCGCCGCAGCGCCTCCGCCTTGGTCGCCGCGAGGGTCGCGTAGGTGTCGATCGTCGACGAATAGCCGGTGCTCATGCGTGTACTTTACTCTCGTGCCCGACGATCCCCGCGCGCACCACGCCGCGATCCGAACCCATGTCGGCAGCGGCGGGACGGACGGTCACCGGGATGGATTTGTAGGACGGGGTGAAGCTCTGCGGATCGTGATCCTCGAGCGCGATCAGTGGCTGCGTCTCGGGGTAGTAGGAGGCGACGCAGCCATCGGGCAGCGCGTAGCGGACCAGCATCAGCTTCTGCACGACACGATCGGGCCGGGCGAACTGAAGCGCGGTAGCGATATCGACGACGTCGCCTTCCTTGTGCCCCAGCCGTGCCATGTCGCGCTCGTTCATGAACAGGATGTCGCGGCGCCCGAATACGCCACGATAGCGATCGTCGAGGCTGTAGACGGTGGTGTTGTACTGATCGTGCGCGCGCAGCGTGGTGAGCCGCAGCACAGTCGGATCGCCCGCGCTCTCGTCCTCCTCGACACCCTTGGTGACGAGGAAGTTGGCCTTGCCGCTATCCGTCTTCCACTCGCGCATCGCCGCGGAGTTCGGCAGGTGGAAGCCACCCGGCTTGCGGATGCGCGCATTGTAGTCGGCGAACGCCGGGAACACTGCCTCGATCTTGTCGCGGATCAGGCTGTAGTCGCCGACATACGCATCCCAGTCGATCTCGATCGGCGCGCGGCCCTTCGCGGCAAAGGTCGCCTTGGCGATCTCGCCGACGATCCAGATCTCCGACTTCACGTTGTCGCCCGGTGGCATCAGGAAGCCGCGCGAGGCGTGGACCATCGACATCGAATCCTCGACCGTGACCGATTGCTGGCCGGTGGCCTGCATGTCGAGTTCGGTCCGCCCCAGGCACGGCAACACATACGTCGCCTTCGCCATCAACAACTGCGTGCGGTTGAGCTTGGTGGTGATGTGGACCGCGAGATCGAGGTTGCGGAAGCCTTCCGCACACGCCTGCGGATCGGACGAGGCGATCGCGAGGTTGCCGCCGAGGCAGACGATCGCCTTGGCATGGCCGTCGCGCATCGCCGCAATGCTCTCGACCACCGAATGGCCGTGCTCGCGTGGCGGTTCGAACCCAAACACGTCGCGCATGTTGTCGAGCAGCAAGGGCATCGGTCGCTCGGTGATGCCGACGGTGCGGTCGCCCTGGACGTTGCTGTGGCCCCGCAGCGGGCAGATGCCCGCGCCTGGCCGGCCCATATTGCCGCGGAGCAGGAGCAGGTTCGCGATCTGCTGGACGTTGGTCGTGCCGGTGCGATGCTGCGTGACGCCCATGCCGTAGCAGCAGATCGTCGACTTCGACTTCGAATAGGCGAGCGCGACTTCTTCTAGATCGGTGCGCGAAAGGCCGCTGGAGCGCTCGATATCCGCCCACTCCGTCGTGGCGAGATCGGCGATATAGTCGTCGAGCCCCGCGGTATGCTCGGCGATGAACGCGTGATCTAGCGCGGGCTCGCCGCCGGAGACCTTTGCCGCCTCGTCGAGCGCGACCAGTGCCTTGGCGATGCCCTTCAGCGCAGCCGCGTCGCCGCCGACCTTCACCTGGTAATAACTGCTCGCGATCGGGGTCGCCGACATCGTCGCCATCTCGACCACCGACTGCGGCGATTCGAAGCGTTCGAGCGAGCGTTCCTTGAGCGGGTTGAAGACGATGATCTTGCCGCCGCGCTTCGACACTTCGCGCAGCGTCGCCATCATCCGCGGATGGTTGGTGCCGGGGTTGTGGCCGATCGACAGGATCAGGTCGGCATGGTCGAAATCCTCTAGGCTGACGGTGCCCTTGCCGATACCGATCGACTTCGGCAGCCCAACCGAGGTCGCCTCGTGGCACATGTTGGAACAGTCGGGGAAGTTGTTGGTGCCGTAGAGCCGCACGAAGAGCTGGAACAGGAACGCCGCCTCGTTCGAGCAGCGGCCCGAGGTGTAGAACTCGGCCTGGTTCGGATCCGGGACGGCGGCGAGACCGGCGCCGATCTCGCGCATCGCATCCGCCCAGCTCACGACCTCATAGTGATCGGTGGCGGCATTGTAGCGGAGCGGCTCAGTGACGCGGCCCTGGTCCTCGATCCAGTGATCGCTCTGCTTCCAGATGTCGGACACGCTGTGCGCGGCGAAGAAGTCGGCGCCGATCGTCTTGGCGGTGGATTCCCACGCGACGGCCTTTGCGCCGTTCTCGCAAAATTCGAACGAGGAGGTATGTTTTGGATCGGGCCATGCGCAGCTCGGGCAATCGAAGCCATCGGGCTGGTTCGACTTGAGCAGCGTCTGACCGCCGCGGACGACGATCTGCTGCGCCTTCAGCGAGACGGCGACCGCCTTCAGCGCGCCCCAGCCACCGGCCGGACCCGTGTAATCGGCGATCCCATCAGGGCGTTTGTCGCGCATACTCGTATCTCCCGAACGGCCGGGCCGACGCGTGCGCCCGAGATGCGGCACACTGGCTGACCATTAACCCAAGGCAATAGAAGCGGATTTTGCGATTGCGAAGACGAGTTTCCCGCAGTTGGTGATCGCTTGCGTCGGTCTGCGGGGATTCGCCGGCGGCGCCGTGCGCCCGGTCCGAAATGGTAGCGAAGGAGGGACTTGAACCCCCGACCCCAGGATTATGATTCCCGTGCTCTAACCAACTGAGCTACTTCGCCGTACCGTCCGTCAGGGAAGCATTCTTCCCTGCGAGGCGCGGCCTATAGGAAGCGGTTTCGAGGCGGTCAAGCGAACATGTGCCGGGAAATCGCTTCCCATGGTCCGCCGCGGTACCACCATGCGCCCAGACCGGCGATTTCGACGTCCTTCGGGGTGAAATCGCGCTGCAGATTGCCGAGCAGGAGCTTGGCGACTTGCGGGCTGACCTTGTTCTGGATCGTGACGTGCGGACGCCAGCCGCCGGCGTCCTGAGGGGTGAGCATTCCGGTGAACGCGTCGGCGAGGCGCTCACGGATGCCGACCAGCTCGGGAGACTCGATCCGGTAGGCGACACCCCGCCCTAGCGACATCAGGCCGCCCACACGGGCCTGTGGAGCACGGATGCCGCGCGCTTCCTGGTTGAGGCGGTGCTTGAGCTCGTCGAGGCCCGAGGGCGGCAGGTGGTGGAACAGCGTCAGGTGCGCGTCGAGCTGGTTGCGCTCGGGCGGGAAATGCTCGCGGCGCATGGAGTCGAAGAACGCGGTGTCCTTGCGGCCGAACAGGGCGGTGACGATGATCGGGGCTACTTCGGTTGGGCCGGTCATCAGAAAGACACCGCCCCGGCGAAGGCCGGGGTCCAGTTGGGAAATGTCGATGACGGACGTTGCGTTTCGTTACTGCAACCTTTCCGACTGGACCCCGGCCTCCGCCGGGGCGGTACGGCTTTGGCGGACCGTATGGTGTAAATCATCAAATCTCGACCTGACTGCCCAATTCAACGACGCGGTTCGTCGGCAGGCGAAAGAACTCCATCGCGCTTTCTGCATTGCGCAGCATCCACGCGAACAGCTTTTCGCGCCAGATCATCATGCCGGGCTTGTCCGACGCGAGCAGCGTCTGGCGGGATAGGAAGAAGCTGGTGTCCATCATCTTGAAGTCCGCACCGCAATTATGGACCTGGCGCAGCGCCGCGGGGACGTCGGCGTCCTCCATGAAGCCGTAGCGCAGCACGAGGCGGTGGAAACCGTCGCCGAGTTCCTCGCGCACCGCACGGTCATGCGCAGGCCAATAGGGCTGGCCGACGATCTTGACGGTGAGCAGGATGACGCGCTCGTGCAGCACCTTGTTGTGCTTGAGGTTGTGGAGCAGCGCGTGCGGCACGCCGTCCGCGGTCGAGGTCATGAATACCGCTGTGCCCGGCACGCGCGATGCCGAACTCGCCGCCGAGCCGATGAAGACCTTTATCGGCATCGCAGCCTCGTGCATCCGGTCGATCATCAACTGCCGCCCCTTCGACCACGTCGTCAGGAAGGTGAAGATGATGAACCCGACCAGCAGCGGGAACCAGCCGCCGGCCGGCACCTTGGTCAGATTGGCCGCGAAATAGGCGCCGTCGACGGTAAAGAAGATCGCCAGCAGCGGGATCGCCGCGATCTTCGGCCAGTTCCAGAGGCGGAATAGGACGACGCCGAGCAGGCACGTGTCGATGAACATCGCCCCGGTCACCGCAATCCCGTACGCGCTCGTCAGGTTCGACGAGGTGCGGAAGAACAGCACGAGCAGGATCACCATCACCATCAGCGCGCCGTTGACGAGCGGGATGTAGATCTGGCCGGCGGTCGAGGCGCTGGTGTGCTCGATCCGGAGGCGCGGGATGAAGCCGAGCTGGATCGCCTGCTGCGTTACCGAGAACGCGCCCGATATTACCGCCTGCGAGGCGATCACCGCGGCCATCGTCGCGAGGATGACGAGCGGAAGCTGGAGGCTTTCGGGGGCGAGATTGTAGAACGGGCTGACCAGCGCCTCGCGACCATCGCGGAACAGCAGCGCGCCCTGCCCCATGTAATTGAGGATCAGCGCGGGGAGTACGAAGAACAGCCACGACAGGCCAATCGGCTTCCGGCCGAAATGCCCCATGTCCGCATACAGCGCTTCCGCGCCGGTGACAGCGAGGACGACCGAGCCGAGTGCGAGGAACGCCCGCTCGGGATCGATGATGAAGAACTCGACCGCATAATGCGGCGACAACGCCCAGAGCACCTCGGGGGTCTGGACGATGCTGAGGATTCCGAGCACCGCGATGACGCTGAAATACACCAGCATGATCGGCCCGAACACGAGGCCGATGCGCGCGGTGCCGCTCTTCTGCACCCAGAACAGCCCAATCAGGATGACGATCACGATCGGCAGCACCAGTCCGGCAAAGGCGGGCGCGGCGACCGCAAGGCCCTCGACCGCGGACAGCACCGACACCGCGGGCGTAATCATGCTGTCACCGTAGAACAGCGCCGTCGCGAACACGCCGAGCAGGATGATGCCCTTGCTCCAGCGCTTGGTCTTGGTCTTGCCCGAGACGAGTGCGAGCAGCGCGAGGCTGCCGCCTTCGCCCTTGTTGTCGGCGCGCATGATGATGATGACGTACTTGACCGTCACGACGATCATCATCGACCAGAACATCAGGCTGATGACGCCCATGATGTGCGCCGCGTCGAGCGCGAGCTTGTGGTGGCCGGCGAAGGTCTCGCGGAAGGCGTAGAGCGGGCTGGTGCCGATATCGCCGAAGACGATGCCGATAGCACCGAAGGCGAGCTTCAGCATGCCGTCGGAGTTGTGATGCCCCGGCTCGAGATCAAGATTGGCGGGTGGCACGGTCGAGGCCGCGGCGGTCTGGTCGACGCTCACTGGACGGTGAATCGACCCGGAAGTGCAGCAATCTTCATCGAATTTCCGATTTCACCCTGTGCCCCAAGCGCGCGCATTTAGCATGAGGGCCGGAAGGCGGCAACGGCGAGGCGGGCAACGTGGATTAACTGGGGCTGATCGGACTAGTATCGAAGCGTTGCCTACACTTGCTCCCCTCCCTGGAAGGGAGGGGTTGGGGGTGGGTCGGCCTGCTTGTGCCGCCGACGTTCGGTAATGCGGAAGCCGACCCACCCCCGCCCCTCCCTTCCAGGGAGGGGAGAAGAGTCGCCGGCGTTCAGCGCCTTATCACCTCGCGGATGACGAAGTGCGAGGCGAGCCGGGTTACCCCCGGCAATTGCGACAGAGTCTCGCGGTGGATGCGTTCGAACGTCTCGCCGTGACGGATCTCGACGTGGAGCATATAGTCCGCCTCCCCGCTCATCAGGAAGCACTGGACGACCTGCGGACACTCGACGATCTCCGCCTCGAACGCCGCCATCGTCTCCTTGCGCTGATCCCGCAGCGTGACGTTGACGAGTACGATGCTCGGATCACCGCGCGCTGCCTGCGACAGCACCGCACGGTAACCGACGATCGCGCCGCTCTCCCGAAGCTGCGCGACCCGGCGATGCGCGGCGCTCGCCGACAGTCCGACCGCGTCGCCGAGCTCGGCGCTGGTGAGGTCGGAATTGGCGGCGAGCAGGTCCAGAATCCTGCGTTCGATCGTGATGCTCAAGATTATCCCGTTTCGGCGGCGATGGGTGCAATCATCTTGCAGATGCGGTATCGTACCGCGACCAGTTTGCGAACCCTTCCCGTCCAAGACGCGCTAGTATGGCGCAAACGATAATGGAGTGGAATCAATGCGCGTCGGTGTCCCCAAGGAAATCAAGAACCACGAATATCGCGTCGGGCTGACCCCGCCATCGGTCGCCGAACTGGTCGCCGCGGGCCACGAGGTCGTCGTCGAGACGCAGGCCGGATCGGGCATCGATTTCGAGGACCAGGACTATGTCGACGCGGGTGCGACGATCCTGCCGACCGCCGCCGCGGTGTTCGCCGGGGCCGACATGATCGTGAAGGTCAAGGAACCGCAGCCGAGCGAGATCGCGATGCTCGAGCCGCGCCATCTGCTGTTCACCTATCTCCACCTCGCCGCGGACAAGCCGCAGGCCGAGGGGCTGATGAAGTCCGGCGCGACCTGCATCGCGTACGAGACCGTCACCGACAACCGCCGCGGGCTGCCGTTGCTCAAGCCCATGTCGGAAGTTGCGGGCCGCATGTCGGTACAGGTCGGCGCGCATTATCTCGAGAAGGAGCAGGGCGGACGTGGCGTGCTGCTCGGCGGCGTTCCCGGTGTCGCGCCCGCCAAGGTTGCGATCCTCGGCGGTGGCGTCTCGGGCGTCAACGCGGCGCAGATGGCGGTCGGCATGCGCGCCGACGTGACGATCTACGATATCTCGAACGATCGCTTGGCCGAACTCGACATGTTCTTCTCCAGCCAGATCAAGACGGCGTATGCGTCTAAGGCGGCGATCGTGGCTGCGGTGAAGAACGCGCATCTGGTCATTGGCGCGGTGCTGGTGCCTGGGGCTGCTGCACCCAAGCTGGTCACGCGCGAAATGCTGAAGACGATGAAGCGCGGCTCGGTGCTGGTCGACATCGCGATCGACCAGGGCGGGTGCTTCGAGACGTCGCACGCGACGACGCACGAGGATCCGGTGTTCGAGGTCGACGGCGTGATCCATTACTGCGTCGCCAACATGCCGGGCGCCGTGGCGCGCACGTCGGCGTTCGCGCTGAACAATGCGACGCTGCCGTTCGCGCTGAAGCTCGCCAACCTGGGTGCCGAGGCGGCGATGAAGGCCGACCCGCACCTCGCCAACGGGCTGAACGTCTACAAGGGCAAGATCGCGTACAAGGCGGTCGCCGATGATTTAGGTTTACCTTACGAAGCATGGGCGGGCTGACTCGGGAACGGATACGGAACACGGGTGTTGGACAGGGGAAAGGAATTTCCAATGTCCGACACCCCGAACCCCAAGTCCGAACCATTCTCGAACGCCGAGAAGGACCCAGACGACTGGACCACCGGCGACGAGAAGATGACCGGTGCGCAGGCGAGCTACCTCAAGACGCTGTCCGAGGAAGCGCATGAGGAATTCGACGAAACGCTGACCAAGGCGGATGCGTCGAAGAAGATCGACGAGTTGCAGTCGAAGACCGGTCGCGGGCAGTAAGCGCTTCCTTACAGTCACCCTTTTCTCGTCATCCTGACGAAAGTCAGGATCCAGAGCCAAATAGCTTTGCGTTCATGGCTCTGGATCCTGGGTCGAGCCCAGGATGACGGGACTATTTTTGGCTTGAGTTCGGCACGTCCTGCATGGCTAGGAACCGATCCAGCAAAGCCAGACGCGTAGCGACCTCGCCTCGGTATGAAATATTAGCCGGCGTCAACGCCAGCGCTTTAGCCCAATACGGTCGAGCCGTCGCGAACTCCCCGGCCCGCACATATGCTAGCCCGAGAAAAAACGGCGGCGCCGGATGTTTGGGCGCCAGTCGCATCGCCTGCTGGAACGCGAACAGCGCGGGAGGCGAAACCTGATTCGCATCGTGCGCCGCCAGCGCGTTGGCGAGCCCCGTCCACATCACCACGCTCTTTGGAGCTATCCTGAGCCCTCCGAGCAATACCTGCACAGCCGCGCGACGGTCGCCGATCCGCGTCATCGCGTCCGCCGCAACTAGGTACGCCGCCGCGCCCGTATACCGCTCGAGCATCTGGTCGCGCAGTTCGAGCATCGCGCTGTCGTCCGGCGTCGCTGCAAGCCCGGGCGACGCTTCATGGCCGGCAAGTCCTGGCTGCCCCTGCCACGCATACCCCGCCGCGCCGAGCATCAGCGCCGCCGCGACCATCGACCAAAGGACGCGGTTCACCTTCAGCACCGCGAGCAGCGCAAACGCACCGGCTCCGATCGCGGCCAGCCAGACGTAACCCATCAGCGTGTCCTCCGCCGAAAGCTCGACCGCGAGATCCAGCCGCCGATGCCAAGCAGCAAGATCGGCGCTAGCCACAATGGCCACGTGAGCCCCGATAGCGGCGGATCGTACGTCACGTAGTCGCCGTAGCGCGCGATCAGCCAGTCGCGGATCGAGGCAGGCTTCTCGCCGCGCTCGATCCGGTCGCGGACGAGCGCGCGCATGTCGGCCGCCATGTCGGCATCGCTGTCGGCGATCGACTGGCCCTGGCAAACGAGGCAGCGCAGCGTTTCCATGAGCGCTCGGGCGGAGGCTTCCTTGGCGGGGTCTGCGAGTTGCACGTTCGCGTAGTGCGCTGGCGGTGTGACCGGCTGGGCGAATGCCGGCGAAATGCAGAGCAACAGCGCCGCAACGACCTCCCCTCCCGCTCGCGGGAGGGGTCGGGGGAGGGCATGACGCGAACGTGCGGTTGGTGAGGAAAGAGAAGCCCCTCCCCTAACCCCTCCCGCGAGCGGGAGGGGAACTTGGTTGGCCACCCTCACCGCGCGTCCTTCACGGCTAGCACGATCTCGGCGACATTCTCAGGCCGGATATCGCCGATGATCTGCTTCACGACGATCCCGCGGCCGTCGATCACGAACGTCTCGGGCACGCCCGACGAGCCCAGCGCCAACTGCACTTGGCTGGCCCGATCGCTGCCGATCCGCTCGTACGGATCGCCGTTACGCCGCAGGAACCCGGCAATCGCCGGCGCGGTGTCGCGGATCGCGATCGCGTCGATCGGCACGCCCATCGCTTTCAGGCGCATCAGTTGCGGCGCTTCGGCGATGCACGGAATGCACCAGCTTGCGAAGACGTTGAGCAACCGCGGCTTGCCCTGCCGGAACGACGCGCTGGTCAGACCCGGTTTGCCTGGGACCATCGCCGGCAGCGCGAAATCGGGGAGCGGTTTGCCGACCATCGCCGATCGCACCACCTTCTCCGCCGGCCGGAACAGCCCGCTCGCCACCACCGCGAACAGCAGCGCGAAGATCGCCAGCGGCGCCCAGAGTGCGAACCGCTTCATGCCCATTCGGCCCGTATCGCGGCCCGTCGCTCGCGGAGCAACCGACCGATCAGCGACAGCATGCCGCCGAGCGCGATCAGCACGCCGCCGAACCAGATCAGCGTCACGAACGGCTTCCACCAGAGGCGGAGCTGCCAGCGCCCCTGCCCGTCCGGCTGGCCGAGCACGGTATAGAGCTGGCCGTCGAGCACCGTCAGTATGGCGGACTCGTTCGTGCTCGTCGGCGGGTTGGCGAAGAAGCGGAGTTGCGGGCGGAGGATGCTCTCGCTGCCACCGCGCGTCGCGGTCAGGCGGGCTTCCAAGGCCGACCAGTTCTCGCCGATCACCGGCGAGATCCCGTCGAGCGTCACGGTGTATGGCCCGACCCGCGCCGGCTCGCCTGCGCGCACCGCGACCAATGTCTCCTTGGTGAACGCGCTGTCCGACGCCATCCCGGCTAGGCTGACCGCAATGCCGAAATGCGCGATGACCATGCCGTAGGTGAACAGCGGCGTGCGCTTCAGGTTGCGCTTCCACAGAGGCGCGACGCTGGCGACGGCGAGCCCGGCGGCAAGCGAAAGCCCGGCCCAAGGGAGCACGCCCGGCCAGACGAACAGAAGTGCGATCGCCGCCGCCAGCGTCGCGCCGATCGGCAGCATCACGCGGCGCAGTACCGCCTTCGCATCGTCGCGGCGCCAGCGCAGCAGCGGCCCGACTGCCATTACCGCGACGAGAAGCAACGCGATTGGCCCCGCCGCCTTGTTAAAGAACGGCGGCCCGACCGACAACTGCACGCCAAAGCTCGCCGCGACGATCGGATAGAGCGTGCCGATCAGGACGATGCCGAGGATCACCGACAACAGCAAATTGTTCGCGACCAGCCCGCCCTCGCGACTGACCGGATCGAAGGTCGTGCCCGCACGGACGGTGCCGATCCGCGCGGCGAACAGCGCCAGCGCCCCGCCGATGTAGATCGCCAGCAACGCCAGGATGAACGCGCCGCGCTCCGGATCGACTGCGAACGCGTGCACGCTGGTCAGGATGCCTGAGCGCACCAAAAAGGTGCCGATCATCGACATCGAGAACGCGACGACCGCCAACATGATCGTCCAGGCGCGCAGGCCGTCGCGGGTTGCGAGAACGGTCACCGAATGGAGCAGCGCGGTGGCGGCGAGCCACGGCATCAGCGAGGCGTTCTCGACCGGGTCCCAGAACCACCAGCCGCCCCAGCCGAGCTCGTAATACGCCCAATACGACCCCGCCGTGATGCCGAGGGTGAGGAATATCCAGGCGATCAGCACCCAGGGTCGCATGGCCTTGGCAAACGCCGGGCCGACGTCGCGCGTGACGAGGGCACCGACCGCGAACGAGAACGCGACCGAGAGGCCGACATAACCGGTGTAGAGCGTCGGCGGGTGGAACGCCAAGCCGGGGTCCTGCAACAGCGGGTTGAGCCCGAGGCCGTCGGCGGCAGCGGGGTTCAGTCGCGCGAATGGGTTCGAGGAGAAGAGCAGGAACGCATAGAAACCAAGCGCGATCGTCGCCTGTGCGCCGAGCGTCGCGGTGAGCGTACGTTCGGGTAGCGAGCGTTCGAAGATCGCCACCGCCCCGCCGGCCAGCCCGAGGATCGTTACCCAGAGCAGCATCGAGCCTTCATGGTTTCCCCATGCGCCAGCGAACTTGTAAAGCCACGGCTTGGCGGAATGACTGTTCTCGACGACCAGTTTGACGGACATGTCGGAGTCGCGGAATAGCTCGATCAGCAGCGCCATCGCCAGCAGTGCGAGTAACCCCTGGACGATCGCCACCGGCCGGACCGCCGCTGCGACGTCTTCACGACCGCGTGCAATGCCGATCGCTGCCATCATTAGCTGCAACGCCGCGAGCGCGCCCGCGAACCAGAGCGCGGCGAGGCCTGCTTCGGCGATCACTGCTGGGCGTCCGGTTCGAGCGTCTTGGTTTCGTGCATCTTGCCGGCCATCTGCGGCGGCATGTATTTCTCGTCATGCTTGGCGAGCAGGTTCGACGCGACGAAACTGCCGTTGGGCTGGAACTGGCCTTCGGCGACGACGCCTGATTTCTCGCGGAACAGGTTAGGGACGATGCCCGCGAAGACTACCGGCGTGGTCGCCTGTCCATCGGTGACGACGAACTGCACGGTCACGCCGTCCGCGGCGCGCTTTAACGAGCCGCCCTCCACCATCCCGCCGAGCCGAACCGCACGGCCTAGCGGGAGGCCATCGCGACGCACGTCGGAGGGCGCATAGAAGAATGCGGCCTGATCCTTCAATGCGGACAGCGCGAGCAGCCCCGCGACAACGACGGCACCAAGCGCAAGCAATGCCAGCGTCAGGCGTTGATGCTTGGCCTTCATTTCTCGGACCTACGCATCGCCAGATAGCTTAGCAACGCAATGATCGCGCCGCCTCCTAGCGTCACGACATACGCGGCAGTCACGAACGGCCAGGGGTTCATGCGGCTACCTTCACGATCTCGCCATCCTGCGCATGCGCGCCTCGGCTTTCGCAACGGCCAGCATCGTCCGCATCCGCATCAGGACTATCCCCGCGAACACGAAGGTAAAGCCGGCCAGCATGATCGGCAGCGGCCACAGGATCGAGCCATCGATCGTGGACTTGGTCAGCCCGATGCTCGGCCCCTGGTGCAGCGTGTTCCACCACACCACCGAATAGCGGATGATCGGCAGCAGCACCGACCCGGCGATCCCGTAGAGCGCCGGCACGCGCCCGTCGCCGCCACGATCAGCATCGGCCTTCGCAAGCGCCATGTAGCCGAGATAGACGAAGAACAGCAGCAGCATCGAGGTCAGCCGGCCATCCCATTGCCACCACGTTCCCCAGGTCGGCCGTCCCCAGATCGAGCCGGTCATGAGACATAGCGCCGCGAACACCGCGCCCGGCAGCGCGATCGCACGCGCCGCGACGCTGGCGAGTGGGTGGCGCCAGACCAGAAACATGATGCTGGAGATCGCGATCCCGCTCCAACCGCCCATGCCGAGCCAGGCGGCGGGGACGTGGATGTAGAGGATGCGGACCGTCTCGCCCTGGAGATAGTCGGGTGGGGTCTGCGTGAGGCCTGCCCAACACCCCAGCACGATCAGCGCGACGCCGGCCCAGAACAGCGCTGGCGTCAACGGCTTGGCGATCTTCAGGAAGCGCGCGGGGTTTGCGAAGGCGTGTAGAGTGGCCACTGGTGATAGCCATTATGACAACAATACGAGGCTGTCACCTTGGACTTGAGCCCCTCTCCCCGCCGGGGAGAGGGAGGGGCCCGCCGCGCTTGCGGGGGGAGGGTGAGGGGATTGGGGCTAGGGTCGTTTACCCCAACTCCCCTCATCCGGCACTTTGTGCCACCTTCTCCCCGGAGGGGAGAAGGACCGTTACCGACCGATCAGGCGCTTGGCGATCGAGTCCGACACGTCCGACGCGGGCTGGCCGGTACGGTCGCTTTCGTTCCACACTTCGATCAGACGTTCGGGAATCCGCGCGATCCGGGCCTTCACCTCGGCCTCGTCGCCGTGACCCAGATACTCCAGGCCGACGTTGATGATCCCTCCTGCGTTGATCACGTAATCCGGCGCATACAGGATGCCGCGTGCGTGCAGCCGCGCGCCGTCTTCACGGACGCTCAGCTGGTTGTTCGCACCGCCCGCGACGACCTTCGCCTTCAGCGCCGCGATCGACATTTCGGTCAGGATCGCGCCCAGCGCGTTCGGGCTGAAGATGTCCGCGTCGGTCGTCAGGATGGCCTCGGCCGCCACCGCGGTCGCGCCGAGTTCGCCGGCCAGCTTCTGCGCACGGCCCTCGTCGACGTCGGCCAGCGTCAGCACCGCGCCGTCCTTGGCCAGCAACCGCGCGAGCCCACCGCCGACCGAACCGACGCCCTGGATTGCGACGCGCACGCCCTTCATGTCGGTCGCACCGAGGCCACGCTGTGCGGCTGCCTTCACGCCGAGATAGATGCCGAGCGCGGTGTACGGCCCCGGATCACCACCCGCAGCGCCGCTCGCGACCGGCAGGCCGGAGACGTAGCGCGTCTGGCTGGCGATCACCTTCATGCGGTCTTCGGACATGCCGACGTCCTCAGCCGTCACGTAACGGCCGCCGAGCGAATCGACCGCGCGGCCGAACGCCTCGAGCTGCGCCGTCGTGATGACGTCGCCGGGCTTGGCCGCGAGGACCACGCCCTTGCCGCCGCCGAGCTCCAGACCGGCCATCGCGTTCTTGAAGCTCATGCCGCGCGACAGGCGCAGCGCGTCGGTCACCGCACGGCCATTGTCGGCATAATGCCAGAAGCGTGCGCCGCCGGCTGCCGGCCCAAGCTTGGTCGAGTGCACCGCGATCACCGCGTGCAGGCCCGATTCGGGATCGGTGAAGGCATGAACGCCCTCGTGGTCGTCGAAATCGGGAAGGTCCCAAACCGCTGTCATCGCCGGCTCCTGAGGAGAATAAAATTACCGGGAAGCGAAATATTATTTTCCGGCCGGTTTTACCAGCCCAAAGCGCTCACGTTGGGGAGGCTCGGAAAAATAATAGAAAATGGGGCGACCGACGGGACTTGAACCCGCAACATCCGGCATCACAAGCCGACGCTCTAACCAATTGAACTACGACCGCCGCGTAGGCATCGCCCCCTAGCGGGGGTCGCCGGGCGGCGTCAACCGTCGACTTGCCAAAAAGACGTCAAAAACGTCCCTCGATGGCGAGCTTGTACCCGTTCGGGCCGCTCACGAAGCCCGCCTGCTCGAGCTTCTGCACTGCCAGCGGATCGGACGGACGCAGCGACAGTTCGGCACGGTAGGTCCCTGCCCCCTCGATCCGGAGCGCGATGCTCTCGGTCCCGGACTGGCTCGCCAGCGGAAGCAGCAGCGCCGTGCCGTCGCACCGTGCGGTGCCGCTCACCGACTGCGGCAAGGTGATCCCGCCGACGTCACCCGCCAGCGTCGCGCGGACGCGGCCCTCGGCGGCTTCGCACTGGCCATCGCGGAAACGGACCGACACGTCGTCAAGGTCGAGCGCGGAGACGGGCACCGGCGCGAACAGCCGGCCGGTGGCGACCGTGGCGGTCATGCGGTCGACGCCGAAGCCGTGGCGACTGACGCTCGCCGACCCGTGCAACGGCTTGGCCGACACCGATTCGGGACCGGCGAAGACGATCGTCGCGCGACCGACCAGCAGCGGCAGGGGTGAAAGCCGCGCGTGCAGATCGCCGAGTGCTAGATCGCCGAACCGCGCCTCGGTCAGCGTCGCGCCCCAGACCGTCCCCGACACGCGCCGCGCGACCAGCCCTTCGTCGCCGACGCCGACCCAACCGAGCACCGCGCGCATCGGCAGGAACACGATCAGCGCGATCAGCAGCATCCCGCCGAACAGCGCGGCGGGGCCGGTACGCAAACGGATCCGCCTCATGCCGCGCGTGCCTTCAACGTGAGCGCGACGCCGACGGTCTTGTCGCCCTTGTCGGTCATCGCCACCGAATCGACGAGGATACCGAGCCGTTCGAGGCGCGCCAGCCACGCGACCAGCGCCGCGGGGCGCGCCGACTGGATGCCGACGCGCACCCGGCTCGCGCCGTCCTGATCGAGCGAGGCGAGCGCAAAGCCGGCCTGATCCGCCTCGGCGCGCACCGCATCGGCCAGCGTGCCGGTCAGCGGCGTGGCCCGCGTCCGCTGGATATCGCGCAACGTCGCGACTTGCGCGCGCGTCTCGCCGAGCCGGGTGACGGCATCGGCATGACGCTCGCGCGCACTGGACAGGCCGTCGCCGACCGGGCGGATGATCAGCGCCCACAGCAGCGTGAGGACTGCGAGCCCCGCCATCACGAGCAGCAGCCGCCGCTCCCGTAGCGAACGTCCTTCGAACCACGTCTTCAGTCCGGTCATCGTCCGCTCTCCGGGCTGATCGTGAGTTCACCCGTCACCCGGCCGGCTGCCGCCTGGAACACGCCCGCGCGGACCGAGAAGCCGGCGGCTTCGAGCGCTCGTTTGAGGTCGGTCGCCAAGGCTTCGCGTTCGACGGCCACCGACAGGCGCAGGTCGCCGTTCGCCTGGAAATCGAGCGCGGTGACTTCGGTGCCGGGCGTCGCACGCACCGCTGCGAAGACCGCCGCGGTCGTGCTGGTGAAACCCAGCCCGGGTCCCCGCACGCGCGACAGGCGCTCGTCGAGCTGGCGGCTGGCGTCGACCACCGTCTCGCCGCGCGGCAGGCCGGTGACCGCCACCGTATTGGCCTCCGCCTCCAACGCATCCGCGCCGAAGCTGTATTTCGCGATGCGGACGAGCGAGATCGCGAGGGTCACGGCCAGGATCGTCAGCGACAATAGCGCCAGCCGACGGATCAGCCCCCAGTCGATTGCGAACCGTCGCCGCCGCGCAAACGGCCCCTGCCGTAGGTCGAGCGGGGGCGACGCGACGGCGGCAACGATCGCTGCCTCCAGCATATCGCGGTCGATCGTCGCGGGCGCGGTGCCGCCGGTCACCAACTCCGTCAGCCGCGCTTCGTCGGCGAACCCGCTGGACGTGCCGCGCACGACACCGCTGCCCGCAAGCTCCGCCCGCGCGTAGCCCTCTTCGGGTCGCGGAAGGAGCATCGGCGCAGGAATGACCGCGACCGGATCGACGCCTGCCTCCGCCAGCATCAGCAGCCAGTCGCGCATCGTCGCGGCACCGACGACTCCGATCGGTCGGTCGCTCGCGCCTTCGTCCCCGACCGCGACGTGGAGTTCGGCGAGCGGCGACGCGCTTGCCTCGCTCGCCAGGATACGCGCAGCCGCCGTCGCCTGCGCCGCAGACCGCGACGGCAGCTCCGCCCAGTGCAGCGTCACCGCATCGGCGGGCGCGACCGCGATCGTCTCGTCG
The DNA here is from genome assembly GCF_004795835.1 of Sphingomonas sp. PAMC26645. Lineage (NCBI taxonomy): Bacteria > Pseudomonadati > Pseudomonadota > Alphaproteobacteria > Sphingomonadales > Sphingomonadaceae > Sphingomonas > Sphingomonas sp. PAMC26645. Next base: position 3,274,445 of record NZ_CP039249.1, read on the forward strand.
TCGATCGCATCGGGGATACCCTCCCCCTCCCCGACCACGCGCGCGTCCGCGACGCGCATCCAGCGATATCCGGTCTCGCCGGCGGGAAGGAACAGCAAAGTCGTCATGATGGCTCGCCCCATTGCCGCGATACGAGCTGCGCGGGAAGCCGGTTCGCGTCGATCAGCGCACGTTCCTGCATTTGAGTGGTGCCGAGCGTCACGTCGATATCGAGCGTGAACCATTTCGACAGCACCTGCGCGTCCGCGCCGGGCGCGATATTGGCGGCGCCGAGCAGCGACGCGCCCTTCTGCATTTCGTCGAACGTGGCGTAGCCCTGCACCGGTCGCCGCAGCAGCAGTTGCTGGGCGGCACCGACCGACAGCGTATCCGGATACATCATCGCCAACAGCACGCTCTGTTCGGGGAGCAGCGTGTTGACGTTGATCGGCGACGGCCTGGCGAACGGCAGCGTGCAAATCCACGGCCGGATCTTCGTGTAGATCTCGGGCGTCATCCCGGCGATGGCGCGCAGTTCGCTAGGGTCGCTCATCAGCGTGCCGGCAGTGCGGTACGACGGCACGCGACCAAGATACGCGCCGTCCTCGGCCCCCATCGGTGACTGGTCCTGATCGCTGTCGATCCAGTCGGTCGTGCCCGCCGCGACCTGTTCCGCGACCTGCACGGGTACGTCGAGCAGCCGCATCAGGCGGACGAACTGCGGCCGCACTTCGCCACGCGCGACGTACACGCCGGGGGTGGTCATGCCGACGAGAGAGTTCAGGTTGAAGCAGTTCGCCCCGTCGCGGACGCGCGCGGTCGCGAACCCTCCCGGCACAGGCAGGCCGAACGGGGTGTTGCTCCAGCCGCCGGCCAGCGTGACTCGGCTTGGCTTTGGCGCGAGCAGGTTGGAGACCCGAGTCAGCGCCATCGTCTCCGCCGCGAGCGCATAGGCGCGCGCCTGCTCGCCGGTCGCGGCGTTGCTCGCGAGGCGGGTCGACAGCCGGAGTTTTTCCAGCGCCGCCCCCGCCATCACCGCGATGATCGCGACGAGCATCAGCACGGTGAGCAACGCCGCGCCCCGTTCTTGCCCGCGTCGAATGCCGAGATCAGGTTCGCGCACCGGGCGTCTCCTGTCCCGGAGGGGTGCCCGCAGGTGGCGTTATGACAGGACCGGTTCCGTCCGAGGGCGCGGGCACGTAGCTGGTGCCGACGAGAAACATCTGGCGGAACTGCGTACCGTCATCGCGCTGGACGGTGAGTTCCATCGCGTCGGGCAAAGGCCTGCCGCTCGCGCCGTCCCATCGATCGCTCCAGGCGCCCGCGATGCGATAGCGCAGTCCGACCTGACGAACTTTGGTGAGCAACGCGGCAGGCGGCAGCGGTTGCGCGCCGTCGACCATCGGATACGCGATCCGCTGAAGCGCGCCGCCGTCGACGCGGTAGGCGACCTTCTGCATGCTGGAGCGCGCCGCACCGTCGATATTACTCCAGCCGGCGCGGACCAAACGCAGCATCGGCGTGACGCCCGACCCACTCTCGCCGATGAACGCGGGAACGCTGGTGCCGGCCTCGTCGCGGGTGGCGCGGTTCGATGCCTGGGCGAGATCGGCGGACAGGATCGACATCGTCCGGGTAAGCGCGCTGATGTCGTCGAGCTTCGCGCCGGTCGAGCTCTGCGCCTTCACACTGAACGACAGGATCGCGACGCCCGCTGCGGCGATCATGCCAAAGATCATGAGCGACACCATGACTTCGATAAGCGTGAAGCCTGCCTCGGTTTTCGGAGGCGTCACATCACCATCCGCGGCGCGGGTCGCACCAAGGTCAGGCGGCCGAGTTGCGTGCCGGTCCGGTCGGCGACCGCCACGTCGATCCGCAACACGCTCGATCCGCCGAGCGCGCTGACCTGCCGGGTCCACGTCCAGGGCTGGCCGCCGTTCGTCTCGACGCCGGTGACGCGGCCTGCGGTCGGTGGCTGCGCGCTGGTGACCGCGTCGATCGCGACGTTGCGCGCGACCATCTGCGCGACCAGCGTTTCGTCGAGGATCGAGGCGCCGCGGATCGTCGCACTTTCCAGACGTACGAGCGCCATCGCCGCGAGGCTGAAGACTGCCAGCGCGACCATGATTTCTATCAACGTGAAGCCGTGTTCGGCGTAACGTCGACGAAGGGTGAAGCCGCGCTCAGCCTGCATCGGCTCTTACGCTGCCATCGGCGTCGATGTGGACGGTTGCCGCGACGCCACCGCGATCAAGGCGGATCTCCGCTGGGCGATCGACGAGACCGGTCGGGTCGAACGTCACGCGCAGGCGGCCGGTGGTATCGCCGATGCTGGCTCTGGTACCGTCGTTCCAGCGTTCCACGCGCATCGGTTTCTCCGCAATGGGTGTCCAGCCACCAGCCAGCCGGCGGTCGAAGCCGTAGCCGCCGCCGCTGATCCAGACGCTCACCGGACGCGCCTCGACGATCGCCGAGTCATGCGCGGCGCGGGTGCGCAGGGCGAAACGCGTCGCCTCGTCGAGCACGCGGCCGCGCGGGTCCGGCATGACGAGCACGGCTACCGCAGAGGCCAAGCCGATGATCGTGACGACGACCATCAGTTCGACCAGCGTAAAGCCGGCTTCGCGCTTATTGCCAGCTGCCGATATCGGCATCGATCCCCTCGCCGCCTTCCTTGCCGTCCGCCCCGAAGGTCCAGACGTCGGCCTCGCCGTGCGCGCCGGGCGAGGCGTAGAGATACGGGCGCCCCCAGGGATCGTTCGGCAGCTTCTTCAGATAACCGCCACGCTGGTACCGCGATGGATCGGATAGGCCCGCGGGCGCCGAAACGAGCGCGTTCAGCCCCTGCGTGGTGTTGGGGAAGGTCATGTTCTGGAGCTTGTACAGTTCTAGCCCGCCCTCGATCTGCGCGATGTCGGCCTTGGCCTTCTGGATCCGCGCGGTGTCGCCCGAGGGCAGCACGTTGAGCGCTACGATGGTGGCGAGCAGGCCGATGATGACGATCACGACCATCAGCTCGACGAGGGTAAAGCCGGCCTCGCGGCGCTTCTTTTTATCTTCGGGACGCATGAACAACCTCATTGTCCGGCCAGCGTGTTGAGCTGGAGGATCGGTAGCAGGATGGATAGCACGATCGTCGCGACGATGCCGCCCATCACGACGATGATCAGCGGTTCGAGCAACGACAGCGCGGTGGCGGTGAAACGGTCGAACTCGCGTTCGAGATAGTCGGCGGCGCGCTCCAGCATCTCGTCGAGCCGGCCCGCCGCTTCACCGCTCGCCGCGAGATAGGTCAGCAGCGGGGGGAAGACACCGGCGCGGCGCATCGCAGCGGAGAGCGAGCCACCGCCGCGGATCGCGTCGACGATCTGGTCCGACGCCTGGCGGAGGCGGCGGTTGTGGATCGTGCTGGCGGTGAGGTTGAGACCGTCAAGCAACGGCAGGCGACTCGCGACCATCGTGCCGAGCGTGCGCGCCATCCGGGCCGCGTGAAGGTCTCGGATCAGGCGGCCGAGTAGCGGGATACGGAGCAGCCAGCCGTCGAAGGCGAGCCGGAGCGTCGGGTCCTTGAGCGCCCGCCACCCGGCTAGCCCGCCGCCGACGACGATCAGCAGCATCACCCACCAGTATCCGACGAGGAACGCCGAGAACGCCATGACCATCCGCGTCAGCAGCGGGAGTTGCTGGCCGACCGTGTCGAATTGCTCGACGACCTGCGGCACCACGAACATCATCAGCGCGGTGACGACGCCGAACGCGACGAGCGCGAGGATCGAGGGGTAGGCGAGCGCGGTGATGAGCTTGCCGCGGATCTCGGCCTGGCGTTCGAGCAGGGCGGCGAGACGGTCGAGGATGGTCGGGAGCGAGCCTGAACTCTCGCCAGCGGAGACCATCGCGCGGTAGAGCGGCGGAAAGCTTTTCGGTTCGCGCGCCATCGCGTCGGCCAGGCGACGGCCTTCGACGACGCCGGCGTGGACGTGCTGCACTATTGTTCGGACGCTGTCTTGCTCGGTCTGGCGGGTGATCGTGCGGAGCGACTCTTCCAGCGGCGAGACGCGGTTCAGGGTGGCTAGCTGGCGGGTGAAGAGCGTGAGATTCTTGCCCGACATCTTCGGTGTGCCGAGCTGGAGGCCGAACAGCGGGCGGCCTTTGGTTGCCTGTGGCGGCGCGCCGGGGGTAATCTTCACGACGTAGAATTTACGCGCGTCGAGGGTGGCGCGCGCGACGTCTATGTCCGACGCGGCGACGTGGCCGCGGCGTTCGGCGCCCTTGGTGTCGATTGCGATATAGTCGAAATCAGCCATCATCCTCCCCTGCAAGGGGAGGGGGACCGCCGCGCAGCGGTGGTGGAGGGGGCGTGCCGCGAACGTTGCGGTTGTGGTGATGGTGCGCGCGGGAACCTGGTCACGTCCGACTGGCGGTGCGAGCTTGGTGAGCCCCCTCCACCAGCTTCGCTGGTCCCCCTCCCCGTTTCGGGGAGGAATTGGCGCGCGCTACGCAACTACTGTATCCTCGACAACTTCGGTCGTGTCGCGGCGGGATACTCTTACTGCTTCTTCGGCGGTGGTCTGGCCGGAGAGGACGAGGTCGCGGGCCGATTGCGCCAGGTTCGGCGACTTCGCGAATGCGTGCGCGGTGATTTCGGATTCGTGGCCGTCGGTGTTGATCAGGCGGCGGATCGTGTCGTCGATGCGGACCGCTTCGAAGACGCCGATACGGCCCTTGTAACCGGTCTGGTTGCAGTCTTCGCAGCCTTGCGCGACGTAGACGACCGCGTCGGAGGCGATGCCGAGCAGCGGCGCGACCGTGTCCGACGCGGGGACGGCCTTGCGACACGTCGGGCACAGGCGGCGCACGAGCCGCTGCGCGATCACCGCGCGGAGCGTCGAGGCGAGCAGGAAGCTCTCGACCTTCATGTCGCGCATGCGGGTTATCGCGCCGATCGCGTCGTTGGTGTGGACGGTCGACAGCACGAGATGGCCGGTCAGCGACGCCTGCACCGCGATCTCGGCGGTCTCGCGGTCGCGGATTTCGCCGACCATCACGACGTCGGGATCCTGGCGGAGGATCGCGCGCAGGCCTGCCGCGAAGGTCAGGCCGACCTTCGGGTTGACCTGGGTCTGGCCGACGCCGTCGACGGCATACTCCACCGGGTCCTCGACGGTGAGGATGTTGCGGCTTCCGTCGTTCAGCAGGCGGAGCGCGGCGTAGAGCGAAGTGGTCTTGCCCGAGCCGGTCGGGCCGGTGACGAGGATAATGCCGTTCGGCTCGCTCAGCGCTTCGTTGAGCAGTGCGAACAATGCGGGCGGCAGGCCGAGCGCTTCGAGGTCGATGCCGGCGTTCTCCTTGTCGAGAATACGCAGCACCACGCGTTCCCCTGCGCGGCTCGGCAGCGTCGAGACGCGGACGTCGAGCAGCTTGCCACCGAGCGTCAGGCCCATGCGGCCGTCCTGTGGGACGCGGCGCTCGGCGATGTCGAGGCGCGCCATGACCTTGATGCGGCTGACCACCACCGGGGCGACGTTGGGCGGCATACGCAGCGTTTCGCGCAGCACGCCGTCGATGCGCATGCGGACGACCAAGCCGCTCTCGTACGGCTCGATGTGGATGTCGGACACGCCGTTGCGGGCGGCGTCGGCGATGATGCCGTTGATGAGGCGGATCGCGGGAGCGTCGTCGGCGGTGTCGAGCAGATCCTCCGCGGTCGGCATGTCGCCGGCGAGCAGGTCCAGTTCGTCGCCCATGCCGACTGCGGCGAGCGCGTTGGCCTGGCCGTCCATCGCGTAGACGTTCGACAGCAGGCGGTCGAACGCGACCTGCTCGACGAATGTCACGTCGAACGGGCGGGCGAGGTAGCGGCGAAGTTCGAGCAGGACTTTCGGGTCCGCGCCGGCGCGCATCGCGATGGTGAGGTGGGAATCAGTGTCGGTGTGGTCGACTACGACGCCGAACTTTCGGGCGAAGGCATAGGGGATCGTGATCTGGGGGAGATCGGTCGAGGATACCGCTGCACTGCTCCCCTCCCGCTCGCGGGAGGGGTTGGGGGAGGGAATGACATACCCCTCGATCGCGTTGTCGATGATAGAGGCAGGCCCTCCCCCGACCCCTCCCGCAAGCGGGAGGGGGGAAGTAAGCTCGATCTCGTGGCCTTCGCGGATGATCATTTCTTGGGTCGCACGACCATCGTCGAGGTGCGTACCGGGACGGCGATACGCGGGTCTTCGATGCTGCCGGGGATCGGTGCGCTCGGGATCGGCGGGGCGGCGCCCATGTAGTCGCGGACGAGTTGGTCGATCGACGGCTCAGCGCCCGGCTCCTGCAGACCCTGTTGCAGGCGGACATAGCCGTAGCGCTGCTCGGTCAGCTTCCGGCTGTCCTCGGCGGTACGCAAAATCGTTGGGCGTATGAAGATCATCAGGTTGGTCTTCGACCGCTGTTTCGCCTTCGAGGTGAACAGATGGCCGAGCACGGGGATGTCGCCGAGCAGCGGGATCTTCTCGATCGTGCGGCGTTCATTGTCGTCGAGCAGGCCGCTGATCACCGCGATCTGGCCGTCGTCGACGGTGCGGACGGTCTCGACCTCGCGCTTGTTGAGGATGAGGTCGCTGTTGTCGCTCGATACCGGCCCCGCGATCGAGCTGACCTCGAGGCGGAGGTTGAGCTTCACCGTACCGGACGAGTTCACCTGCGGCCGCACGGTCAGTTCGATGCCGACATTCTGGCGCTGCGTGGTGCGGAAGGCGTTGTCGAAATTGGTGCTGAGCGCCTGCCCCGTGGTGATCGGGATCTCCTGCCCGACGAGGCTGTGCGCCTCCTGGTTGTCGAGCGTGACGAGGTGCGGGACCTGGAGCAGGTTTGAGGTCGTGTCGCTCTTCACCGCGTTGATGATCGCGCCGAAGAACGTGCTGCCGATCTTGCCACCGAACCCGCCAAAGCCGCCGGTAGCCGCGAGGATCGACGCGATCGCCGACTGCTGCAGCGCGTCCGCCGCGGCATTGGGCGTGTTCGTTTCGGTCCGCGTGCCATCGGGCGCGACCACCGTCGTACCGTTGCCGCCGATCGAGCGCGCGCCGATCGCGCCGGCAATCTGGAGGATGTTGGGCGCGGAGTTCGAGAAGGTCGATGCACCGAACGCGCCGCCGCTCGGATCGCCGACGATGAACTGCGCCCCGAGCGTGCGCGCGGTCGAATCGGAGACCTCGGCGACGATCGCCTCGACGAGTACCTGTTCGCGGCGCGTGTCGAGTTGACGGACGACCTCGTTGAGCTGACGCTGGATCTCGGCGGGGGCGGCGATGACGATCGCGTTGGCGCCGGCGAAGCGCGTGACGACCACCGCAGACCGGCCGGCAGACGTGATCGCGGCCTGGCCGGAGCTGGACGCGCCGCCGGCCGTGGGGCCAGACTGTGGGATCTGTGGTTGCGAAACATTCGACTGTCCGCCGGACGCGCCGTTGGTGCTGCTCGATCCGAAGTTCGAGCGCGACAACGCCGTCTGCACCGGCTGGGTCGGAGTCTGGCCGACGAGTTCCTGCAACACCGGCAGCAACTGCTCGGCATCGGCGTTCTCGAGGAAAACGACCTTGATCTCGGTGCCGTTGCGCGCTTTCTGGTCGAGGTCGGCGGCGACCTGCGCGAGGCGGGCGACGGTGGTCGGATCGCCGCGCAGGGCGACCGCGTTCGAACCCTCGACCGCGACGACCGATGCGCTCGGACCGGCACCTGCGCCACCGCCCTGCCCGCCCTGTCCGCCACCCGTGCCGGCGCCGATGAGCCCCTGGAGCGCAGTCGCGATTTCCTTCGCACTCGCGTTCTTAAGCGCGACGACGCGGGTGGAGGATGTGTCGGTGTCGATCCGGCGGAGGACTTCGCGGATGCGGCGGATGTTGTCGGCGAAATCGACCACGACGAGGCTGTTGCCGCCACGGTTCGCGCTGACCGAGCCCTGCGCGCTGACCAACGGGCGGACGGTCTCGACCGCGGACTGCGCGTCGATCGCGCGAAGGCGGATGATCTCGGTGACGTAGCTGTTGCGCGCGGCACCCGCGACGCCGATCCGGCTCGGCTGCGAAGCGGCGTTGTCGAGCGGCTGAACGCGGAACGCCCCGCCCGAGGTCGGCACCGCGACGAGGCCGTTGGCGCGCAGCGTCGAGAGGAATATCTCGAAATATTCGGAGCGCGACAGCGGCCGATCGGTGACCACCGTCACCTTGCCGGCGACGCGGTTGTCGATGATGAACGTGCGCCCGGTGACCTTGGCGGCATCGGCGATGAACGCGCGGATGTCGGCGTCGCGGACGTTCAGCGTAGTCTGGGCATGAACGCCGGCCGCCAGTGCGAGAGCTACGACGGGGCCGAGAAACAGTTTTTTCATTGGGGGGGCGCGATCGTGATGGCGAGCGGCAGGGTATCCTGGCCGCGTTCTACGGTGATGGGGACGTTGCCGCCGCCCGCGAAATCCTTGGCGATGCGGTCGAGATCGCCGGGACCGGAAACGGGACGCCCGCCAATCGAGGTGACGACGTCGCCGTCCTTGAGCCCGGCTGAGCGGAACGCGTTGCCCGAGCCTTGCGAGCGAACGGTGAGCCCGCTGATGCGGCCGCCGTCGATGCGGGGGATGAAGCCGATCTCGCTGCGCAACTGCGCGACGGGGATGCCGACGACGGGGGCAACGGCACCGGGCGCACCCGCGGGTGCCGCGCCCGGGACGACCGGCGTGACGGCGCCCGACTGGTCGAGGAACAGGTCCTCGTCGGCGCCGCCGCGGTCGATCGTGACGTGATCGAACGCAACCGCCTTGAGACGCACGCCGGGCTGGATCTCGTCGCCGACCGCGACGCTCTGCTGGACGCCGTCGGGGCCGGCGATGATCGCGGAACTGCGGCCCATCGCTTCATCCATCCGCGTGCCGAACAGGGTCAACTGGAGCGACGTGACAGTGGCGGGTGCGCCCGCCGCGCCACCGAGGCGGAAGAACGGATCGAACCCGCGCAGGATGTCGGCGGGCGAGCCCACCACCATCGGCGCGGCCGGACGCCAGTCGCCGAGTGGCGTGATCGGCGTCACGATCGTCCACGCCAGCCGCGCGCACTGCACCGCAAGCCCGGCCAGCAGCGCGAGTTCGACGACACTATAGACATTCACGACCGGCATACGCCGCAAGATACGGCGCGCCCGCGCGTCCAGCTTCAATCGCATCCGCGACCCACCCCAATTTCCCGCTCTCTTCGTCGCGTAGGCATGCCATGTTACAATTCCGCGTCAATGGCTTGCGCGTTGGTTGCTTCGATTCTGAGGGGGTAGCGCTTCGCGTCGGCGATGGGCAGAAGACGCTCATGTCCGATCCTGTCCCGTCCAGCGGCTCCGGCCTGCCCCCCGAAGCGATCTTCGCGCGGCTGTCCGTGCCCGGCGTGCAGCGCGTACCTAGCCCGAAGCTCGACCTGTTCGTGCGACGCGACTTCCTGCCGCCGGACCTGTGCGCGACGCTGATCGAGCGGATCGACGCGGTGCGGCGGCCGTCGACGATCTCCGATTCGAACGGCGATGCGAGCTATCGGACCAGCGAGACGGGCGATCTGTCGCCGCTCGATCCGGTCGCGATCGAGGTCGAGCGCCGGATCGCGGCACTGACCGGACTCGACCCGGTGTACGGCGAACCGCTCCAGGGGCAGCGCTATGCGGTCGGGCAGGAGTTCAAGGGACACACCGATTATTTCGAGCCGAACGGCGTCGATTATCAGCGTTATTGCGGGGTCGCGGGCAATCGGACGTGGACCGTCATGATCTACCTCAACCAGCCGGAAGCCGGCGGCGCGACGCGGTTCAAGGCGATCGACAAGATCGTCCAGCCGGAGACGGGCAAGCTGCTGGCGTGGAACAACCGGCGGGCCGATGGGAGCATGAACCCGGCGACGCTGCATCACGGGATGAAGGTGCGCGCGGGGGTCAAGTATGTGATCACCAAATGGTTTCGCGAGAAGCCCTGGGGTTAGGCTTGGTCTAGGACCATGATTGGTCCGGCAAGAACGGACGGATTGGCGCAGCGATGACTCCTGCGCCTTAGCACCTAGCACTCTCAAAGCACCTCCCCGGCGAAGGCCGGGGTCCAGTTGGGCAGCGTTGCTGACGAAGGACGACGCTTCGTTACGCTGACCTTTCCAACTGGGCCCCGGCTTCGCCGGGGAGGTCCTCTTCTTGGGAGGTCGGTCGCTCCGACTGCGCTCGCCACTGGAGCGCAACCCGAACGACCGCCCCCTTCCTCAGAACGTCGTGCTGATCCCGAGCGTGAACACCTGACCCAGGTTATACCGGTTGATGTACACCTTGTTGCCGTTCTCGAACGTCTGGCCCTCGGTGAAGCGCGTCTTGGTCAGGTTGCGTGCTTCGGCCTTCACCTCGAACTTGGCGCCGCGCAGTTCGACACCCTGGCGGGCGACGAGGTCAAGGCGGATGCCGGGCTTCTCGATGATGTCGGGCAGGAAGCCCGTGCCGCCGAGGTTCGACGGGCCGCGGTTGGTTACGCGGTCGCTGGCGTAGTTGAACAACAACGTGATCTGCGACAGCCGCTTGGTGTCCTCCAGCCCGAGCTGGACGTTGACGAGGTGGTCCGACTGGCCGGTGAGCGGCGCGCCGTCGCGGAAGTTACCCGTGGCGGGCGCGAAGCCGGCCTGGCAGCCCGCGACCTTGGTCGTCTGGTCCACCACGTTCGGGACGCAGCTGCCGTCCACCGTGATCGACGACTGCGTATAGGTGTAGTTGGCGATGAACAGCAGGCGGCGCGTCGCGAAGAAATCGCTGCCGAGCGTGTCGAGCGGCACGTATTTCTGGAACTCGACCTCGCCGCCGTACAGCTTGGCCTTGGGCAGGTTGGTGAAGCCGGTCTGGAGACGATCGTCGGCACCGGTGTAGAAACCGACCTGCTCAATCGGCTTGTCGATCCGCTTGTAGAACGCGCCGAGCGTGAAGCGCTGGTCACGCGCGAAGAACCACTCGTACCGCGCATCGAGATTGTAGAGCTTGGTATCCTGCAACAGCGGGTTACCGAAGAACAGGCGATCCGATTCAGGATCGCGGAACTGCTGTGGTGCAAGCTCGCGGAACTGCGGGCGCGAGATCGTCTTCGAGGCGCTCGCACGAAGCTGCATGTCGGGCGCGAAGTTCCAGGTCAGCGTCGAGGCCGGCAGGAAGTAATCGTTCTTCAGACGCGTCGTGGTCGCACCGATCGGGGTAACCCGCTCGTCCGCCGTCTCGTAGCGCACGCCGATCGTCGCGCGGACACCGTCGGTCGCCTCGGCCTCGGCCTGGACATAGCCCGCGTGGATCCGCAGCGACGCATCATATTGATACGCACCGAGCGGGGTGTTGAACTGCAATTCGAGCGAGTTCAGCGGATCGTTGGTATCGATCGCCAGCAGATAATCCGGACGGAGCAGATTGTACGGATAGCCCGGCGCGGTGCCACCGCCGCGCGGCGTCTGGTAATTGAACTGGAGACGCGACGACGTGCGCTTCGTATCCGAGTAGAAATAGCCGGTCGACAACGTCATCGGCCGATCGGTCGACAGCTTGTACGCCGCATCCGCCTGGCCGCTGTAGAGGTCTTCCTTCAATTCGCTGAAGATGATCGACGCGAACGGCGAGAAGCGCTGAGTCACCTGGTAGGCACCGTTGCACTGCGCGCCGCCGGTCCCGTTCGGATCCTGCACCGTGATCGGCTGGCCGGTCGTGGTGGTGTTCGAGCAGAGATAGTCGAACTGCCGCTCGTACGGCGCATTGCGCTTCGAATTAGCGTAAGCGCCGCGGACGTCGAGCGTCAGCGCGTCGACGGGCTTGAACGCACCGACCAGCTGGCTCTCGAACAGCTGGCGTTCGAACCAGTTGGTGTTCTGCTGGAAGCGCAGGCCGCTCGAGTTGTTGTAGGTGGTCGCCGCCGACCCACGCGCCTGCTTCAGCGTGTCGTGGATATAGACGTTGGTCAGCTTGATGCTGTTCTCGCCGAACTCGTAGCCGACGCCGATCAGCGCGTTCGCGACGATCCGGTTGTCGGTCAGCAGGGTCTGGAAATCGTTGCGGAGCAGCCCCTCGTTGGTGACCGAATCCTGCTGCGTGATGCTGCGGGTGCGGAAGGTGTTGCTCGCGCTGACCGACGCGATCACGCCAAGCCGGCCCGAACCGATGTCGAACACCGAGCCGCCGCTGATCTCGCCCGAGAAATTGGCGGGAAGCTGGTTGTTGCGCTGGAGCAGCGAGGTCGAGGCGTTGCTGAGCGTCGCGGCCTGCGCGGCCGAGATGTTGCCGGTACCGCTCGGCGCGTTCTTGATGAAGCTCGGCACTTTCCGCGTGCCGTCGTCGAAGCCGATCCAGTCGGCATCGCCACCATAATAGGTGTAGCCGAGTTCACTGGTGGTCGCGGTGTCGGCCGAGACCGAGCCGCCGAACGACAGGAAGTTCTTGTCCGGGATCGCCTTGGTCGTGAGGTTGATCACGCCGCCGCCGAATTCACCGGGATAGTTCACCGAATAGGTCTTCTGGACCAGCGCAGAACCGACGATCGTGGTCGGGAAGATGTCCAGCGGGACCGACCGACGCAGCGGCTCGGGGCTCGGCAGTGGCGAGCCGTTGAGCAGCGACGACGAGTAGCGATCGCCGAGACCCCGGACATAGACGAAGCCGTTGCCGACGATGCTGAGACCGGTGACGCGCGACAGCGCGCCGGCGATGTCGCCTTCGCCGGTGCGTGCGATGTCCTCGGTCGACAGGATCGAGACGACCTGCGGGGTCGCGCGGACGAAATTCGGGATGTTGCGGCCGACGACGACGATGTCCTCGCCGCCATTGGCGTCGAAGCCAGGAGCCGACACTTCGGCCTGCGCTCCGGCGGCCTCCGCTCCGGCAGCTTGGGGCGCAGACACGTCCACCGGCGTCGAGGTCGGACCGGTCTGCGTCGTCGAGGCGGGTGGCGAGGCGGCTGGAGCGGGTGCAGCGCCGCCGGTCTGGGCGAGCACCGCGGGCGCGACCAGCTGCGAGGTCAGGAGAAGTAAGGTGGCATAGCCGAAGCGCGTTTGCATGGCCGAATATCCAGATCAGGGGGTCTATGGGCGAATGCCGGGGTGGTCTTTGGAACCACCCCGGCATCGCTGCTCACATCATCGACTGCGGAGAGCCGACCGGAAGCGTTACCGGCCGTTGCAGTTGAAGTAGACCGACGTGAAGATCGGCGGGCCCTGGTCCTGCTTCGAGGCATCCGCCGCGCGGATCGTCGAGCGATCGGCCTGGCTGGTTTCCTGCGCGATCAGGTTGAGGCAGGCGACGGTCGCAGGCGACTTCACGATGCCGTTGATGAAGCGCATGTCCGAACCACCGCGCTGGCGGATAGCGGCCGGCGCAAGCGCGGTCTGCACGAACGTGAAGTTCGAATACTGACCGAAGGTACGGGGCAGCAGGTCCTCGGCACCGTTCGAGTCGATCTCGGTCGAGAACGAGTCGGCGGTCGCACCCAGCAGACGCTGTGCGGCGATGATGAACTGCATGAAGCCGCGATAGCCGTTGTCGATATCGTAGCCGTCGTCGTCTGCGCCGGTGACCGCGAAATACTTGATGTTCGTGGTGCCGCCGAAGATCTCGATGCCGTCATCGGCCGAGTTGTGGCTCTGGACATGATCGATCGTCGTGCCCGACCCGGTGCCGCCGAGCGTCAGGCCCTGGAGCTCGTTGCCGTCGCTGATCGCGATGCCGCTGTAGCGGATCTGGACATACTGCATCGTGCCGCTGTTGTCGGCCGCCGTTGGGCCACCGTAAAAGCGCCCGGTGACGCCTTCGATCGCCTGCTGGCAGGTCGTGCTCGTGCCGCCGGCGTTGTTCGGACCGGTACCCGTGGCGCAGACCGCGACGGGGGCGCGGCCGAGCAGGATGATCCCGCCCCACTGGCCCTGCGTCGCATCGCTGACGCCGTTGGCGGTCAGGTTCTGCTGCGACGTGAAGATGATCGGTGCGTCGCGCGTACCGACGGCGCTGATCTTCGATCCGCGGTTGACGAGCAGGAGATCGGCGGTGACTTCGGTCGAGTCCGCGGCGACGACGACGCCCGGTGCGATCGTCAGCGTCACGCCGGTATCGGCACCGGTCGTGCCGACATCGGCGCCGACTTCGGTCTGGCCGCGCAGGCGGTAGAACACGCCGGCGATCTTCGGCAGCGTCAGGCTGGACGTGATGTTGGTCGGCAGGCGGCAGGCGCGGAACGTCTGGACCAGGCCGTCGTCGATCGTGCCGGTCGGGCACGCTGCGGCCGAACCGCCGGCGCCAACAGCAGGAACCGCGGTGCAGCGCGCGGTCGTGCTGCCGCCGAACTCGGCCGACGTGGAGGCGCAGGTCCAGCCCTGGAACGCGGTGTCGGTCGGTCCGTTGAGCGCGCCGACGAAGTTGGTGCTGGCGAAGAACGGGTTGATCGACGACGGGTCGGTCGCGGTCGTGGCGGACGTCGCGGCGGTCGGGTACACGCCGGTCAGGACGTTTGTGCCGCTGACGTTGTTGTTGGTGCCAGCGTTGACGATCGCAAGCTGCTCGTCGGCGCTGATCGTGATCGTGCCGTCCGAGCGGCCGCCCGAGGTCGAGGCGAACTGCGCTGCCGTGATCGCCGATGGGGTCGGCGTCGGGGTGGACGGCGTCGGGGTCGGCGTAGCTGGCGGGGTGATGATCACCGTACCTGCGCCCGGCGAAGCGACGTCGTCGGCACCGCCGCAAGCGGTGAGTGCGAGGCAGGCCGTGCCGGTCAGCAGGATCGTGCCGAGGCGAGTAAAGCTGGTCATGCGAAGGACTCCCGAGTCGTACCGTTGATTGTTCGGATCGACCCAGGCTCCCCCCTGCCGACCGTGACATGGCGGTTAGGCTGGCCAGATGACGCCGCGATGCGATTTCGATGACGCTTGCATGACTATGATATGACGGTTCGATGACTGTCGATTGGGGCGCTACTGACGCACGGGGTTGAAAACCGCGCTATCGAACACATCTCTTCCGATCCGGCGCGCGATGATTTACAGGCGCTGCCAGAGTCACCGCCCACGCATTCCTGCGTCCGGACGGTCAGACCGATATTACAGGATTATCTCACGACAATGGCCTCTTTCAAGGACCCCAGTTTCCAGGACCGCACGAGCAGCGCAGCCGCCGCCAAGCAGAAGGCGCTCGAAGCGCTGCGTGCCAAGCCGCCGATCGACGAAGCCGTCGTAGCCGAGCGCCTTGCCGCGCGCGAGGCCAAGGAATTGGCCGAGCGCGAGAAGCGCGCTGCGAAGCGCGCTGCAGAGGATGAGGCCAAGGCTGCGAAGAAGGCTGAGGCCGAGGCTGCTGCTGCCAAGAAGCGCGAGGCCGAGGCTAAGGTCGAGCTGACCGATGCCGAGAAAAAGGCGATTCGTGACGCCAAGTATGCGGCGCGGAAGAACAAGAAGAAGTGATCTTTGGGCGGTCGTTTGGCCGCCCATTTTGATTGAACGAATGCTCGCTGAGGCATCTGACGAAAAGACTACCACCCCGGCGAAGGCCGGGGCCCAATTGGCAAGTTCGCAGTGATAAAGCGCAAACCTACGTTACCGACGTTTCCCAATTGGGCCCCGGCCTTCGCCGGGGTGGTGTTTTAAATCGCAGGCGCCCTTCCCCGCTACTTTGTTCGGGTGACGGACGTATTGAAGCGCGCGACCCTACTCCGCCTGCTCCCAACCGCCACCCAGCGCCTTGAACAGCGCCACCGTCAGCTGCCGCAACTGCGCGTCGCTCGACACCAGCTGTTCGCGGGCCGTCAGCACGTCCGTCTCCGCGTTCAGCAGTGTCGTCTGCGCCACGAAGCCGGTCCGGTACTGCGACTCCGCCGCCTTCGCGCTGCTCTGCGCATCGACCACCGCCCGCTGCAAAGCCGCGTTCCGGCGACGCTCGGCGGCAATCTGCGCGAGCGGATCCTCGACGTCGCGCAACGCCTGCAACACGGTCGAGCGATACCGGAGATACGCCTGCTCGCGATCCTCCTCGCGCGATTTCACGGCCGATTTACGCCGGCCCCAGTCAAGCAGCGGGAACTGCGCCGCACCGGAGGCGGTCAGCTGGAGGCTGTCACCCGAGAAGAGATTGCCGAGCGCGGTCGAGATCAGCTGGCTCACGCCGGTCAAGCTGAACTTCGGATACATATCCGCCACCGCCACGCCGATATCCGCAGTCGAAGCCGCGAGATCGCGTTCGGCCGCGCGGATGTCGGGGCGACGACGCAACAGCTCCGACGGCAACCCCGCCGGGATCGACGGTACGCCGAGCGGTGCGACCGACGGCGCCGCGAGTTCGGCCATCAGCGTCGCGGGTGGCTCGCCGAGCAGGATCGCCAGCGCGTGCATGCGGACGTCGACATCGGCACGGACCGGTTCGGCGCGCGCTTCCGTGGATGTGATCGAAGCGCGCTGGCGGGTGACGTCGATCGGCGGGACGAGGCCCACCTTGGCTGTGTTGCCTGCGATCTCCAGCGCACGACGCTGGCGGACGATCTCGCCCTCGATCGTCGCGATCTGCGCCTGGTCGAGCCGGAGCGCGAAATAGGCCTGCGCGACTTCCGCGGCTAAAGTCACCGCGGCATCGCGCTTCGACCAGACCGCCGCTTCGGTCCTTGCACGTGCCCCTTCGGTGCTGCGCCGGACGCCGCCGAACAGGTCGAGCTCCCAGCTTGCATCGAAGCCGACGGAATAAGTCGTGATCCCGCTGCCGGGCAGTGCGATGCCGCCGGTCGAGCCCCCAGTCGAGCCCGCGCCCCCTGCGCCCGTGCCACCACTGAACGCGCGTGCGATCGACGAGAGGCCGGCGTTCTTGCTGAACTCGATATGGCTCGGGCTTGCGCTGGCGTTGACGCTCGGGAGGCCTTGCGAGCGTGCGACGATCTCCTGCAACCGCGCCTGGCGCACGCGCGAGGCGGCGATCGCGATGTCGGGATTGCCCTTCAACGCGCGCTGGACGAGGCCGTCGAGTTGCGGATCGCCAAACGCCGACCACCAGCGCGCCGGATCGACCGAAGTACCAACGCTAGCCTGCGGACCCACGAACGCCGGCGGCACCGCCATCTCCGGCGGGCTGTAATTCGGGCCGACGGTGCACCCCGCGAGCAAGGCCGCAACCGCAACCACCATGAACCGCGCACGCATCAATGCATCCCTCCCGAGGGGGCGCCGCCGGTCTTGCCGGAGCGCATGAATAGAACCAGTGGCGCGACGACCAGCACGACCACCATCATCGCGCGGAACACGTCGAGGAACGCGAGCATCGTCGCCTGCCGCTGCATCTGGCTGTAGAGAACGGCCAAAGGCGTCGTCGCATCGCCCTGCCCGCCGAACACGCTCGTCGCCTTCTGCATCCAGTCGTTGTAATTCGGATCGAGCGGGTTGAGCGTCTGCGTCAGTTCCGACTGGTGCCGCTGCAATCCGCCCGCGAGCTGCGTCTGCGCGAAGCAGATGCCGATCGTCCCGCCGAGGTTTCGCGAGACGTTGAGGAGGCTCGACGCCTGCGCGGTCTGCGTCTGCTTGAGCCCGACATAGGCGATCGCGTTGATCGGCACGAACAGGAACGGCAGCGCCATCGCCTGGAAAAGCCGCGCGAACGCCGCATCGGAAAACGCGATATCCGCGGTCAGGTGGCTCATGTTCCACAGCGCGAACGCCTGCACCAGCAACGCCGGGAACAGCAGGAAGCGGACATCGACAAGCCCGCTGAGCCGCCCTGCGAACGGCACCATGACGAGCGTCGCGAGACCACCGGCGGTCAGCGCTAGGCCGGCATCGAGCGAGCTGTAGCCGAGCACCTGTTGCAGCATCTGTGGTATGAGCTGCGTGGTACCGAACAGGATCATGCCGGTGACGCCCATCACGCCGATCGTCAGCGCGAAGTTGCGGTTCTTCAGCAGCTTGAGGTCGATCACCGGGTCCTTGTGGTTCAGCTCCCAGATCACGAGCGTGACCAGCGACACCGCGGCGATGATCGCCGACATCACGATGAAACCGCTCGAAAACCAATCCTCGCGCTCGCCGCGATCGAAAGTGAGTTCGAGGAAACCGAGCCCCAGTGCGACCAGCGCGACGCCGACATAGTCGATCGTCAGGCCGTTCTTGAAGCGCTCGTCACGGTCCTTCTTCACCTGGTCCGGCTCGTCGACGAAGGTCTCGACCAGGAACCACGCGGCGATGCCGACCGGCACGTTGATCAGGAACACCCAGTGCCAGCTCGAATATTCGACGATGTACCCGCCCAGCGTCGGCCCGAGCACGGGGCCGACGACGACGACGATCGCGAAGGCGGCGAACGCCATCCCACGTTGTTTCGGCGGGAAGGTGTCGGCGAGGATGGACTGCTCGACCGGTGCTAGGCCGCCTCCGCCGATGCCCTGAAGCACGCGGGCGACGACGAGCGTAGCGATATTGGGCGCAAGCCCGCACATCAGCGAGGCAAGCGTGAACAGGGCGATCGACAGCAGGAAATACCGCTTTCGACCGATCGCGTCCGATAGCCAGCCCGAGATCGGGATGACGATCGCGTTGGCGACGAGGTAGCTGGTCAGTACCCACGTCGCCTGATCGGTGGTGATCGACAGCCCGCCCGAGATGTGATCGAGCGCGACGTTGGCGATCGAGGTGTCGAGCACCTCCATGAAGGTCGGGATCGAGATGATCGCGACGATCAGCCACGGGCTGTACTTGCCCGCCGCCGACCGGCTCGGTGACCACGTGTGACCGCCGCCCGCGTCCGCCTTCGCTGGCGCCTTAGCCAACTCAGCGGACCTTGACGGTCGGCACCACCGACATGCCGGGACCGATCGGATAGCGCTTCGGATCGGGGCCGTTCTTCGCGTCGAACACGATACGGACGGGGACGCGCTGGACGACCTTCACGTAATTGCCGGTCGCGTTCTGCGGGGGCAGCAGGGCGAACGCCTGGCCGGCGCCGCGCTGGATCGATTCGACATGACCCTTGAAATCGACGCCGGGATACGCGTCGACATGGATCTCGACCGGCTGGCCGATCTTCATCAGAGTAAGCTGCGTTTCCTTGAAGTTGGCCGTGACCCACATGGTGTCGGGGACGATCGCCATCAGCTGCGTGCCGGGCGCGACATAGGAGCCGACGTTGACCGAGCGGTTGACGACCTGGCCTGCGACCGGCGCGGTCAGGCGGAGATCGCCGATCGTGACATTCGCCTGATCGACCTGCGCGCGGCGGGCATCGATCACCGACTTGGCCGCGCCGACCTGCTTCCTGGCGACGCTGATCTGCGCGGTCGCGGTGTCGATCTGCTCGCGGGCGGCGGCGGCATCGGCGGCGGTCTGGCGAGCGGTGGCGCGCGCCTGATCGAGCTGTTGACCGGCGACCGCGCTCGGATCGAGCCGCAGCAACGCCTCGTAGCGTGCGAGATCCTGCTGCGCCTTCACCGCGGCGGCCATCGGGACGCGTGCTTGGGCGGCAGCCTGCTGGCGTTGCGCCTCGGCGGCGGTGACCTGCGCCTGCGCCTGCGCGAACTGTGCGCGGGCCTGCGATTCGTTTGCCTGCGCCTCGGCGACCTGCGCATCGCGGCCCGACGCCTTGATCACCGCGAGGAGGCGGCCCGCTTCGACATGCCGGTTGTCGATGTCGGCGACCTGCACCAGCGTGCCCGCGACCTGTGGCGCGAGGCGGACGATGTGCGTGTCGACGAACGCATCGTCGGTCGACTCGAACTGGCGCGCGTGGAGCCAGTAGAGCACGCCGCCGATGATCAGCCCGCCCACAACGATGACGAGAATGATCCAGAAGAGCGGCTTCTTGAACACCGACGGCTTCTTGTCGTCACCCTCGTCCTTGCCGTCGTCAGACTCGTCCTGCTGGTCGGTGTCGGACTGCTGGTCCTCGCCGTTCGGATCGTCCTTGCGATCCTCGTCGTCGTGGTTGGCGTCGGAGTGGTTCGTCTGGTCGGTCATGCCTGGCCCTGTTCTTCAGCACGCATCGAATCGAGAATGGCGTCGATATTGGCGTCGATACGCGCCTTGATATCGAGGATGTCGTTGGGTTCGAGCGTGTCGCGCTCAAGCAGTTTGAGGCAGGTCGCGCGGTTCGCCCGCAGCGTGATGACCTGCCCCATCAAGGTGATCGTCGCGATCCTGCCGGTGCGAATCTCGGCGCAACCAGTGGCGATGCAGACGAGGTCGCTGAGCCTGCGCACCATCTGGCCCATCACGCCGCCATAGATCCGCTCGAACGCCTCGCCCGGCTTCATCTGTTCGCGGAGCACGAACAGCGTCCAGTCGGCACTTTCGTTGCTCGCCATCTTGTCCGCAAGTCGGCCGAAGATGCGGTGAATCTGGGCGCGCGCTTCGCTGGCGTCGTCCGCTGCGACGTCATGCGACAGCTCGGACGGGTCGCCCAAAACGGCCGTCATGCGCTCGGCGATCCGGTCGGCGGCCGCGAGGTACAAGCCCTCCTTGCCACCGTAGTGATAGGTAATCGAGGACATCGCGGTGCCTGCGGCGGCGGCGATCCCGCGCGTGCTCGCCCCCTCCAACCCCTTGGTGCCGAATTCGCTGATCGCGATGTCTAGGAGTCGGGACTGGAGCACGGGCGGCGTTTAGTTCGATCGAACGAACCAGCCTAATGAAGAAAGCGTCATGTTGTGTGGAGGATCGATCAGCAGGTCACGCGGCCTTTCCCCGCGCGCCCGTCATCCTGACGAAAGTCAGGATCCAGAGCCATGGGGTGCGACGCTCGTTACCCTGGATCCTGACTTTCGTCAGCATGACGGATCTTTGGGGGCGAAGCAGGCCGCGAGATAATGTCGCCTGCAGCGCCAGAAACAGCAA
Source organism: Sphingomonas sp. PAMC26645 (assembly GCF_004795835.1). Lineage (NCBI taxonomy): Bacteria > Pseudomonadati > Pseudomonadota > Alphaproteobacteria > Sphingomonadales > Sphingomonadaceae > Sphingomonas > Sphingomonas sp. PAMC26645. Next base: position 3,295,270 of record NZ_CP039249.1, read on the forward strand.
CGCCGGCCCCTTCGTGCGAAGGAGCCGGCGTAAATCTGGTGGGCGCGGCTGGGATTGAACCAGCGACCCCACCCGTGTGAAGGGTGTGCTCTACCACTGAGCTACGCGCCCGAAACTCGTTCGGAAGCGGGCCTTTAGGCAGACCCCGTCCACCTGTCCAGCCCTATCGACACCGGTCCTAGTTGACCGCGTCCTTCAGGCCCTTGCCGGCCTTGAACTTGGGCTGCGTCGAGGCCTTGATCGTCATCGGCTCGCCGGTACGGGGATTGCGGCCGGTCGACGCCTTGCGCTTCGAGATCGAGAACGTGCCGAAACCGACCAGGCGAACCTCGTCGCCCTTCTTCAACGATGCCTCGATCGCGTCGAACACCGCCTCGACCGCCTTGACCGCGTCGGCTTTTACCAGACCGGACGTATCGGCGACCGTCGCGATCAGCTCCTGCTTGTTCATATAATCCCCCGGAAAAACTCGAATCGGCCGAGATGGACTCGCGACCGCAATCAGCGCGCAATAATGCGGCGGCCCCGTCTGCTGTCAAACGAAACCGCCGTATTGCCGCTTACGATCCAAACATGGATCAGTGGTGAAGGCCACCCCCAACCGGTGCGATCGGCGCCGGCGGCAGAGCCGCCAGCTCGTCCGCGTCGGTCCACTCGATCGCTTCGAGCGGCTCGGTCAGCGCCAGACGAAGCACCTCGTCGACATGCGAAACGGGGATGATCTTCAGCCCCGCCTTGATGTTCGCCGGGATCTCCGCGAGGTCCTTCTCGTTTTCGGCCGGGATCAGCACCGTCTCGATCCCGCCACGGAGCGCGGCGAGCAGCTTCTCCTTGAGGCCACCGATCGGCAGCACGCGACCACGCAGCGTAACCTCGCCGGTCATCGCCACCTCGCGCCGGATCGGCACGCCGGTCAGCGTCGAGACGATCGACGTGACCATGCCGATACCCGCCGATGGGCCATCCTTCGGCACCGCACCCTCGGGCAGATGGATATGGATATCCTTCCGCGCGAACAGGCTCGGTTTGATCCCGTAGCTCGGCGCACGCGCCTTCACATAGCTGAACGCGGTCTCAATCGACTCCTTCATCACGTCGCCGAGCGTACCGGTGAGCTTGGCCTGCCCCTTGCCCGCGACCGTCACGCTCTCGATCGTCAGCAACTCGCCGCCGACCTCGGTCCAGGCCAGCCCGGTGACCGCACCGATCTGGTTCTCGGTTTCGCCGAGGCCATGGCGATACTTCTGCACGCCGGCATATTCGCCGATGTTCTCGGGCGTGATCGTGACGCTGGTCGTCTTGTTCTCAAGAATCTGGCGCAGCGCCTTGCGGCACAGCTTGGCAATCTCGCGCTCCAGCGTACGCACGCCAGCTTCGCGCGTGTACTGCTGGATAAGCGTACGAAGCCCCTCCTGCGTCAGCGTGAACTCACCCGGCTTCAGCCCGTGCGCCTCGATCTGCTTCTCTACCAGATGGCGCTCGGCGATCTCGACCTTCTCGTCCTCGGTATAGCCCTCCAGACGGATGATCTCCATGCGATCGAGCAACGCCTGCGGCAGGTTCAGCGAGTTGGCCGTGCAGACGAACATCACGTCCGACAGGTCGATATCGACCTCCAGATAATGATCCTGGAACTTGCCGTTCTGCTCTGGGTCGAGGACCTCGAGCAGCGCCGACGCCGGATCGCCGCGGAAATCCTGGCCGAGCTTGTCGATCTCGTCGAGCAGGAACAGCGGGTTCGACGTGCCGGCCTTTTTAAGGTTCGTCACGATCTTGCCCGGCAGCGAACCGATATAGGTGCGGCGATGCCCACGGATCTCGGCTTCGTCGCGCACGCCGCCGAGCGACTGACGGATGAACTCGCGCCCGGTCGCCTTGGCGATCGACTTGCCGAGCGAGGTCTTGCCGACGCCGGGAGGGCCGACGAGGCACAGGATCGGCCCCTTCAACTTGTTGGTGCGCGCCTGCACGGCGAGATACTCGACGATCCGGTCCTTGACCTTTTCGAGCGCATAATGATCCTCGTCCAGCGTCACCTGCGCGGCGGCGATGTCCTTCTTGACCTTCGACTTCTTGCCCCACGGCAGCCCGAGCAGGACGTCGAGATAATTGCGCACGACGGTCGCCTCGGCGCTCATCGGCGCCATCGTCTTGAGCTTCTTCAGCTCCGACGTCGCCTTGCCACGTGCTTCCTTGCTCATCTTGAGCGTCGCGATCTTCTGCGTCAGCTCGGCGATCTCGTCGCCTTCGCCCTCGCCGTCCTCGTTGCCGAGTTCGCGCTGGATCGCCTTCAACTGCTCGTTGAGGTAATATTCGCGCTGCGTCTTCTCCATCTGACGCTTGACGCGGCTCTTGATCTTCTTCTCGACCTGAAGAACGCCCAGCTCGCCCTCCATCGCCGCGAACGCCATTTCGAGGCGCTTCGACGGGTTGGTCTCGAGCAGGATCGCCTGCTTCTCGGCAACCTTGATCTGGACGTTCGCGATCACCGCGTCGGACAGCTTCGACGCGTCCTCGATCTCGGACAGCTGCACCGACGTTTCCGACGAGAGCTTGCGGTTGAGCTTGGCGTAGTTCTCGAACTGGTCGACCACCGAGCGCATCAGCGCGATGAGTTCGGGTCCTTCGACCTCGGCGTCGGCGACCGGCTCGACCGTTGCGGTGAGGAAGTCGCCGCTTTCGTCGAGCGTTTCCAGAGTTGCGCGGCCCTTGCCCTCGACCAGCACGCGGACGGTCCCATCGGGAAGCTTCAGAAGCTGGAGCACGGTCGCGGTGACGCCCATCGAATAGAGGTCGTCGCGCGAGGGATCGTCCTCTGCGGGATCGACCTGCGCGACGAGATAGATCTCCTTGTCCGCCGCCATCGCCGCTTCGAGCGCGGCAACGGACTTATCGCGGCCGACGAACAGCGGCACGATCATGTGCGGGAACACGACGATGTCGCGAAGGGGAAGGACGGGGTACTGGGTCATGAACGCTCCGGTGGGTGCCTGCATGGGGGCATAATCTACAGCTTATATGGTGAGGATGAACCGTCCATCAATTGGTTGGCGGTGGTTAGGGGTTTTCGCGCGTTGCCCGAGGACCTGCCGTTCTCCTGCGAAGGCAAGCGTCCAGGGTAACGGGCGGCGGTTTGCGTGATCCTGGGCTCCTGCGTTCGCAAGAGAACGGGCGGTGTCGGATCGCACTTGTGCGCGAACCGCCCAGGCGCGAGAACGGGGCATGATTTCGCGCTTATTACTCGCCGCCAGCGCCACCGCGCTTCTCGCCGCCGCACCGCTTCCGAAAAAGGGAGAACCGGTGATCACCGCGCAGACGCAGCGATCTGGGGGCGTGCTGACACCCGAACAGACCGCACTCCAGTTCGACAGCGCGGACCTGGCGTTTGAAGTGCTGCCCGAGACGGAAAGCTTGAACGGCGTGGCTACGCTGGTCTTTACGGCCAAGGCCCCCCTCACCCGCCTGCCGATCGACCTCGACCGCAATCTACCGGTCAGCGCAATCGCGATCGACGGCGTTCCGCTCGCTCCCTCGGCGTGGAGCAATCCCGAGGGACGGTTGACGATCACGCTGCCCAAGCCGGTCTCGGCGGGCGGCAAGGTGACCGCGAAGATCACCTATGGCGGCACGCCGCACGTCGCGGTGAAGGCACCGTGGGACGACGGGATGGTCTGGTCGAAAACGCCCGATGGCCGCACCTGGTTCGCGACGACCGCGGAGGGCTATGGCTGCGACCTGTTCTGGCCGTGCCTCGACTTCCCGACCGGCGAGCCCGCGCTGGTGACGCTGCACATCACCGTGCCCAAGGGGCTGAAGGCGCCCTCCAACGGCGTGCTGCTCGGTGTTGATACACTGGCGGACGGCCGGACGACCTGGAACTGGCGGGCCAAGCACCCCAACACCTACGGGATCGCGCTGAACGTCGGGCCGTATGAGGAGATCAGCGGCACGTACAAGAGCCGCTTCGGCAACAGCATCCCGATGTTTTACTGGTACCTGCCGGGCGAGAAGGGGCAGGCGGAAAAGCTGTTCGCCGAGTTCGCGCCGACGCTCGACTTCTTCGAGAGCATGATCGGGCCCTACCCGTTCGGCGACGAGAAGCTCGGCGTGGTCGAGACGCCGCACAAGGGCATGGAGCACCAGACGATCAACGCTTACGGCAACGAATATGCCAAGGCGCCCGAGGGGTTCGACTGGCTGTTCCAGCACGAGTTCGCGCATGAGTGGTTCGGCAACCAGCTGACCGCCGCCAATTGGGACGATTACTGGCTGCACGAGGGGTATGGCACGTACATGCAGCCGCTGTACGGCCAATGGCGCGAGGGGCGTGCACGGTACGCGACGATGATGCAGACAGAACGCGCGTCGATCATGAACCTGAAGCCGATCACGCAGCAGCGCGTCACCACGGAGGAGGAGGTGTATGAAGCCGACAAGGGCGGCGCGGGGCAGGACATCTACTACAAGGGGTCGTGGATGCTCCACACGCTGCGCGGGCTGATCGGCGACAAGGCGTTCTTCGATGTCACGCGGCTTGCGGTGTACGGGCGCTCGGATCCGAAGCCGGGCAATTTCGCGCCGCGGTTCGGGCCGACGAAGGAATTTGAAGCGCTCGTCCGGAAGGTGACGGGGAAGGACCATAAATGGTTCTTCGACGTGTATCTTCGGCAGGCGGCCTTGCCCGAACTGGTCGAGACGCGGACGGGAAATACGCTGGGTTTGGTTTGGAAAGTGCCGGGGAACGGCCCCTTCCCGCTGCCGGTGCAGGTGCAGATCGACGGCAAGACGCGGACCTTGCCGATGACTGGGGGGAAGGCGAGCTTGTCGGTGCCGGTGAGCGCGCATGTCGTGATCGACCCGGACGCGCTGGTCTTGCGGCGGAGTGTCGCACTGGAAGACGTCGCCGCCTGGAAAGCCGCGCAGGCTGCGAAGGCCAAGCCCCAATGACCTCTCCACCGCTCCCCCGCGAAGGCGGGGGCCCAGGGTCCCAGGATACGACGCTCGTAACTCCTGGGGCCCTGCGTGCGCAGGAGAACATCTGGGCGTCTCGCGCGGCGGAGATGGCAGCGATCTTCATGGTCGGCGACGGCTTGATCGGCCTCCTCCAACCCCGCCGCCACGTCGATCTGTGGAAGGACGATGCGCTCGGAACCGAGAAACTCGTGAAGCCGTTCGTCGACCGGCCCGGCCGCCGCCGCCTCTACGCCGTCGTGCAGATCGCAGCCGGCCTCGCCTTGGCCGCACGCCAGAAGCGATGACTCTGCCGCGGTGGCCCCTGCTGGCGCTGGCGCTTGCCGGCTGCGGTTCGAGCCCCGACGCCGGCACGACCAGCCAGATCGCCAGTGGCGAACGTGTCTTCCGCCGCTGCACCGCCTGCCACACGATCGGGCAATATGCGGGCGATACCGATGGGCCGAACCTCTACGCGGTCATGGGCAACCCGATCGGCGAGCGGCGCCCGCGCTTCTCCTATACCGCCGGGCTGAAAGCACTCGGCGGCAACTGGGATGCAAAGCGCATGGACGCCTGGCTCACCAACCCGCGCAAGATGGTGCCCGGCACGACGATGGCGTTCGCAGGCCTTCCCGACCCCAAGGACCGCGCCGACGTCATCGCCTACCTATCGACGCAAGGCCCCTGAACTTACGGCACCACCGTCGTGAACAGATAAGCGGCGAAGATCACGAGATGGACGACGCCCTGCAACACCGTGGTCCGCCCGGTGCCGAGCGACAGCGTCGCCACGAACAATGACAGAGCCAACAGCGTCATGCTCTTCGCATCGATCCCAAGCGCGAGCGGCAGGTCGAGCACCAGCGACACGATCGCCACGCTCGGGATCGTCAGCCCGATCGTCGCTAGCGCCGAACCGAGCGCGAGGTTGAGGCTGGTCTGCAACCGGTTACGCCGCGCCGACTTGTAGGCAGCGAGACTTTCCGGCGCGAGCACCAGCGCGGCGATCACCACGCCGACCACGGTCAGCGGCAGGCCGGCACCGAGTACCGCGGCCTCGATCGTCGGCGACAGCGTCTTCGCAAGCAGCACCACCGACACAAGCGCCACCAGCAGCGCGGCGAAGGCGATGCCCGTCGCGCGGCCCGAGGGCGGCGCGGCGTGATCGTCCTTGTCGTCGGTCGACGGCAGGAAATAATCGCGGTGGCGTACCGTCTGCACCAGCACGAACGTGCCGTAGAGGATCAGCGACACGACCGCGACGAAGATCAACTGCGACGACGCGTAGGTCGGGCCCTGTGTCGACGACGTATAGTTCGGCAGGATCAGCGACAGCACCGCCATCGCCGCGAGCACGCCAAGAGCGGCCGTCATGCCCTTCAGCGTGAACCGCTGCTCGTGATGCCGCACCGCCCCCGCGAGCAGGCAGATGCCGATGATGAAATTGAGGATGATCATGATCGCCGCGAACACCGTGTCGCGCGCGAGCGTGGTCGCATCGCCGGCGTTGGAGAGCATCAGCGAGACGATCAGCGACACCTCGATCACGGTGACCGCGATCGCGAGTACCAGCGTGCCGAACGGCTCGCCGACCTTGTGCGCGATCACTTCGGCGTGATGGACCGCGGCGAGCACGCTGCCGATCAGCACGATCACGGCGGCGGCGGTGCCGAGCAGGCCCATCTTGGCGAGGCCGACAAGGACGGCGAGCAGCCCCAGGCCCGGCGCGATCAGCGTCCAGATCGGCAGTGCCAGGCGGTCCGGCATCGTCTCCACCACGTGCTCGTTCGGTCGGTCGGCCACTTCGATCGTCATGCATGCTCCCTCGTTCCACTTGGTCAACGAATGCGCGAGGGGCGATAAGGGTCCGAGTCGGGGCGATTGCGGGGCGGTGAGGATCGGGTAGGTTGCAGCGATGCTGTCCGCCGATCTTCGCCAGACGCTCGTCATGACCGCCGACGCGTTGGCGAGAGCGCAGGACCCATGGTGGGTCGTTTCCAGCGCTGCGGTAGCGCTGCATGGGGTAACGCCGGTCGAGGTCGGCGATGTCGATGTGCTCTTGAGCGTGGCAGATGCCCAACGGGCGATGGACCAGCTCGGGGTCGCGCCCATCAAGGACGGTGCGAGTGCGCTCTTCCGGTCGACGCTGTTCGGGCAGTGGGAGTCACCGCCTTTGGTCGTCGAGATCATGGCGGGGTTTCATGTTGCGACGGGCGCGGGCTGGACCAAGGTCCTACCGCGTACGCGCGTGCCGATTTTTGTGGATGAGAGCGTTGTTTATGTGCCTGACCGTGCGGAATTGGCCGAGATGCTCAGGCTGTTCGGCCGTCCAAAGGATCTGGAGCGGGTTCGGCTTTTGACTCCGCAGGTGTAGCTAAGGGCCGCCGTCACTCTGCCTACGACGATGGGTAACGACGGAGCGGTCGACCAGATTCGGCAAGCCTTCGATCCTCCCCTGCAAGGGGAGGTGGCGCGAAGCGACGGAGGGTGATCACCTGTCGAGAGCGGGGTCACCCCTCCGTCAGCGCCCTGCGCTGCCACCTCCCCTTGCAGGGGAGGATCGAAGTGATCTCCGCCCGGCGATGCCACCCGTCATCCTGACGAAAGTCAGGATCCAGGGTTACGGTGGGCTGATCTTCGTGGCTCTGGATCCTGACTTTCGTCAGGATGACGGACGGGAGTTTTCGCGCGCGTATGCCCCAAACGGAGAAGGGCGCCGATCGCTCGACGCCCCTTCCCTTATCTCAAACCAGTCCCGCCTCAGGCAGCGTCGCCGGTCTTTTTCTTCTCCGCATACACCCGGATCGGTTCCTTGCGGCCTTCGATCACGTCCTTGTCGATCATCACCTCGTCGACGCCGTCCATGCCGGGCAGGTCGAACATGGTGTCGAGCAGGATGCTCTCCAGGATGGAGCGAAGCCCGCGTGCGCCGGTCTTGCGTTCGATGCCCTTCTTGGCGACCGAAACCAGCGCGTCGTCGGTGAAGCCGAGCGCGACGTCCTCCATCTCGAACAGCTTCTGGTACTGCTTCACCAGCGCGTTCTTCGGTTCCTTCAGGATCTTCACCAGCGCGTCGACATCGAGATCCTCGAGCGTCGCGATCACTGGCAAACGGCCGACGAACTCGGGGATCAGGCCGAACTTCAGCAGATCCTCGGGCTCGACCGATTTCAGCGTCTCGCCCGTCTTGCGCTCGTCCGGCCCGGCGACGTACGCGCCGAAACCGATCGACTTGCCCTGGAGACGATCGCCGATGATCTTCTCGAGACCCGAGAACGCACCGCCGCAGATGAACAGGATGTTGGTCGTATCCACCTGCAGGAATTCCTGCTGCGGATGCTTCCGGCCACCCTGCGGAGGAACCGACGCGGTGGTGCCTTCCATCAGCTTGAGCAGAGCCTGCTGCACGCCCTCGCCCGACACGTCGCGCGTAATCGAGGGGTTCTCGGCCTTGCGCGAGATCTTGTCGATCTCGTCGATATAGACGATCCCGCGCTGCGCCCGCTCGACGTTGTAGTCCGACGCCTGGAGCAGCTTGAGGATGATGTTCTCGACATCCTCGCCGACGTAACCCGCTTCGGTCAGCGTCGTCGCATCGGCCATCGTGAACGGCACGTCGAGGATGCGCGCGAGCGTCTGCGCGAGCAGCGTCTTGCCGCAACCGGTCGGGCCGACGAGCAGGATGTTCGACTTGGACAGCTCGACATCGGCACCCTTGGCGCCGTGGTTGAGCCGCTTGTAGTGATTGTGCACCGCCACCGACAGCACGCGCTTGGCGCGCTTCTGCCCGATCACGTAATCGTCGAGGACGTCGCAGATCTCCTGCGGAGTCGGCACGCCGCCGTCCTTCTTGGACACCAGCGCCGACTTCGTCTCCTCACGGATGATGTCGTTGCATAGCTCGACGCACTCGTCGCAGATGAAGACCGTCGGCCCGGCGATCAACTTGCGGACCTCGTGCTGCGACTTCCCGCAGAACGAGCAATAGAGGGTGCTCTTCGAGTCGCCACCGCTCAGCTTCGTCATTCAATCACCTCTCGCGCATGTCGGTGCACGTGCCGTTTCCGGGGCCGCTACCGTAACGCGCCCCGGAGTTCCTACAATCAAATAAACCGGCGGGGTTTACGATTCGCCCCATGCCAGTGTCGTTCAAGCCGGTTTCGGCGCATCCTCGGATACCGCCGGACGCTTGTCGAACACCTCGTCGATCAGGCCGAAATCCTTAGCCTCGTTCGCTTCGAGGAACGTATCGCGGTCCATCCGGCGCTCGATCTCTTCGATCGGCTGGCCGGTATACTGCGAATACAGCTCGTTCATGCGCTTGCGGATGCGCAGGATCTCGCGGGCCTGGATCTCGATGTCGCTGGCCATGCCCTGTGCACCACCCGATGGCTGATGGATCATGATGCGTGCGTTGGTCATCGCGACGCGCATGCCGGGCTCGCCGCTCGCGAGCAGGAAGCTGCCCATCGACGCGGCCTGGCCGATGCAGACGGTGCCGACGCGCGGACGGATGTACCGCATCGTGTCGTGGATCGCCATGCCCGCCGTGACGACACCGCCCGGCGAGTTGATGTACATGAAGATGTCCTTCTTCGGGTTCTCGGACTCGAGGAAGAGCAGCTGTGCGGTGATCAGCGAGGCCATGCCGTCCTCGACGCCACCGGTCACGAAGATGATGCGCTCGCGGAGCAGGCGCGAGAAGATGTCGAACGAACGCTCGCCGCGGTTCGACTGCTCGATGACGATGGGAACTAGGCCTGCTTGCGTCTGCTGCAGGCCGAGCCCGGCGCTGGCCAACGGGCTCGCGAAATCGCCGGTCTCGAACGGATTGTGCATGGAAATCTCTCTTATGCCCCAGTGAACCGCTAACATCGGCGGTCCGAGAGGGGAGTTCAAGCCCTTCGCACCTCTCCCACCAGGGAGTGAGAGACGCTGAGCGATCCTCCCCCGCCAGGGGGAGGTGGCGCCGAAGGCGACGGAGGGGGAGGACACGGAACCGCAGTTGTCGCCGCCTCCCCCTCCGTCTGGCAAGCGCCAGCCACCTCCCCCTAGCGGGGGAGGATCACAAGAACTGAGTCGAGCTCCGGCTTAAACGCCTGGGGCGGGGTATGCTAGGTAGGCTAGGCGGCGGACTTCACGGCGGCCGCGGACTACCGTGTCCAGGATCAGGCCGGTGAAGACGTTTAGCGCGGCGAAGATACCTAGGCCGGTGATCAGGATCGCGGTCGGGAGGCGTGGGACCTGGTGAATCTCGATATAGGTGAGCACCAGTGGGATGCCGAGGATCAGCGCGAGCAGGCCAAACACGCTGCCGATCGCGCCGAAGAACCAGAGCGGCCGTTCGATCCGGTAGAGCGTCATGATCGTCCGCAGGATGCGCCAGCCGTCGCCGTACGTGCTGAGCTTCGATTCGGAGCCTTCGGGGCGCGCGTAATAGGGCGTCTCGACCTCACCGATCGGCATCTTCAATTCGAGCGCGTGGACGCTGATCTCGGTCTCGATCTCGAACCCGGCCGACAGCGACGGAAAGCTCTTCACGAACCGGCGCGAGAACACGCGGTAGCCCGAGAGGATGTCGGTGAAGCTGCGGCCGAACAGGCGCGCGAGCATGCCGGTTAGGAGCGCGTTGCCGAACCGGTGGCCGCGGCGGTAGCTTTCCTGGACCTGGCTGATGCGTGAGCCGACGACCATGTCGAGCTGCTCGTCGAGGACGCGCTTTACCAGATTCGGGGCGGAGGCCGCGTCGTAGGTCGCGTCGCCATCGGCCATCACGTAGATGTCGGCGTCGATGTCGGCGAACATGCGGCGGACGACGGCGCCCTTGCCCTGGATGCGCTCGGTTCGGACGACGGCACCGGCGGCGCGCGCGACCTCTATTGTGCGGTCGGCGCTGTTGTTGTCGTAGACGTAGATGGTGGCGCCGGGCAGCGCGGCGCGGAAACCGGCGATCGTCTGCGCGATCGCGGCTTCCTCGTTGTAGCAGGGGAGCAGGACGGCGATTCTCGGTTCGGTCATGGCCTGCCCTATTCTTTCGGAGGCTGTCTTGGAGACGCTATTTTCAGCCACCGAACTACCTACAAACGCACTTCCCCGGCGGAGGCCGGGGCCCAGTTGGGGAAGGTCCATAACGGAGCTTTGCGCGCCGTTACAGCTACCTTTCCAACTGGACCCCGGCCTCCGCCGGGGAGGTGACCCGATTATGGGTTAAGTGCCTCAGTCATGAGGCACTCAGATAGTTTTACGCCTCGGTCTTCGTCGAAGCCTTCTTCGCGCGCGGCTTCTTCGCTGGCGCGTCCGCAGCCTCGGTGCCTTCAGCGTTTTCCGCGGCAACCGGCGACGATTCCGTCACAGCGGTCTCCGCTTCGACAGGAGCCGCCTTCTTCTTGGCAGGCGCCTTCTTCGCAGGCTTGGCCTCGTCCGCTGCGTCCGAAGCAGGCGCCTCGTCCGTCACGGCGTCATCCGACGCAGCCTCGTCCGAAGCTGGCTTGGCCTTCTTGGCAGCGGCCTTCTTCTTCGGCTTGTGGTTGTCGTGATCATGCGTGTGCGTGCCGCTGGCGAATCCGTCCTCGCTCTCGATCGCGGCTTCCAGCTCCTCGCGCGTCGCTTCGCGGTCGGTGATCTCGGCCTTCTCGAACAGGAAGTCGACGACCTTGTCCTCATACAGCGGCGCGCGCAGTTGGGCGGCCGCCATTGGCTCCTGCTGGACGTACTGCATGAACTGCTGGCGCTGCTCGGCAGGATATTGCTGCGCGGCCTGTGCGAGCAGACGCTGCATTTCCTGGTTCGAAACCTCGATGCCGTTCGCCTGGCCGATCTCGGACAGGAGCAGGCCAAGGCGCACGCGACGCTCGGCGATCTTGCGGTAATCGTCGCGCTCGCCTTCCATCTCGGCCATCGCAGCCTCGGGATCGGCCTCGTGCGTGGCTTCGTGCTGGAGCTGCGACCAGATCTGGTTGAACTCGGCTTCGACCATCGACGGCGGAACCTCGAAGTCGTGACCCTCGGCGAGCTGGTCGAGCAGCTTGCGCTTCATGTGCGTGCGCGTGAGACCGTTATGCTCCTGCTCGATCTGACCCTTAAGCAAGCCCGTGAGCTGCTCGAGGCTCTCGAGACCGAGCGACTTCGCCAGATCCTCGTCGATCTTGCTCTCGCCCGCGGTCTTCACCGACTTGACGGTGATGTCGAACGTCGCCGGCTGGCCTGCGAGCAACTTCTCCTGATACTCATCGGGGAAGGTCACGTTCAGGACCTTGTCGTCGCCGGTCTTCACGCCGACGAGCTGATCCTCGAAGCCCGGGATGAGACGACCCGAACCGAGCTCGACGCCCATGTCGGTGCCCGTGCCGCCCTCGAACGCGACGCCGTCGGCGGTCTTGCCGACGAAATCGACGGTAACGAGATCGCCCATCGCCGCGACGTAATCGTCAGCCGCGTCGTCCCACTTCTTCTGCTGGTCGGCGAACTTCTGGAGCTGCTCGGTGACTGCGTCGTCGGCGACGGGCACGGTCAGGCGCTCGAGCTTGATGCCGTCGATGGCAGGTGCGGGGACCTGCGGGAGGACCTCCATCTCGACCTTGACCACGGCGTCCTTGCCGAGGTCATAGCCGTCTTCCAGCTCGACCGAAGGCTGCATCGCGGGGCGAAGCTGCTTCTCGGCGACGAGCGTCTGGACGCTCTCCTGGATCGCCGCGTTCAGCGCGTCCTGCGTCAGCGCCGGGCCGTGCATCTTGCGGATGAGGTTCGCCGGCACCTTGCCCGGACGGAAGCCCGGCATCTTCATTTGCGGCGCGAGGCGCTTCAGCTCGACATCGACCTTGGCATCGATATCCTTCGCGGTGATGGTGAGCGTAAAGGCGCGCTTGAGGCCCTCGTTCAACGTCTCGACAGTCTGCATGTCCGGCCTTTGTCTAAAAGAGCATTCAGGATAATTCTTCGGGCGGTCGCCTCGCCTGCGCGGCGGGCTGGTGCGGGCGAAGGGACTCGAACCCCCACATCTTGCGATACTTGGACCTAAACCAAGCGCGTCTACCAGTTCCGCCACGCCCGCACAGGACATCGCCGTAGCGGGCGCGTCTATACCAACGTTGCATGCGGGGGCAAGCAGATAGGCAACTCCCGATGATTACAGGCGTTGAACACCTCGAAGGAGAGACATCATGGCTACCCAACCCCCGGCAGAATTTCCGACCCCGACGTCGCCCGTCGAGCCGACTGCGCCGCCGCCCGAGTTCAATCCGCCCGCACCTGACGTCGATTTTCCCGCGCCGGGAACGCCGTCGAACGATCCCGCACCCGTCCAGCCGGAGTTTTGGGCGTGAGCGATCCGCATTCCGGCACGAACCCCGAAACGCTCCCCGAGGATCGTGACGAGGATACCCGCAGCGATATCGAACAGGCGGTTGAGTCGCGGTCCGACGCGGTCGAGCGTGGCGAAGGCGGCGACGAGCCCGACACGTTCACGGATACCGGCCTGCCCGATGGCGTCGGTGGTACCGGTGGCGTCGTGAAGAACCAGGACGACGACGCGCAGTAAGCTTGCGTCAGCAACCGTACAGGCGGGGGTGGCTATCTATAGGATCCCACCCCCGCCAATCAGGACCCGATAATCTCCACGATCCCCACCTTCGCCGAGCATCAGAGCCTCTATATCGCGCTCGGGCTCGCCGTATTGCTGCTGATCGTAGCGCAGCGCATCCCCATCATCCGAACGCTCGTCAATCTGGCGATGACGCTTGTCCTTGTCGGACTGCTGTTCGTCGCGATCGACCAACGGCGTCAGTTCGACCCCTATGTCGGCAAGATCGCGCGGTTTCTGAAGATCGAGGACCAGCAAGTGGTCGGCGGCGAGGTTCGTATCCGTATGTCGCCGGATGGGCACTTCTGGGCGCGCGCGACGATCGACGGGGTGAGCCAGCGGCTGCTGATCGACAGCGGCGCGACGATCACCGCTATTTCGGAGAAGACTGCGGAGGCTGCTGGGGTTGAGGCGCGCGTTGGCGTGGTGCCGATCGTGTTGCAGACTGCCAATGGGTCTATCGCGGCGAAGACAGGGACGATTGCCTCGCTGCGGCTCGGCGCGATCATCGCGCGGGATTTGCAGGTGGTGGTATCGCCAGCGTTTGGCGAGACCAACGTGCTGGGGATGAACTTCCTGTCGCGCCTCGCGTCGTGGCGGGTGGAGGAGAACACGCTGATTCTCGTGCCGCATCATCCGCAGAAGGTGGACGGGTAAGCCGCCTCCGTACACAACCACCCCGGCGAAGGCCGGGGCCCAATTGGAAAGGTTGCAGTAACGAAGCGCTGCCCTCAGTCAGCAACGTCCCCCAACTGGGCCCCGGCCTTCGCCGGGGTGGTGGCGATTTGGGAGATGGCTCCCCTTCTGTTCCCTCGCGAACGCGGGGGCCCAGGAATCAAGCAGCGCTGCGTTCGGTTGCCCTGGACTCCCGCCTTCGCGGGAGAACAGAAGGGGCGGGAGATCGGTCAGGTTGCTCAGTGATAGCTTACGAAGCCACCGACTCCCCAAGCATCCCCTTCAACACCTCGTTCACGACAGCAGGGTTAGCCTTCCCCCCCATAGCCTTCATCGTCTGCCCAACAAAGAACCCGAACAGCTTGTCCTTACCGCCACGATAATCGGCAACCTTGTCCGCATTCGCCGCCATAACCTCGGCGATCACCGCCTCGATAGCCCCGGTATCGCTGGTCTGCTTCAACCCACGATCCTCGACGACCTTCGCCGCGCCGTCGCCGGTTTCGAGCATCACCTCGAATACCTGCTTGGCGAGGCTACCTGACAGCGTGCCGTCCGCGATCAGCCCCAGCAATTCCGCTGCCTGCGCCGGCGACACCGGCGAGTTTTCGATGTCCTTGCCGGTCCGGTTGAGCGCGCCGAACAGCTCCGACGTCGTCCAGTTCGCCGCCGCCGCCGGCTTCACGCCCGCGTCCAGCAACGCATCGAACCACCGCGCCGCCTCGACCTCGGCGGTCAGCACCGTCGCCTGATACGCCGTGATCCCGAGCGCCTCGTACCGCGCTCGCTTCGCATCGGGCAGTTCCGGCAGCGACGCGCGACACTCGGCGAGGAACGCGTCGTCGAGCACCAGCGGCAAAAGGTCGGGATCGGGGAAGTAGCGGTAATCATGCGCGTCTTCCTTCGACCGCATCGAGCGCGTCTCGTTGCGATCGGGATCGTAAAGCCGCGTTTCCTGCTGGATCTTGCCACCGGCCTCGAGCACCTCGACCTGGCGCTTGGCCTCCTGCTCGACCACCGCCATCACGAAGCGCACCGAATTGACGTTCTTCGTCTCGGTCCGCGTGCCCAGCTCGTCGCCGGGCTTCCGCACGCTGACGTTGACGTCGGCGCGCATCGAGCCTTCTTCCATGTTGCCGTCGCACGACCCGACATAACGCAGGATCGATCGCAGCTTCCGCAGGTAAGCCCCTGTTTCCGCTGGCGAAGCGAGATCGGGCTTCGACACGATCTCCATCAGCGCGACGCCCGACCGGTTGAGGTCGACGTACGACTGGGTCGGATGCTGGTCGTGCATCAGCTTACCCGCATCCTGCTCGACATGGATGCGCTCGACGCCGATCCGCTTGCCGGCCGCGTCCGGATTCTTCTCGTCGAGGCTGATGTCGATCGCGCCTTCTCCGACGATCGGATGATAAAGCTGGCTGATCTGATAGCCCTGCGGCAGATCGGCGTAGAAGTAATTCTTACGGTCGAACCGCGACCATTTGTTAATCTGCGCCTCGATCGCCATGCCGGTGCGGACCGCCTGGCGGATGCACTCGCGGTTCGGTACCGGCAGCATGCCCGGCATCGCCGCATCGACGAGGCTCACCTGCGTGTTGGGCTCCGCGCCGAACGCGGTCGCCGCGCCCGAGAAGAGCTTGGCGTTCGACGTCACCTGCGCGTGCACTTCGAGGCCGACCACGACCTCCCACTCACCGGTTTCGCCCTGGATACGATAATCGCTCATGTTACCACCAAGCCTCTGGTCGCGCGGTAAATCCTGCTCGCTGTTCGATCGCGAGCCCTGCGTTCAGCACGCCTTGTTCGTCGAGCGGCTTGCCGATGATCTGCAGCCCGAGCGGCAGACCCTGCTTGTCGAGACCACCCGGCACCGACATCGCCGGCAACCCAGCGAGGCTCGACGGCACGGTGAAGACGTCGTTCAGGTACATCGCGATCGGATCGGCCGACTTCTCGCCGAGCGCGAACGCTGCCGACGGTGCGGTCGGCGTCAGCAGGACGTCGCACGTCTCCCAAGCCCGCTCGAAATCGCGTGCGATCAGCGTCCGGACCTTCTGCGCCTGCGTGTAATACGCGTCGTAGAAACCGGCCGAGAGGACGTACGTGCCGATCATGATGCGGCGCTTCACCTCGGGGCCGAAGCCATCCGCACGCGTCGCGGCGTACATGTCCTGCAGGCCGGCGCCGGTCGGCAGGTCGCGGATCCCGTAGCGGACGCCGTCATAGCGCGCGAGGTTCGACGACGCTTCGGCGGGCGCGATGATGTAATAGGCGGGCAGCGCGTATTTGGTGTGCGGGAGCGAGACCTCGACGATCGTCGCGCCGGCATCCTTCAGCCAGTCGATGCCCTGCTGCCAGAGCGCCTCGATCTCCTCGGGCATCCCGTCGACGCGATATTCCTTGGGAATACCGACGCGCAGGCCGTTAAGATTGCTGGACAAACCTGCTTCCCATTTCGGCACGTCGAGCTGCAACGAGGTGCCGTCCTTGGCATCGAACCCGGCCATCGCCTCGAGCAGGATCGCGCAGTCACGGACGTCGCGCGCCATCGGCCCGGCCTGGTCGAGCGACGACGCGAACGCGATCGTCCCCCAGCGCGAGCAACGGCCATAGGTCGGCTTGATGCCGCTGATGCCGGTGAAGGCGGCCGGCTGGCGGATCGAACCGCCGGTGTCGGTGCCGGTCGCGCCGGGGCAGAGCCGCGCGGCGACCGCCGACGACGAACCGCCCGACGAGCCGCCTGGAGCCAGCGAGGCGTTACCGCCGTCGTTGCGCTTCCACGGCGAGATCACGTTGCCGAACGCGGAGGTCTCGTTCGACGAGCCCA
This sequence comes from Sphingomonas sp. PAMC26645, assembly GCF_004795835.1. Lineage (NCBI taxonomy): Bacteria > Pseudomonadati > Pseudomonadota > Alphaproteobacteria > Sphingomonadales > Sphingomonadaceae > Sphingomonas > Sphingomonas sp. PAMC26645. Next base: position 3,312,309 of record NZ_CP039249.1, read on the forward strand.
TCGCGAACTGGTCCATGTTCAGCTTGCCGAGCATTCCCGCGCCCGCATCCCAGAGATTCTGCGAGACAGTCGATTCGTAGGTGGGCGTGAAACCTTCGAGGATGTGGCTCGCCGCGGTCGTTGTGACGCCCTTGGTGCAGAACAGGTCCTTCATGCCGATCGGCACGCCAGCCAGCGGCTTGAGCGTCTCGCCTGCCGCGCGCGCGGTGTCGGCAGCGGTGGCGGCGGCGATCGCGTGCTCAGGCGTCTCGACAAGAAACGCGTTCAACGCCTTGGCCTGGCTCACCTTTACGATGAACGCATCGGCGACTTCGCGCGCCTTGAAGCGGCCATCGCGGACGCCGTCGCGGATGCCTGCGATGCCGAGATCTGTAAAGTCGGTCATTATTCGATCACCTTCGGCACGGCGAAGAACCCGTGTTCGGCCACGGGCGCGTTGGCGAGAACCTGCTCGCGGATGCCGCCGCCGGTCAGCGGGTCGGCGTTGACGACGTCGTCGCGCAGCCGCAACGTATTGGGGATGACGGCGGTCATCGGCTCGATACCGGTCGTGTCGACCTCTTCGAGCATCTCGATCCAGCCAAGGATGTTTCCGAGTTCCGGCGCCATGCGGGCGGCGTCCTCGTCGGTGATCGCGATGCGCGCAAGGCTCGCGATCCGCTTCACGGTTGCAGTATCTACGGACATGGGCTGCGGCTAGCACCCGGCGCGGCGGGGGCGCAACACCCTTCTAGCGCCGCGTCGTGTTCTGGTTCCCCCGCGGAGGCGGGGGCCCAGGATTGCAAACGATACCGCCCGAGATCCTGGGCCCCCGCCTCCGCGGGGGTACAAGCCAGTTCCAAGCCGTCGGCGGTTTCCTCAACAGTCAGGCGCCCGTTGCAACCTTCCCCCGCATACGGCACGGGAGCCTCAACGCCTGCACGGAAGGTCCCGCTTGGCCCGCAAGTTTCTCTATTTCGTCGCCGCGATGATCGTCCTCGCGATCGCCGCGCTGCTCGCCTACCGCCTGTTCGGCACGCAGTTGATGCGCGCGGTGATGGTGCCGAGCGAGACCTTCCAGGCGCAGCGCGAAGCTCCGCGCAACATCTACGCGCGAAAGATCATGTGGCTCGCCCGGCCCGATGCGCCCGGCAATCCCGCACTCTGGACGCCCCCCGGCTACACGCCCGGCAAGCCCGGCACGGGCGCGGCGATCTTCTTCATCCACCCGACGTCGTACATCAACCGCGACCATTGGAACGCGCCGATCGACGACCCCGAGACCAATGCGCGGGCGGAGCTGTTCCTTCGCGGCCAGGCGAGTGCGTTCAACGAGGCCGGCGACATCTGGGCGCCGCGGTATCGCCAAGCGACGTTCGGCGCGTTCCTGACCAGCGTTGCGGATAGTGAACGCGCACTGGCGCTCGCTTACGGCGATGTGTCTGCGGCGTTCGACCGATTCCTCAAGGAAGCCGGCCCGACCCGCCCGATCATCCTCGCGGGCCACAGCCAGGGCGCGCTCCATCTCACCCGCCTACTCCGCGACCGCATCGCCACTGATCCCAAGCTGAAGGCGCGGATCGTCGCGGCGTATGTCGTCGGCTGGCCCGTGTCGCGCGCGACCGATCTTCCGAAGATGGGCCTCGCCGAGTGCCGCACCGCGGACCAGACCGGCTGTATCCTGTCGTGGGAGAGCTTTGCCGAACCTGCCGATCCGTCACTTATCGTCGACGCCTACGACCAGACCACCGGCTTCAACGGCCAGCCGCGGAAAGCCACGCCGATGGTATGCACCAATCCACTGACCGGCACCGCCGACGCGACGGCGCCCGCCACCGCCAACCTCGGCACGCTCGTCCCGTCGGCCGACCTGAAGACCGCGACGATCGCGATCGGCAGCGTCCCCGCACGCTGTGCCGACCGCGGCTTCCTGCTGATCGGCGAGGGCCCGAACCTCGGGCCGTACGTGCTGCCCGGCAACAACTACCACGTCTACGACTACAGCCTGTTCTGGGCGAACATCCGCGCCGACGCCAACCGCCGCCTGAAGGCCTTCAAATGATCACGCTCTCCGCCGCGCAGTTCCGCGATGCGCTCTCGAACGGCGGCCGGCTGATCGGTCTCGACGTCGGCACCAAGACGATCGGCACCGCACTTTGCGATGCTGGCTGGAGCTTCGCGAGCCCCGCGCTCCTGATCCGCCGCACGAAATTCCAGAAGGACAAGGCCGCGCTTGCCGAGATCATCAAGGCCCAGGCCGTCGTCGGGCTCGTCATCGGCCTGCCGATCAACCTCGACGGTAGCGAGAGCCCACGGTCGCAATCGACGCGGGCATTCGCGCAGAACCTCAAGGACATGGGGTTACCGATCCTGTTGCAAGACGAACGCTGGTCGACCGTTGCGGTCACCCGCACGCTGATCGAACAGGACGCCAGCCGCGCCAAACGCGCCGAACTCGTCGACAAGATGGCCGCCGCCTACATCCTCCAGGGTGCAATCGATGCACTGGTGACAGCGCAGATCTAGCGCGCCACCCGGTAGAGGGTGGACTGGCCGTCGGTCCAGATGACGCGCAGGTCGGCGGCCTTTGCAGCCCCTGGCGGGAAGCCGATCGTCCAGACGTGTGTGAAGGCGGCGCGGGGAAACCGTGCGATCGTCTTGACGAAGTTGGAGCCGACGGTCGAACAGATCGACGGAAAGACGCTCTGGGTCGGGTCCCCGGTATAGGGTGCGGCGACCGCGTAGCGGATGTGCAGCGATTGCTGTCCTTCGATCGCCCATTGCTCGTTGGTAAACACGTCGCGTCGGACGATCGCGAGGGCTGGAAGGTGATTGCGCCGCAGGTCGTCCCATGCGCCCCCACATGGCAACTCGACTAACGAGAGTACCGCAGCGCCGTGCGGGATGGCTGCAACAGCCGCAAGTTCGCGTTGTTGGTCGCTGGAGCGCTCGACAAAGCTCAGCGTCGTGCCTGCCAGGCGCAGGACCAGGAATGCAGTGCCCATCACGGCCAGCGTGCGTGCCATTCGCGAATCGCGCGGCGCGATCGCGATCAATCCCAGCATCACCGCGGCGGGAGCCATCCGCATGTCGACATAGGCGCCCCCCATCAGCAATCGTGGAAGGACGACGAACGCTGCAAGGCACAACAACGCGGGGATGCCCAGCAACGGCGAGAACCCGAGGCGGGCGCTCCGCATTCCGGCATACAGCATGGCGATCAACGGCAGCAGCGAGAGAAGATCGAACAATGGCCAGTGGTCGCGGAACAGCGAAACAAGCCATACCAGCTTCACCGGTGCGTCGAACCAGCCCTCCCCACCGAGTCCGCCCGCTGCCGCGCCCGTCCCGGCCACAATAGACGCCAGCATGACGAGGAGCGGGACCGTCATCGACAGACACTGGATCGCCGCGCCGACGAGCGCCGCCGGCCAGCCACGGCCTGCCATGCGAAGCCGCGCGATGTCGGCGCCTGCTGTCATCAGCCCCAGCAGCCCCCAGCCGAAGCTGTGCGAAATCCATATTACGCATGCGATGGGTACGAAGAGCAGAGCGCGCACGATCAGGCGATCCTGTCGCCCTAGCCGGATCCACAGCGCCAGTGCGCAGAACGCCAACGCCTGCGACAGCGCGAAATTGACGAAGCCGAACTGGAACGGCCAGGCATAGGCGAGCGGCAACGCGAACATCGCGGTCGGCGGTATGCGCCCATGCGCCTCGCGCGCGGCCCATAACAGTCCGGTCGCGGTCAGCATCGGGATCGCGATCACCGCCAGCTTGGTCGCGACCTCGAACGGGAACAGGTGCGACAACGCCGGTACGAGCAGGTCCATGCCTAGATTGGGAATCAGCGCCCAGTGATATGCGTAATAGCGCTGGAGATCGGGCGAGGTCGGCAGGGCCATGGCGATATGCCAGCGCCCCATATGGCCGGGCAGATCGCCGAGCGGGGGCAGCGCGGGCCATAGCAACGGCACCGCGGACGCCAGGACGAGGGCCAGCGCGAACCACCGCGTTTCCCACCATCGCACCATCGTCTGTGTCGCTGCGTCCTGCATCATTCCCCCCGTTCGCCATCGCCATCCCATGCCCGCGCTAAAATGCGGTTAACCATGCGGATGCGCCGAGGCGTCGCGCGACGCTTGCCCCCTGCCCCCGCGGACACTATCCCGCGGCTTTAATGCGAACCTCAGATCACCGCCCCGCCGCCCTCATCGAAGGCGGCGCCGTCTTCCCGCACCGGCATCTCACCGGTATCGACGGGCTCCAGCCACATGAGATCGCGTTCCTGCTCGACGAGGCGGAGACGTGGGTCGAGGCGAACCGCACGCACGCGACTCCCGACAAGCGGCTGGCCGGGCTTACCCAGATCAACGCGTTTTTCGAGAACAGCACGCGGACTTTGCTGTCGTTCGAGATTGCGGGAAAGCGATTGGGGGCGGACGTCGTCAACATGCATGCGGCGCAGTCGAGCGTGAAGAAGGGCGAGACACTGATCGACACGGCGATGACGTTGAACGCGATGCGCGCGGACGTGATCGTGATCCGGCATATGTCGAGCGGCGCGGTGCGGTTGATCGCGGACAAGGTGGATTGTCCGGTATTGAACGCGGGCGACGGGCGGCATGAGCATCCGACGCAGGCGTTGCTCGATGCGTTGACGATCCGGCGGCGGAAGGGCTCGATCGCCGGCCAGCGCGTCGTGATCTGCGGCGATCTGCTGCACAGCCGGGTCGCGCGGTCCAACATCCTGGCGCTCACCGCGCTTGCTGCCGAGGTCCGCGTTTGTGCGCCGTCGACGCTTATGCCACCGATGATCGAGCGGATGGGCGTGCGTGCGTTTACCGATTTCGACAAGGCGTTGGAGGGTGCGGACGTGGTAATGATGCTGCGGTTGCAGAACGAGCGGATGGATGGGGCTTATGTGCCCTCCACGCGCGAATACCGTATGCGCTACGGCCTGACGCTCGACCGGTTGGCGAAGGCGGCGCCTGACGCGCTGGTGATGCATCCCGGCCCGATGAACCGCGGTGTGGAGATCGACTCCGCAGTGGCGGATCACGCTCGCTCGGCGATCACCGAGCAGGTCGAGATGGGGGTCGCCGTCCGGATGGCCTGCCTCGACGTGCTGACCCGAAGAGCGCGCGGCGTGGAGGGTTGGGCATGATCCTCGCACTCACCAACGTGACGCTCGCCTGCCCCGTCGGCGGCGTGTCGAGGGGTAATGTGCTGGTCCGCGATGGCGTGATCGTCGCGACCGGGATCGTCGATATTCCGGCCGGTTCGGACATCGTCGACTGTGGCGGCAAGACGGTCGCGCCGGGAATCGTCGATCTTGGCGTGGCTAAGGTCGATCGTGCGGCGTTTCGCGCCGGCGGGATTGTGCGGATCGGTCTCATGCCCGACCAGTCGCCGGTGCTGGACGACCCCGGCATCGTCCAGCGCGCCGCGTTGATCGGCAAGCCCGACCTGTGGATTCACCCGATCGCGGCCGCGACGCGCGGACTCGAAGGCCATGACCTCGCCGAGATGGCGATCTGTCTTTCGGCTGGCGCCAAGGCGGTGGGCACGGGCAAGCACTGGATCGCCGACAGCGGCGTGATGCGGCGTGTGCTGTCCTATGCGCGCGATCTCGACGTGACGGTGATCGCGCATGCCGAGGACGGTGGATTGACCACCGGGGCGGTCGCGACCGAGGGCGAGACGGCGACGCGCCTTGGCCTGCCCGCCGCACCAGCGGTGGCGGAGGCGCTGGCGATCGCGCGTGACCTGATGCTGGCCGAGGATACCGGTGCGCGGATCCACATCCGCCAGGTGACGACGGCGGCCGGGTTCGACCTGATCCGCGCGGCGAAGCGTCGCGGCGTCGCCGTCACGTGCGGCATCACGCCCGCGCATCTGCATTTGTCGGAGATCGCGGTCAGTGATTTCCGGTCGTTCGCGCTGCTATCGCCGCCTTTGCGGGGCGAAAGCGACCGGCGGGCGGCGCTCGAGGCGATCGCAGACGGCACGATCGACGTGCTGTGTTCGGGACATGAGCCGCGGGGGCCCGAGGAGAAGCGGCTGCCGTTTACCGATTCGAGCAGTGGGATGGCGGGTGCGGAGACGTTGCTGCCGCTCGCGCTGATGCTGGTGCGTGACAAACTGCTGACGCTGGAGCGGCTGTTCGCGCTGCTCGCCAGCAATCCCGCGCGGGTGCTGGGGCTGGATACGGGGACTCTGGAGGTCGGCAAGCCTGCCGACCTGATGCTGTTCGACCGGCTCGCGCCTTGGCAGATCGTCGGGGAGGCGTTTCTGGCGGAGGCGGGGAATACGCCGTTCGATGGCTTGCCGGTGCAGGGGCGCGTGTTGCGGTTGTGGAAGGGTGGGCGCGAGGTTCTGTGAGGGTGCACCACCCCGGCGGAGGCCGGGGCCCAGTTGGGGGACGTCGCAAACTGAGGACAGCGCTCCGTTACGCCTACCTCTCAACTGGGCCCCGGCCTTCGCCGGGGTGGCGTCTATCGAAGCGGTGGGACGAACAAGGCGGCAGCGCCCGTTATCGCGACGCCATCTGCATGCCGGGCCTGCGCAACCACTGCGCCATGACGTCGCCCGCGCCTTGGCGGACGAAACAGGCGCCGCCTTTGGCGTGATACTGGCGGCACATCGCATTCGCCGCCGACTTGCTGAACCCGCCGACCGAGAGACGGTACACATCCTCGCCCTTCGCCTTGAACGTCATGCCGTTCGGCGAATAGCTGGCGAGCACCGCAAACCGGCGTGCGGCGCGTGCCCAGCCGTCTCTTGCGACCCCCGCGCTTTCGAAGGCGCCGAGCTGGACGTACCAGTTGCCGGTTGCCGGCGCCTTCACCTGATACGCCGCGGTCGCCATGGCGCGACCCGATGAGACGGGTGCAGACGCGAGCTTGATCGGGCCGCCGGCCGGACGGAGCATCATCGTCGGCAACGCCTGAACGACCTCCTGCCGCGGTCCGAACGCGATCTTCGAGACGCCAGCCGCTGACACCGAAGCGAGCTGCACAGGCGCAGCTTCGGTCGGCGCAATGACCGAATCCGCGTCCGCCAAGGCCTGTTCCGGAACACCCGGCGCAGGCGCGTTCAACGCCAGCGCGACCGGCTGTCCCGCATCCGCCACTGCGCGAACGCCGAGCAGGCTCGCCACCTGGTCGGACGCCTTGGCCGGCTGCGCAAACAAAGCCCATTGCTCGAGCCGGGCGTCGACGTCTGCTGGTGCCATGTCCGCCGCCGCGACCACGCGTGCCTCCTGCCAACGTCCCGCCAGCGCGAAGCTCAGCGCGAGGTTCTGGCGCACCTTTGCGTTCGACGCAGGCGAACGGGCGGCTTCGGTCAGGACCGCGATCCCGCCGGCGGTGTCGCCCGCCAAAGAAAGAGCAAGGCCACGATCGACCGCCGGGATGATCGCGGCGTTTGCTTCGAGGCTGTGACGCGCGGCCTGCCAGTCTCCGGTTGCGATCTGCGACAGCGCGAGGTTGAGCGCCGCCCTGCCGTTGGTCGGCGACAGTTGCAGCGCGTCGGCGAACGCGTGCGAGGCCGAGGCGAACCGCCCGCCCTTGAGATAGCTCTGCCCGAGCAGCATCCGATAGTCTGCCTGCTGCGGCATCAGCGCAACTGCACGCTCCGCATAGCCGATCGCGATGGGACCATCGTTGCGCGCGAGTGCCGCCTGAGCCTGCCCCGCATCGCCAGCCGCACCCTTTGCCGCGAGCGCCGCATTGCGATCGCTGGCCGAGGCGATGCCGCCCCCGTTCGCGGCACAGCCGACCATCGTACCGCCGAGCAGTAGGGCGGAGATGCCGCCGAGGAGGAGGGCGCGCGTGGTCATCGGGGCAATCCCTGTTTCATGGCAAACGCTAGACCGCACATAGTTCCCACTCCCGGTATTCGCGTACGGAGTGCCATATCGGTTTAAAGAAGCGGTTAACGCGACTTCATAATGACTTACGGAGGCGCGATGTTGGGGATCGGGAACGGTCGCCCTTTGCCTTGCGCGACGAACGGCGGCATGGTGGCGGCGAGACGGTATGAGGGATGGCGATGACGGTTCGGCGTAAGCTTTTGGTGGGTGCGATCGCATTGAGCGGGATGCTGGCCGCCGCCCCCGCGTTTGCCGATGTGAAGGCCGGCGTCGATGCCTGGGCGAAGGGCGATTATCCGCGGGCGATCACCGAGTGGCGCCCGCTGGCGGTGGCAGGCGATGCGGACGCGCAGTTCAACCTGGCGCAGGCGTACAAGCTGGGGCGCGGCGTACCGCTGGATCCGGTGCTGGCCGAGAGCTGGTTCCGGAAGGCGGCGATGCAGGGGCATGTGCAGGCCGCCGACAATTACGGGCTCGCGTTGTTCCAGGCCGGAAAGAAGACGGATGCGCTGCCGTGGCTGCAGAAATCGGTCGCGCATGGTGAACCGCGGGCGCAGCTGGTGCTCGGGACGATGTTGTTCAACGGCGACGGCATACCGCGTGATTTCCCGCGGGCCTATGCGCTGATGACGCGGGCCTCGGCGTCGGGCTTGCGGTCGGCCTCGCAGACGCTCGCGCAGATGGACCAGTATATCTCGCCCACCGACCGCGAGAAGGGCACCGCGCTCGCGCAGCAATATGCGTTGCAGTCCCCGCCGCCGGGACCTTCGCGTGCTACGGTCGGGCAAACTTCGGTGGCGCCGCAGCGTACCGCCAGCGCGCCGCGTCCGTCGAAGCTGCCGCCGAGTTCGCTTCCTGCGCACGTTCCCGGGCCGACCCGCGAACCGGCCCCGACGCGGGAACCGACGCCGACGCGCGAGCCGGCACCGGTCAGGCAGGCGCAGGTGAAGCCGCCCAAGCCTGTACCGACGAAACCTGCGCCGACGAAACCTGCTCCGGCAAAAGCTATAGCGGCCAAGCCCGCGCCGGTGCGTGCGACGGGCAATTGGCGCGTGCAGCTTGGCGCGTTCCGCGATCAGGGCAATGCCGAGACGCAGTGGAACAAGGTTCGCGGCAAGCTGCGCGGTGCACAGCCCTTCTACGCGAAGGCGGGCGGCGTGACGCGGCTGCAGGCAGGTGGGTTTGCTTCGAAGGCGGATGCGACGCGGGCTTGCTCGGCGTCTGGCGTGGCGTGTGTGATCGTTGCGCCCTGAACGAATGAGCCCGGCGGCTACGATACTCATGACGAGGATGTTCTTATGTTCTTCCTGACGTTGGCGTTGCTGTCCGCACCATCGACCTGCACCGAAATCAAGCAGCAGTGTCGCGCGTGTCCTACCGCGCCTAGCGTCAAAGGGTGTTCTACGGTCGGGATTGCGTGCCAGCCGACGCGTCGCATCTGCGAATCTGCCGTTCCTCCGAAGTCCGTCGCGCGGGCGGACCGGGTGGCTGACAAGAAGGCGCGCTGAGCGATCGTGCCTTTGCCCGGCGGATGAGCGATCGGGTGCGGCAGGGATCAAATAGCCGGACCGGTCGTTTCGTTTCGACATCGACCGGGAGCTAGATGCATGATTTCGAAGACCTTGGCGCTGGCAGTTGCCGGCGCGACGCTGTTGGCCGCGTGTTCTGGCGAGCAGCCTGCTACTAATAATACCGACGCGATGGCGGATAACGGCGTGTCGTTGCGCAACCTTGCCGAGACTGAGGTGGCGGTGCCCAAGCCCGAGCAGCTGACCGTGAAGGGGCGCCTGATTCCTACCCCCTCCGATCCGACGTCGCGCCACTTCTTGCTGCGCGAGCGGAAGGCGGCAAGCGGCACGATCATCGCGATCCTGCGGCAGGAGCATGAGGGCAAGGTCGCTTATGCGCGCACCGAGACGGATTGCGGCAACCGGTTGTTCCATGTTCTCGGTGTCGGCCCGAACCGCGCGCTGGTCGAAACCAACGTAGCGCATGATGGTCCGTTACGCCCCATCAAGGGCCTGCCGTTACGGGAGGAACTCGCGACGTATGTCTGCGCTGCAAGCGGGACGCCGTTGACGAAGGCCTGACCCTCCCTCGGCTTTTACTTCTACGCCCCTCCTTGGAAGGGAGGGGTTGGGGGTGGGTTGGCCGGCTTGAGCCACTACGGTCCGAACTTGCGAAAACCGACCCACCCCCTGCCCCTCCCTTCCAGGGAGGGGTAAGAACTTAGTCCAGCACCCAGTGCTGCTTCGCGATACCCTGCGCATAGAGAAGCACCGTCAGATCCCCATGATCGATCCGCGCGGCGGCTGCTGCGGCAACGATCGGCTTGGCGTGATACGCTACCCCCAGCCCGGCCGCCTCGATCATCGCCAGATCGTTCGCGCCGTCACCAACCGCGAGTGATTCCTCTACCGCAATCCCCCGCTCGGTGATCGCGGCGTGCAGCGTCGTCAGCTTCGTGTTCGATCCGACGATCGGCTTGGTCACCCTCCCCGTCAGCACATCACTCTCAATCTCCAGCACGTTGGCGATCGCACGGTCGAAGCCGATCTCCTTTGCCACTGGCTCCGCGAAGCGCGTGAAGCCGCCCGATACCAGCACCGCCAGAGCGCCCCGCGACCGCATCGTCCGTACAAGAGCCTTCGCGCCGGGCATGATCGTGACGCGCTCGGCTAGGCAGCGTTCGATGTCGCTTTCCGCCAGCCCCTTGAGCAGGGCAACGCGAGCGTCGAGCGCCGCTTCGAAATCTAGTTCACCGCGCATAGCGCGCTCGGTGATCTCCGCGATCTGCGGCTTGATACCGGCATAGTCGGCGAGTTCGTCGATGCATTCGACGGTGATCATCGTCGAGTCCATGTCAGCTACTAGAAGCTTCTTCGTGCGAGTCAGGCTCGATTGAACGACCACGTCGGTACCGACGAACGCACCCTCGAGCGCGACCCGAGCCGCGTCCGGCGCCATCCCGAAGATCAGGTCGGCCGCCTCGCCCTCGTCGATCCAGCCGCTCGCACCCGGTGCGCACCCTGCGTCGCGCAGGCGGTCCATCGCAGTCGAAATATCGCCTGCGGTCAGCGTGCCCGAGGCTATAAGCGTTGCCGTGAACATAGAACATCTCCCGAAGGTCGCGCTCATCGCAGGGCCGACTGCGAGCGGCAAGTCCGCGCTCGCGCTCGCCATCGCCGCGCGCCACGACGGCGTCGTCATCAACGCCGACTCCGCGCAGGTCTATGCCGACCTCCGCATCCTCACCGCGCGCCCGTCGGCAGAAGAAGAGGCCAGCGCCCCGCACCGGCTCTTCGGACACGTCGATGCCGCCGATGCGAGCTACTCCGCGGCGCGCTGGGCTACCGAGGCGACGCTGGCGATCCGCGATACGCTCGCCGAGGGGAAGCTGCCGATCCTGGCGGGTGGCACAGGGCTCTATATCCGCACGCTGCTCGACGGTATCGCACCCGTCCCAGACATCGACCCGGCCCTTCGCGAGCAAGTCCGCGCCCTGCCCGTCGCGGAGGCGCACGCAGCACTCACGCAACTTGATCCGCAGGCCGCAACCAAGCTCAATGCAGCCGACACAACCCGCGTCGCCCGAGCGCTAGAAGTCGTCCGCGGTACCGGCCGGACGCTTGCCGACTGGCAGACCGAGAAGATCGGCGGGATCGGCGATACGATCGACGTCCGCGCGCTGATCCTGATCCCCGACCGCGACTGGCTCAACGCGCGCATCGACCAGCGCTTCGCCGAGATGGCCGACACCAGCCGCGAGGAAATCACCGCGCTGCTCGCCCGCACCGACATCCCGCAGGACGCCCCGATCCGCCGCGCGATCGGTATGCCCGAGATCGCCGCCTTGGTCCGCGGCGAGACCTCGAAACCCGACGCCATTGCCGCTGGATCGCTCGCCACGCGCCGCTATGCCAAGCGCCAATATACCTGGCTCCGACACCAGCCGCCCGCCACTTGGCCCCGCACCCAAGTGCTCGATCTCCCAACGCGCTTGCAGCAATTTGAAACTATATTGCTCAAATGATGTTTGACACGCATCTTTTATATCGGTAGCCGGCCCCTCCACGAGACGCTAAAGGCAGCGTTCTCGCAAAGGATGATATGAAATGACCGAGAAGAGTGGAGCCGATATCCTGATCGAGGCGCTGTGCGATCTCGGCGTGGAGGTCGTCTTCGGCTATCCGGGTGGCGCCGTGCTGCCGATCTACGATGCGCTGTTTCGCCACAATTCGAACGGCGGTCGGATCAAGCACATTCTGGTGCGCCACGAGCAGGCTGCGACGCATGCCGCGGAAGGCTATGCCCGCTCGACCGGCAAGCCCGGCGTGGTGCTCGTCACCTCGGGTCCGGGCGCGACCAATGCCGTGACCGGGATCACCGACGCGCTGATGGATTCGATCCCGATGGTCGTGATCACCGGCCAGGTGCCGACCGCGCTGATCGGCACCGACGCGTTCCAGGAAGCCGATACCGTCGGCATCACGCGCCATTGCTCGAAGCATAACTACCTCGTGAAGGACCCCGCCAAGCTTGGCGACGTGATCCACGAGGCGTTCCACATCGCCACCTCGGGGCGCCCCGGCCCGGTGGTCGTCGACATTCCCAAGGACGTGCAGGTCGCGACCGCGCGCTACAAGAAGCCCGGCCCGATCCAGCACAAGACCTATCGCCCGCAGGTGAAGGCCGACCAGTCGCAGATCGAGCAGCTCGTCGACATGCTCGCCGCGGCCGAACGTCCGATCCTGTACACCGGCGGCGGCATCATCAATTCGGGTCCGGCCGCGAGCCAGCTGCTGTGCGAACTCGTCCGCATCACCGGCGCGCCGGTGACGTCGACGCTGATGGGCCTCGGCGCCTATCCCGCCTCCGGCCCGCAGTGGCTCGGCATGCTCGGGATGCACGGCACGTACGAGGCCAACATGGCGATGAACCAGGCCGACCTCGTCGTCGCGCTCGGCTCGCGCTTCGACGACCGCGTGACCGGGCGGCTGGACGCGTTCAGCCCGAACTCGCGGAAAGTGCATATCGACATAGATCGCTCGTCGGTGAACAAGACGGTGCGCGTCGATCTCGGCGTCATCGCGGACGTCGGTCATGCGCTCGAGGACATGGTCCGGATCTGGAAGAGCCGCCAGCATCCCAAGCCCGACACGACCGACTGGCAGCGTCGGATCGCTGGCTGGCGCGCGGTGAAGTGTCTCGATTTCCCCGAGAACGACCCGAACGAGATCATGCCGCAGCGCGCGATTCGGGCGCTGTTCGACGCGACGCACGCACGGTCGCCGATCATCACGACCGAGGTCGGCCAGCACCAGATGTGGGCTGCGCAGCATTTCGGGTTCGAGAAGCCGAACAAGTGGCTGACCAGCGGCGGTCTCGGCACGATGGGCTATGGCCTGCCCGCCGCGATCGGCGCGCAGCTCGGCAACCCGAACGCGCTGGTGATCGACATCGCCGGCGAGGCCTCGATCCAGATGAACATCCAGGAGCTGGCCACCGCGTCGCAATACCGGTTGCCGGTGAAGATCTTCATCCTCAACAACCAGTATATGGGCATGGTCCGCCAGTGGCAGGAGCTCACCTATGAGAGCCGCTATGCCGAGAGCTATTCGGATTCGCTGCCCGATTTCGTCAAGCTGGGCGAAGCTTACGGCTGGAAGGGCATCCTGATCGAGACGCGCGACCAGCTCGACGGCGGCATCGCCGAGATGCTGGCGTATGACGGCCCGGTGATCGTCGATTGCCGCGTGTCGCAGCTGACCAACTGCTTCCCGATGATCCCGTCGGGCGCGGCGCATACCGACATGATCCTGCAGGCGAACGAAGTGTCCGGCACGATGGACGACGAAGCGAAGGCGCTGGTTTAAGATGCACATTTCCCAGGAAAAGGCCGAGCGGCACACGCTCGCCGTCATCGTCGACAACGAACCGGGCATCCTCGCCCGGATCGCCGGCCTGTTCACAGCGCGCGGCTATAATATCGAGAGCCTGACGGTGAGCGAGATCACCGCGGACAAGTCGGTCAGCCGGATCACGATCGTCACCAGCGCGTCGCCGGCGACGATGGAGCAGATCATCGCCCAGCTCGACCGGCTGGTCCCCGTCCACAAGGTCACCGACCTTACGGCGCAGGGCGCGCACGTCGAGCGCGAACTTGCTCTGGTGAAGGTCCGCGGTACCGGCGACCACCGGATCGAGGCGCTGCGCCTCGCCGACGTCTACCGCGCCCGCGTGGTCGATGCGACGACCTCGAGCTTCGTGTTCGAGGTCACCGGCGGCATCGACAAGATCGACAAGTTCGTCGAACTTATGGGTGAAGTCGGTCTGATCGAAGTAGCCCGAACCGGCATCGTCGCGATCGCCCGCGGCAAAGAGCCGGCCTGAATTACTGCGTCATCCTGACGAAAATCAGGATCCAGAGCCACAATCGGCGCCGCCTGGAACCCTGGGTTCCGGCGTTCGCCGGAATGACGAAAGAAGGAAGAATCCAATGCGTGTGTATTACGATCGCGACGCCGACCTGAACCTCATCACCGACAAGAAGATCGCGATCGTCGGCTATGGTTCGCAGGGCCATGCGCACGCGCAGAACCTCCGCGATTCAGGCGTCAAGGACGTCGCGATCGCGCTGCGCGAAGGCTCGGCCACCGCCAAGAAGGCGATCGAGGCCGGCTTCGCGGTCAAGTCGAACAAGGAAGCCGCCGCCTGGGCCGACATCGTCATGATCCTCGCCCCCGACGAGCATCAGGCGGCGATCTACGCGAGCGACCTGCACGACAACCTCAAGCAGGGCGCGACGATCGCCTTCGCGCACGGCCTCAACGTGCATTTCGGCCTGATCGAGCCCCGCGCCGATCTCGACGTCATCATGATCGCGCCCAAGGGCCCCGGCCACACCGTGCGCAGCGAATATGTCCGCGGCGGCGGCGTCCCCTGCCTGATCGCGATCGACCAGGACAAGTCGGGCAACGCGCATGACATCGCGCTCGCCTATGCCAGCGGCGTCGGCGGCGGTCGCTCGGGGATCATCGAGACCAACTTCCGCGAGGAATGCGAGACCGATCTGTTCGGCGAGCAGGCAGTCCTCTGCGGCGGCATCACCCACCTGATCCAGGCCGGGTTCGAGACGCTGGTCGAGGCCGGCTACGCGCCCGAGATGGCGTATTTCGAGTGCCTCCACGAGACCAAGCTGATCGTCGACCTGCTGTATGAGGGCGGCATCGCCAACATGCGCTATTCGATCTCGAACACTGCGGAATATGGCGACATCACCACGGGGCCGCGGATCATCACCTCGGAGACCAAGGCCGAGATGAAGCGCGTCCTGGCCGACATCCAGTCGGGCCGGTTCGTGAAGAACTTCATCCTCGACAACCGTGCGGGGCAGCCTGAACTGAAGGCGGCGCGGAAGCAGGCGCTGGCGCATCCGATCGAGAAGATCGGGTCGGAGTTGCGTGGGATGATGCCTTGGATCGGGAAGAATGCGCTGGTCGACAAAGCGAAGAACTGACTTCGTCAGTTTTCGCTTTATCGACCGGCCGGCACGTCGGAGCCTGCCCATAGGGCACGGCTTCGCCGGGGCCGACGGGCTGGCGTGGGGGAAGTGCTGAGGCCAGCGTAAAGCCTGCGCCTACCACCACCCCGGCGAAGGCCGGGGCCCAGCTGGGGGACGTTGCTAATGGACGACGACGCTCCGATACCTCGACCTTTCCAACTGGGCCCCGGCCTTCGCCGGGGTGGTGGCGTTTTGGGAGAAGCGTCAATCGCTGCCTATCCTGTTCCCTCGCGAACGCGGGGGGCCAGGATCTCGGGCGGTGATCGTGGTTTAGCTGGGCCCCCGCGTCCGCGGGGGAACGAGAGCTTGCGGTGCACTCTACCGAGAGCGGGAGCGCGACGCCCCCCGACCCAATTCCGAAACACAGCGTTGGCATAACGTCGTTTGACGCGCCCCCTCCGCTCGGCCAGCATCGCGCGTCAAACAGGAGACCCCGCATGCGCCTAGTCCTAGCCACGATCCTCGCCCTCACCGCCGCGCCAGTACTGGCCCAGACCGCAGGCGTCCCCGGCGCCCCCGTCAAGGCACGCGTCGCCGCCGGCACCTATGCGGTCGACCCCAACCACACGCAGGTGACGTGGGCCGTCAACCACATGGGCTTCTCGATGCTCGAAGGCCAGCTCGGCGCGTCGGGGGGCAGCATCACGATCGATCCCGCAAAGCCGAACGCGACCAAGGTCGAAGTGAACTTCGCGATCGACCAGCTGTCGGTCACCGCAGCGCCGTTCGCCGGCCATCTGAAGTCGAAGGACTTCTTCGACGCCGCGACCTACCCGACCGCCAAGTTCGTCTCGACCAAGGTCGTCGCAACCGGCGGCAAGGCGACGATCACCGGCGACCTCACGCTCAAGGGCGTCACCAAGCCGGTCGTGCTCCAGGCGACCTTCATCGGCGCCGGCGCGAACCCGATGAACAAGAAGCTCAACTTCGGCTTCCGCGCGACGACGTCGATCAAGCGCAGCGACTTCAATATCGGCGCCTACGCCCCGGTCGTGTCGGACAAGGTTGACCTGACGATCAACGCCGCGTTCTCGGCGCAATAATCTGTCGAATTTTCTATCGCGCTGGACACGGACTGTGTCCGCGCGATAGGACGACGTTAATGACGTATGGCCGCCTCCTGCTGCTTCGACTTACGCGCCCTTAGGCGCGCCGATCGTTTGCGCGGTGGTCATGCCCCGCGCCTCGCGCCTAAGGGCTGACCCGAACGCTCCCGACGATACGAGAGACACGAGCCATGCTGCGCGACCCAACGACCAAATACCGTCCCTTCCCACAAGTCGACCTGCCCGACCGCCAATGGCCGTCGAAGACGATCGTCAAGCCACCCCGCTGGCTCTCGACCGATCTGCGCGACGGCAACCAGGCGCTGATCGACCCGATGGATGCCGAGAAGAAGACGCGCTTCTTCGACCTGCTCTGCAAGGTCGGCTTGAAGGAGATCGAGGTCGGCTTCCCGAGCGCGGGCGCAACCGAGTTCGACTTCATCTCGGGGTTGGTGAAGACCGGCCGCATCCCCGACGACGTGTCGATCCAGGTGCTCACCCAGTCGCGCCGCGACCTGATCGAGACGAGCTTTGCCAGCCTCGTCGGCGCGAAGACCGCGATCGTGCACCTCTACAACGCGGTGTCGCCGGCATGGCGCAAGATCGTGTTCGGGATGGACCGCGCACAGGTGAAGCAGATCGCGATCGACGGCGCCAAGGTGCTGCGCGATGAAGCCGCCAAGCAGCCGAACGTTCGCTGGCAGTTCGAATATTCGCCGGAAACCTTCTCGACCGCCGAGCTCGATTTCTCGCTGGAGGTCTGCGAGGCGGTGATGGACGTCCTGATGCCGACGCCCGACAATCCGATCATCTTCAACCTGCCCGCGACGGTCGAGTGCGCGACGCCGAACATCTATGCCGACCAGATCGAATGGTTCGGGCGGCATATCCGTAATCGCGACGCGGTGGCGATCTCGCTGCACACGCACAACGACCGCGGCACAGGCGTCGCGGCGGCGGAGCTCGGCATGATGGCGGGGGCGGACCGGGTCGAGGGTTGCCTGCTCGGCAATGGCGAGCGGACCGGCAATTGCGATCTCGTGACCGTCGCGCTCAACATGTACACGCAGGGGGTGGATCCGAAGCTCGACCTGTCGGACATCGACGGCGTCGTGAACACGGTCAATTACTGCACCAACATCCCCGTCCACCCGCGCACGCCCTATGCTGGCGACCTGGTCTTCACCGCGTTTTCGGGGTCGCATCAGGACGCGATCAAGAAGGGGTTCGCGGCGCAGGAGGCGAAGAACGACACGCTGTGGGAGGTGCCGTATCTCCCGATCGACCCCGCCGATCTCGGCCGCAGCTACGAGGCGGTGATCCGCGTCAATTCGCAATCGGGCAAGGGCGGCGTCGCCTGGGTGATCGAGCAGGACAAGGGGCTGAAGCTGCCCAAGCGGTTGCAGGCGGACTTCAGCCGGCACGTGCAGGCCTATGCCGACGAAACCAGCCGCGAGTTGAACGCCGCGGATATCTGGAGCCTGTTCGAGCGGACCTACATGCCGCAGGCGGACGACCGCGTGGAATTGCGCGATTACGAGGAGAGCGGTGCCTCTGGGCAGCGCGTCTTTATTGGTCGCGTGGCGATCGACGGCGAGGAGCGGTCGATCTCCGGACGTGGCAACGGACTGATCTCGGGCGTAATCGCGGCACTGACGGACTCGACCGGACCGACGCTGGACGTCGTCGACTACAACGAGCACGCGATCGGCCACGGCGCAGATGCGCAGGCTGCTGCCTATGTCGAATGTCGCACCGCGGAGGGCAGGACGGTGTTTGGAGTCGGCATGGATACCGACATCGCCACCGCCTCGGTCCGCGCGGTCCTCAGCGCCGCCAACCGCGCCTGACCTTATGAAATACGGCCATCGGCTGAACCGGTGGCCGTTTAACCTTACGCCAGCTTCGCCAGCAACGCCTGTGCCGCCTTTGCCGACGAGGCGGGGTTTTGGCCGGTGATCAGCAGGCCGTCCTCGACCACGTACACGCCCCAGTCTGCGGTCTTGGAGTAGTTGCCGCCCTTCTGTTGCAGCATGTCCTCGACCAGGAACGGCACGACATCGCTGAGCCCGACCGCGGCTTCTTCGCTGTTGGTGAAGCCGGTGACCGTCTTGCCCTTTACCAGCGGCGCGCCGTCGGCGGCCTTTACGTCGCGCAGCACGCCGGGTGCGTGACAGACCAGCGCGACGGGCTTGCCTGCGCCGATCGCGGTTTCGATCAAAGCGATCGATGCCGGATCGTTGGCGAGATCCCAAAGCGGCCCATGCCCGCCGGGATAGAACACTGCGTCGTAGTCGGCGATCCGCATGTCGGACAGTTTGCGCGTATCGGCGAGCGCGGCGGTTGCATCGGCATCCGCCTCGAACCGGCGTGTCGCGTCGGTCTGCGCGT
Organism: Sphingomonas sp. PAMC26645; assembly: GCF_004795835.1. Classification (NCBI taxonomy): domain Bacteria; kingdom Pseudomonadati; phylum Pseudomonadota; class Alphaproteobacteria; order Sphingomonadales; family Sphingomonadaceae; genus Sphingomonas; species Sphingomonas sp. PAMC26645. The sequence continues at coordinate 3,331,165 of NZ_CP039249.1, forward strand.
CGGGCTTGGCACTGCTGGGATCGAGCGGTGGCTGGCCACCTGCCGGCGATGCGATCGTGATGTCTACGCCCGCGTCCTTGAACACGTAATAGGGCGCGGCGAGTTCCTCGAGCCAGAAGCCGGTCTTGCGGCCGGTATCGCCGAGATCGGCATGCGAGGTGAGGACGACGAGAATTTTCAACTTTGGTCTCCGGATCGGGTTCGTGGGGAGAGAACGAACCGGCTCTAGGATCGGCGCCATGCGTGTGGGACCGAAATGCGCTCGATCGTGAGACTATCGCTCTGAGCAGGACCGGTCGGCAATCATACGGAGCCATGCCCTTCCTTGTTCTCCCGCGAAGGCGGGAGCCCAGTCTGGATCCCCGCCTTCGCGGGGCAACAAGTCTTTCTCAAACGCTGGATCGATCTTTCGCTAGATCGAGCGCTCCCGCACGATGCGGCAGCCGATCGCGGCATCGGGGTAGACGTCGGTCTTCATCGTCTCGATCTCGACCCGCCGCACCCGCTCGTCCGCCAGACACAGCGTGGCGATTGCCTCGCAAAGCGTCTCCTGCAACGCGAACGGGCGCTCCGCTACCATCGCCAGGATGCTGGTGCGGACGAAGTCGTAATCGAGCACTTCCCCGATCGCATCGTCGCCGAGCGGGCCTGGATACACGACCGTCATCTCGACCGAGACGACCACGCGTTGTGGCGCGACTTCGTGCGGGTGGATGCCGAGGCGCATCATCACCTCGAGTCCGTCCAGGATCGTCGTGAATTCAGCCATTCCGCCCCTCAAACATCACGTCGCCGTCTCGCGTCAGAAACCGTTGCCCGCAATCGACGAACACATTCTGCCCCGTCACGCCTTTTGCGGTCAGCAACCATGCGACCGCGTCCGCGACCGCGTCGGCGCCGACCGGCCGCTCGAGCAAATTGTCGCTCGCCACTGCCGCGAACTCTTCTTCAGTCTGGTCTCCGCTTGGCAACGTAAGCCCCGGCGATACGGCGTTGACCGAGATGCGTGGGACGAGCGCCTGTGCCAGCATCATCGTTGCCCCCTCCAGCGCGATCTTGCCGCAACTGTACGAGAAGAAGTCCGGGTTGAGGTTGGCCACCTTCTGGTCGAGCACATTGACCACCGCGCCGTCCGCGACGTCGTCCTGCGACGCTAGCGCGGACGCGAGCAGCACCGGCGCGCCGCAATTGATCGCGCCAAGCTCGGCGAACAGCACCGGATCGACGGTCGGCGGTCGGTCGAACTCGAACTTCGACGCGCAGTTCACCAGTCCGTCGATCGGCCCGCCAATCGCCGAGCGTGCCGCCGCGAACAGGTCGCCGATCGTGCCCAGATCGCTCAGGTCCCCAGCCACCGCAGCGGCACGCCCTCCCCCGTCGACGATCTCCGCCACCAGCGCGGCCGCCTCGTCGGGGGAATGTCCCTGGTGCACGACCACCGCGTGCCCGTCCGCCGCCAGCCGCCGGACGATCGCCGCGCCCAGCCGCTTTGCCCCGCCCGTCACCAGGACGGTTCGCATCAAACGCCACGTCCCATCAAGGCCAGCACTTCCTTGCGGCTGCGCTCGTCGTCGCGGAACACGCCCATCATCCGGCTCGTGACCATCGTCACCCCCGGCGTGCGGACACCGCGCGCCGTCATGCAGGCATGGCTCGCCTCGATCACCACCGCGACGCCCTGCGGCTTGAGGTTGTCCCAGATGCAGTCGGCCACTTCCGCGGTCAGCCGCTCCTGCACCTGCAACCGCCGCGCGAAGCCGTGCAGCACGCGCGCGAGCTTCGAGATACCGACGACATGGTCGCGCGGCAGGTAGGCGATGTGCGCCTTGCCGATGATCGGCGCCATGTGATGCTCGCAATGCGACTGGAACGGGATGTCCTTGAGCAGGACGATCTCGTCATAGCCGCCGACTTCCTCGAACACGCGTTCGAGATGTTTCGCCGGATCGTCGCCATAGCCCGCGCAATATTCCTTCCACGCACGTGCAACACGACGCGGTGTATCGAGCAGCCCCTCGCGGGTCGGATCGTCGCCCGCCCAGCGGATCAGCGTACGGATCGCCGACGCTACGTCTTCGGGCACAATCACCTTGCCGTCGGGACCCAGTACATCGCCCCCAGCTGGCCGCCCCTCGGACCCGTTCAGTTCATCCCGCATCGCAACACCCTTTGTCAGCATACCCAAACATCGGAACATGGGTCCTCTTTTGCAACTGTTTCATTTCAGCAACGCGCCATAAATCCCAGTAATCCGGGGCTCAAAATGCGTTGACGCTAGATCGTTTTCGTCGTTACTTCGCCATACCTGAAAAACTAAATCGTGAATCGGCACAGACCGGCACGATCGGGGAGAGGACTGACATGGCCAAGTTCGAATTGCTCGCCGCCTCGGCGATGATACTCCTGTCGATTGCGCCGGCAATGGCCCAGACGGCCACCACATCGGCTGGAAATGCCGGCCCCACCAATGGCCCCGGGCAGGAAGCGCCGTCGACGCCCAGCACATCGACCCAGACCACCCCCGCCTATACCGCGGCCAGCGCCTATGCGTCGCAGGATATCGTGGTTACCGCGCAACGCCAATCGCAACGTTTGCAGGATGTTCCGATTGCAGTGAGCGCTTTTACCGCGGACACGATCTCGAAGCAGCAGATCGTCAACCCGAGTGCGCTCCAGCAGACGTTGCCCAACGTCACCTTCACCAAGACCAATTTCACCACGTCGAGCTTCACGATCCGCGGCATCGGCGATCTCTGCGTCGGCGCGACCTGCGACCAGGCGACCGCGATCCACGTCAACGACATGCCGCTGGTCACCACGCGACTGTTCGAAAGCGAGTTCTTCGATCTCGAGCGGATCGAGGTTCTGCGCGGTCCGCAGGGCACGCTGTTCGGCCGTAACGCCACCTCGGGCGTGGTCAACTTCATCACCGCCAAGCCGGACCTGTCGGGGATCCACGCCGCCGCCGAGGCCGAATACGGCAATTATGACTCGAAGCGTGCGCGGGCGATGATCAACCTGCCCTTCACCGACACGCTCGGCATCCGCGTCGCGGGCACGTATCTCAACCGCGACGGCTATACCAAGAACACCTATGACAATTCTAAGATCGACGGGCGCGACCTGTATTCGATCCGTGGCACGTTGTCGTGGGAGCCGACCAGCGATACCCGCGTCGACCTGATCGGCTATTATTTCCGCGAGAAGGACAATCGCAGCCGCATCCAGAAGCAGCTGTGCCATCGCGATCCGACCGGCATCCTGGGCTGCCTTCCCGATCGGCTCGCGAACGAAACGCCGAACGGCAACTCGACGCTGGCCGCGACGCTCGCCTCGACACAGTATTTCGGGATTGCCGGCACGCAGCTCGGGCATCCCGAGATTGCCGCGATCGGCCTGCAGAACCTGTATGCGACCGACACCTATGCCGGGGTCGTCAATCCCGGCGACGTCCGCACCGTCCGGATCGACTCAAACCCGACCTATTTCGCCGAGGAAGAGCAGTACACCGCCAAGATCTTCCATGATTTCGGTCCGGTCTCGTTCAACTTCACCGGCGGGTTCTCGCGCAACACCGTCGACAGCACGACCGATTTCAACCTCGCGGTCGAGAATCCCCTCGCGGCCAATGTCGGCCTGAACACGCTGAACGCAATCGGCCGCCCCGGCGTGGTGATCCCGCTGCCCGGCGGCGCGCTGGTCAATACCGGCTATCTCAATGGCGTCCGTTCCGTGCTGATCCCCAATGGCCCGGCCGGCGGCGCGTGCCAGTCGGGTGCCGATCCCAACAATGTCGGCGTGTTCGGCGGCAACGGTATCGGCTGTTACGCGCAGAGCCTCGACGTCGATCGCTCGCGCCAGGTGAACCGGCAATATTCGGCCGAGGCGCATATCGACAGCTCGTTCGACGGCATGTTCAACTTCCTGCTCGGCGGCATCTATGTCGATTCGCGCAGCCAGAACACCGACTATTTCGTCAACGCGTTCGGTCTGGATTACGCATCGGGCGTGCTCGGCGCGGCCAGCTCGGCGGCGATCCCGGGCGTCAACGGCAACGCGTTCCTCGCGACGCCGTTCTACCGCAACGACGGCGACGATTTCCGCCTGAAATCCTACGGTATCTTCGGCGAGACCTATTTCGAGTTCAACGACAAGTTGAAGCTGACGCTGGGCCTGCGCTACAATCACGACGAGAAGGACGTGAAGGCGCGTAACATCACGTTGAACGTGCTCACCCCAATCGGCGCGTCGAACATGACGCAGGGGCTGAACTACACCACCACCGACTTCGACTCCACGCGCGCCGGAGTTCAGGAATATGCGCTCGACAAAGTCAGCTTCTCGCGGCTCACCGGCCGTGCGGTGATCGACTACAAGATCTCGCCCGACAATCTGATCTACGCGTCCTATTCGCGCGGCTACAAGTCGGGCGGTATCAATCCGCCCTTGCCCGCGACCTTCTCGGTGCCGACCACCTTCACGCCCGAGAAGATCGACTCGTTCGAGATCGGCTCGAAGAATACGTTCGGTAACGGCGCGTTGCGGCTCAATGTCACGGGCTTCTACTACAAGTACAAGCAGTTGCAGCTGAGCCGGATCGTCGCGCGGACCGCGGTCAACGACAATGTCGACGCCAATGTCTACGGCGTCGAGGCGGAGGCGATCCTCAGCCCGATCCCGGCGTTCGTCGTCAACATGAACGCGAGCTACCTCCACAGCGAGGTGTCGGCGGACAAGTTCCTGGTCAATCCGCGCGATCCGTCGGGCGGCCGCTCGGATGCAGTGATCATCAAGGACCTGCAGAGCGCCGCCAACTGCGCGGTCGTCCCCACTACCGCGGGCAATATCGTCGGCGTGAACACCTATGTCGGCGCGGTGAACTCAGGTCTCGGCTTGCGCGCACCCGTGGCGATCCCGACGACCAACACCACCGGCGCGTACAGCCTGTGCTCGGTGCTGGCCTCGACCGCGGCCAATCCTCCGGCGGCGCTGCGTGCGCTGTTCGGCGTGCCTACCGGTGCTTTGCCGTACAGCGTGATCGACGGCGTCGGCGTCAACATCCGCGGCGGCAAGCTGCCCCAGGCGCCGACCTACAAATTCTCGGCTGGCGCGCAGTACACGATCGGGTTCGGCAACGGCATGTCGATCGTGCCGCGCGTGGACCTCAACTACACCGGCGGCTTCACCGCATCGATCTTCAACCAGCTGGTCGACCGCGTGCAGGGCTATGAGGTGATCAACGCGCAGGTGCAGCTGAATGGCGCGGAAGACCGCTGGTTCCTGCGCGGCTTCGTGCAGAATTTGACGAACAATGACTCGATCACGGGTCAGGCGGTCGGCGACCAGTCGTCGGGGCTGTTCACGAATATCTTCACGATCGACCCGCGGCGGTATGGGATTGCGGCTGGGTTCAAGTTCTGAGGGGGGACGCAAACGATCCTCCCCGCCCAGGGGGGCGGCGCCGAAGGTGACGGAGGGGGAGGACAATGCGCGGGCGTTTCCCTTACCTCCCCCTCCGTCTGGCAAGTGCCAGCCACCTCCCCCTGGCGGGGGAGGATTTCAAGGAGGCCTCCCCCCTCGCAAGGGCGGGGACGCTGACCGGGCTCCCGCCCGCGTGGCGAACCGGGAAGAGTAAGGTCGCGTACGACCACCAACTCTTGTGGTCCGAAGGGGCTAGCCGCCGATTTGCTCCCCTCCCTGGAAGGGAGGGGTTGGGGGTGGGTCGGTCTGGATTGGCCGCGGTGGTTACCAAGCAGCCTACCCACCCCCGGCCCCTCCCTTTCAGGGAAGGGGGAAAATAGCGCACGTTCTCGTTACCGGCAGGGGAAGACGGTTATTTCAGGCGCTTGGCGTGCCATGCGACATGATCCGGCATGAACGTCGAGATGAAGTTGTAGCTGTGGTCATACCCCGGCTGCATTCGTAGCGTCAGGTCGATCCCCGCCGCGTCGCAAGTCTCCGCCAGCAGCTCGGGCTTCAACTGCTCCGCCAGAAAGCCGTCGGCATCGCCTTGGTCTACAAGGATGTCCTCCACCCGCGCGCCATCTTCGATCAGCGCACAAGCATCATAGGGGCGCCACTCCATGCGGTCCTCCCCTAGATACCCGCCGAGCGCCTTCTCGCCCCAGGCGCACTGCAACGGCGCGACGATCGGGGCGAACGCAGACACGCTCCGGAAGCGATCGGGATTGCGCAGCGCGATCGTCAGCGCACCATGCCCGCCCATCGAGTGGCCGAAGATTCCCTGCCGCGCCATGTCCGCCATCGAAAACTCCGCCGCGATCAGCGCTGGCAGTTCGTCCTCGACATAGGACCGCATCCGGAAATTCTTCGCCCAGGGCTCCTCCGTCGCATCGACGTAGAAGCCCGCGCCCTTGCCGAAGTCGTACGCATCGTCGTCCGGCACGTCGTCGCCGCGTGGCGAGGTATCCGGCGCGACCAGGATCACGCCCAGTTCGGCACACGCGCGCCGATACTCGCCCTTGTCCATGACGTTGGCGTGCGTGCAGGTCAGGCCCGACAGGAACCACAGCACGGGTAACCGCGCGCCCTCGTCATGCGGCGGCACGTAGACCGCGAAGGTCATGTCGGTGCCGGTTGCGGTGGAGGCGTGGCGGTAGACGCCCTGCGTGCCGCCATACGCCTTGCTGGTGGAGACGGTCTCCATCACGCGACCCGGTGCGCGGCGCAAAGCTTGTTGCCCGACGGATCGCGCAGATAGGCGAGATACAGCGTGCGACCCGCGGTGCCCTGGCGGATACCGGGCGGGTTCTCGCACGCGGTGCCGCCATGCGCGAGACCCGCGGCGTGCCACGCATCGGCGGCCTCGGGCGACGCAGCGACGAAGCCCATCGTGCTGCCGTTGCCATGGCTCGCCGGCTGCCCGTCGATCGGCTTCGTCAGCAGGAAACGGCCGCCGGCGTGGGCGTAGACCACCCGGCCCCATTCATCGACCACGCCCTCGGGCACGCCGAGCGCGCCCAAAGCCGCGTCGTAGAACGCCTTCGACGCGGCGATATCGTCCGCGCCGAGCATGATATGGCTGAACATCCGGCCGTCCTCAGTAGATCACGACGGAGCGGATGCTCTCGCCGGCGTGCATCAGGTCGAAGCCCTTGTTGATCTCGTCGAGCGTCAGGCGGTGCGTGATCATCGGGTCGATCTCGATCATCCCGTTCATGTACCAGTCGACGATCTTCGGCGTATCGGTCCGCCCGCGCGCGCCGCCAAACGCGGTGCCGCGCCAGTTGCGCCCGGTGACGAGCTGGAACGGTCGCGTCGAGATCTCCTTGCCCGCCTCGGCCACGCCGATCACGATCGACGTGCCCCAGCCGCGATGGCATGCCTCCAGCGCCTGCCGCATCACCGTCGTGTTGCCGGTCGCATCGAACGTATAATCCGCACCGCCATCGGTGAGCGCGACGATGTGCTGGACGATGTCGCCCACATCCTTGGGGTTGGCGAAGTGCGTCATGCCGAAGCGACGGCCCCATTCCTCGCGGTCGGGGTTGATGTCGACGCCGACGATCATCCCAGCACCGGCAAGCCGCGCGCCCTGGATCACGTTCAGCCCGATCCCGCCAAGCCCGAACACGACGACCGTGTCGCCCGGCTGGACCTTAGCCGTATGCACCACCGCGCCGACCCCGGTCGTCACGCCGCAGCCGACGTAGCACGACGTATCGAACGGCGCGTCCTCGCGGATCTTCGCCACCGCAATCTCCGGCAACACGGTAAAATTGGAGAAGGTCGAGCAGCCCATGTAATGGAAGATCGGCTGGCCCTTGTAGCTGAACCGCGTCGTCCCGTCGGGCATCAGCCCCTTGCCCTGCGTAGCGCGGATCGCGGTGCACAGGTTGGTCTTCTGGCTGAGGCACGACTTACACTGGCGGCATTCGGGCGTGTAGAGCGGGATGACGTGATCGCCGACCGAGACGCTGGTCACGCCGGCGCCCACTTCGCGGACGATGCCGGCGCCTTCATGGCCCAGCACGCTCGGAAACAACCCTTCCGAATCAAGCCCGTCGAGCGTGTACGCGTCGGTATGGCAGATGCCCGTCGCCATGATTTCGACGAGCACTTCGCCGAATTTCGGTCCTTCGAGGTCGAGTTCGACGATCTCGAGCGGTTTTTTTGCCTCGAAGGCTACGGCGGCGCGGGTCTTCATGAGTGGGTCTCCTTGATTGCCGCCCTGATGGCCCCCGTGCCCTGCGTCTGCAACCCATACGCGATGCAACCAATGCCGCGTTGCCGCGCTTGATCCTTTCAAATCAAGGAGATGGCGCGATGAAGGATCCGAAGAAGGGCGACGAGGTCACCTGGAAATCGCACGGCGGCGAAGCGCACGGCACGGTCGAGAAGAAGCAGACCACCGATACGAAGATCAAGGGCCACACCGTCAAGGCCTCCAAGGAGGAGCCGCAGTTCATCGTAAGGAGTGACAAGGGCGGCAAGGCAGCGCACAAGGCGGACGCGCTCACCAAGGCGTGACCACGCGCGCAGTGCCCAACGCACGTGCGCAACAGGAAGGAATGCTTATGGCTACAGCTCCCAAGACCGGCGGCATCCACGCCCCCGTCCAGCCCTCTCCCGAGCTCGGCGAGATCGTCGGCAACGACAAGCTGCCGCGCAGCGAAGTGATCAGCAAGGTTTGGGTCTACATCAAGGCCCACAACCTCCAGAACCCCGAGAACAAGCGCGAGATTCTGGCTGACGAGAAGCTGAAGAAGGTCTTCGGGCGTGACAAGTGCACGATGTTCGAGATGAACAAGTACATCTCGCAGCACGTCAAGGCCTAACCGCCCGCACTGCACGGCAAGCGGCGACGGGGCATCGTGAGCGATACCCGTCGCCCCTTGATCTAACCCCGTCGAGGGTTCGAAATACCGAAATATTGTCGTTGCTCGAATGTTACCGCGCACGACCGGACGCTAGCCTCGCGCTTGATCGTCCCACCCGACCGGCGTAATGCGCCAGCCGATGCCCCCGTAGCTCAGCCGGATAGAGCGACGGTTTCCTAAACCGTAGGCCGCGTGTTCAAATCTCGCCGGGGGCACCAGCTTTTCCGCAGTAGGCCGCTGCCGCTTTGGCGGCTTCTAAACGCCGGGCGGACGACACTTTTATCCGCAGCAGCGTTTGGATTTCTTCCCCGAGCCGCAGGGGCACGGATCGTTTCGGCCGATCTTCGCCGGTGTGGCGACCACCGGTGTGCCTGATGATGCACCTGCGTCCTGGGAATGCACTGCATGAAGTTTCAGGACAGCAGCGATGATCTGCGCGGGGGCGCGCTCGTCGAGAGCGTTGACCTCGACGCTGTCGAGCGTGGTCTCGTTGGTGACGATCGCGATCAGCGCCCTGATCTGCGCCACTGCGTCGGCGGTATCGGGATCGGTGCCGTCGCCCAACGCCGTCCAGCTTTCCGGCCTGAGTGCCACCGCTTCGGCGAAACCGTCGATCCAGGCTTCCCAGAGGATATCGCCATTGCGGTCGTCGGTGTCGAAGATCGGCTGAGGCTTGCCGCGGGTCAGGTCGCGAACGATCTCGGCGTAGCGTGCCATCACTGCATCTACGAACCACTGGACGTCGGCGGGATCGTCGAACGGCGGGTCGACGCTATCGTCTGAGCCCCAGATGCTCTGGAGCCACTCGCTCTGCGGGATCGTGTCGGGGCCGACCACCAAGGCCGTCAGGAAGCCGTCGAGTTCGGTGAGCAGCATCGGCTCCTCGAGTGGAAGGTCGGCGAGCGCGCCGTCGAGACGTCGGAAACGGGAGGGGAGATTTTTCATCGGTTCGGGTCGGCTACCTTGGAGAATGCAGTGCGTCATAGCCCGCCGATGATGGGCGCTGCCAGCGACGAGTGGTGCAAAGTCCTGCGCCAACCGGAATGGATGGGGCGCGTGACACTTGCCTCGTGCGGGCGATCCTTCCATTGCATTCGGGTCGCCCACCGGATCGGGAAATTCGTACGTGATCAGAACCCTTTGCCGTTTCGCCGCGCTGGCATCGATCGCGACGATGGCTCCCGCGCAGCAGAACTCGCCTTCGTCGGTTCGATCGCCCGCCGACCTCTACGGCGCGTTGTTTGACGCCGTGCAGCAAGGCCATGTTTTCGCGGACGGCAAGACGTTCGTCGACGCGGTGCCGAAGCGTCCGGCCGAGGCGATCATGGTCGACTATGTGCGGGCTAAACCCGCTGGCCCGGCGCTGAAAGCATTCGTGCTCGCCAATTTCGCGGTGCCGGGGGAGAATGATCGGGGCTCGGGCGATCTTAGGACGCATGTCCGGACGCTCTGGCCGCAACTCGTGCGCCAGCCGGTCGCGCCGGTCGCGGGCAGTTCCACGCTGCCGCTCCCGGCCCCTTATGTCGTGCCGGGCGGGCGCTTCCGCGAGATCTATTACTGGGACAGCTACTTCACGATGCTCGGGTTGAAGGTCGATGGCCAGCAGCCGCTGGTGGAGTCGATGCTCGACAATTTCACCAGCCTGATCGAGCGCTATGGGCATATCCCGAACGGGACGCGGACCTATTATCTCAGCCGGTCGCAGCCACCTTATTATGCCCTGATGCTCGACCTTTCGACCAACACCGACCCCGAGGTTGCGAAGCGGCGGCTGGCGGCGCTGCGGGTCGAGCACGCGTTCTGGATGAAGGCCACTGTGTGCCTCGACGGCAAGCCCGCCTGCCTGCGCGTGGTGCGGATGCCCGACGGGAGCGTGCTCAACCGCTATTACGACGACCGAGATACGCCGCGGGACGAATCCTATGCCGAGGACGTCGCGACCGCGGCGAAGGCGGCGCCCCGACCCGTTGCCGACACGCAGCGCAACCTGCGGGCGGGTGCGGAAAGCGGGTGGGATTTCAGGTCGCGCTGGCTCCGCGATCCGCGATCGCTCGCGACGGTCCACACCACCGACATCGTGCCCGTCGATCTCAACAGCCTGTTATGGGCGATGGAGCGCCGCATCGCCGCGCGCTGCCAAACTGGGGGCGACGCGCCGTGCGCCGCCACGTTCACGACGCTCGCGGCGAAGCGCAAGACCGCGATAGACCGCTACCTCTGGCAGGCGACGACCGCGCGCTATGCCGACTGGGACCTGTCGACGCGCAAGCCCACCGCGAGCATCAACGCGGCGATGCTGCACCCACTGTTCGTCGGTCTCGCCTCGCAAGCGCAAGCGAAAGCGGTCGCGGCGACGGTGCGCAAGTCGCTGGTGGCGGAGGGCGGCCTGCGGACGACGACGCTGAACACCGGGCAGCAATGGGACGAACCCAATGGCTGGGCGCCTTTGCAATGGGTGGCGATCGCCGGGCTGGCGCGGAACGGCGAACCGGCGCTCGCGAAGGACATCGCCAAGCGTTGGCTCGGGACGGTCGGCGCTGCCTATGCCGAAACGGGCAAGATGCTGGAAAAATACAATATCGAGCAGCGTACGCCGGGTGGCGGCGGCGAATATCCGGTGCAGGACGGCTTCGGCTGGACCAACGGCGTCACCAGCGCGATCCTCGATCGCTATCCCGACTTGGCGCAGAGGGCGAAGTAAGGCCTGAACCCAAGCGAACGTTCCGGCGGCAATGGTTGCTTACGGCACCCGGCGCCACATATGGACGTGCAATGCTCGACCCAGCGCCCGCCAGCCAGACCGACGTCGCCGATATGCTCACACCGGATTTCGTCGTCATCGACGTCGAGACGGCATGCTCGCGCGTCAGCAGCATCTGCCAGGTCGGCATCGTCGGGTTTCGCGATGGCCGCGAGATCTTCGAATACGAGACGCTTGTCGATCCGCGCGACGAGTTCAACGTGTTCAATACCCGGATCCACGGGATCACCGAGCAGCACGTCACCGGCAAACCGTGCTTCGGCGACATCCACGGCATCGTCGATGGCCATTTGTCGGGCCGGACGACGGTGGCGCATTCCTATTTCGACAAGGGCGCACTTGCCGCCGCGTGCCGTATCCATGACCGCCCCCCGATCGAGACGGTCTGGCTCGACAGCGTCCGCGTTGCGCAGCGGGCCTGGCCCGATCTGGCGAGCCACCGGCTGGGCGGCCTCGCGCAGTATCTCGGGATCGCGCACAAGCATCACGACGCGCTGAGCGATGCGCGGGCCGCCGGCTGGGTGATCGTCAAGGCGATAGACCATACCGGCATCGCGCTCGACGAATGGCTGAAACCGCCGCGCAAGCCCGGCCCTGCGCCGCGCCCTGCGCCCACCGGACCGCTCAGCGGCGAACGTATCGCGATCCTTGGTGAGCCTCGCGATGGGAGGCTTGCGTGCGCGATTGCCGCGCTTGGCGGGCGGATCGTGTCGGCGGTCGGCAACACGACGACGATGCTCGTCATCACCGGGCGCGCGCCGTTCAGATATTCGGTGCGCAACAGCGGCGCGTATCGCCGGGCGGAGCAGTATCGACGGCTTGGCGGAACGATCCGCGTGGTCTCCGAAGTCGAGCTCGATCTGCCGGCTATCGCTGCCAGCGTTACGGCAAGCTGAGCAGGCGCGTGCTGCCGGCAATGTGAAGGAATAGCGACCGTCCGCCTTGGCAAACGCCAGATGGGGTGCGACCATTGTCCCAAAGCGATAGCGGAGGGCGATATGCGGTGGGCGACTTGGGGAATGGCGGTCGGCCTGCTGGCCGCACCGGCGATGGCGCAGCGCGTGCAAGTCGCGAGCGGAACGCTCGAAGGGACGCGCGTTTCGACCGCAGCGACGCCGGTCGATGCGTATCTCGGCATCCCCTATGCGGCGGCACCGATCGGCCCGTTGCGGTGGCAGCCGCCGCGGTCGGCGGCGCAATGGACGGGTGTGCGCAAAGCCGACCGGTTCGGTGCGCGTTGCATGCAGCAGCCGCTGTTCGCCGACATGAAGTTCCGCTCGCCCGGTATCAGCGAGGACTGCCTGACGCTCAACGTCTGGACGCCGGCGGGCGCGAAACCAGGCGCGCGGCTGCCCGTGCTGTTCTACATCCATGGCGGCGGCGCGATCGCGGGTGACGGGTCGGAACTGCGCTATGACGGCGCGGCGATGGCGCAGAAGGGCATCGTCGTCGTGACGATCAACTATCGGCTGGGCGCGTTCGGGTTCCTCGCAACCAGCGCGATGGCGGCGGGATCGTCGACACATTCCGCGGGGAATTACGGGCTGCTCGATCAGGCTGCGGCGCTGGCGTGGGTCCGGCGCAACGCCGCCGCGTTCGGGGGCGATCCCGCGCGGATCACGATCGGTGGGGAGAGCGCGGGTTCTATGTCGGTCAGCGTACTGATGACCTCGCCACTCACCCGCACGCAGTTCGCAGGGGCGATCGGCGAGAGCGGCGGCGTGCTGCCGCCGACCTTCCGCCCCAAGTCTCTCGCGGTGGCGACGAAGGACGGCGATGCGTTCGCGGTGGCCGCGGGGGCGCCGTCGCTCGACGCACTTCGGGCGATGCCGGCCGAGGCTTTGCTTGCTGCGCAGGGGACGCAGCGGTTCCGCGCGGACTTCATCGTCGACGGGCAGTTCCTGACCGAGCCGCCGATCGACACCTACGCGGCGGGGCGCGCGGCGCGCGTGCCGTTGCTAGTCGGTGCGAACTCTCAGGAGGGAAGTTGGACGAGCATCCTTGCCGGGCAACCACCGACGGTGGCGAATTATCGCGCAGGCGTCGCGAAGCTCTTTACCGATGCGGATGCGCTACTCGCCTTGTACCCGGCGAAGTCGGATGCCGACGTGCCCGTTGCGGCGACCGCGCTGGCGAGCGATGCGTTTCTCGGCGCGTCGACGTGGCAGTGGTTCGACCTGCACCGCCGGACGCGGCAGCCGACCTATTATTATCATTTCGCGCATCCCCATCCGGCCGCGCTGCCGCCGCTGACCAACCCCGACGTACCGCCGATCGGGGCGGTGCACAGCGCGGAGATCGAATACGCGCTGGGCAACCTCGACACGAACCCGGCCTATGCGTGGACGGCGGACGATCGCCGGATCGCGACGGTGTTCCAGGGGTATTTCGCCGCGTTCATCAAGACCGCCAATCCGAACGCCGCCAGGTTGCCGCACTGGTCGCCTGCGCCATCCGCGGGGGGCGTCATTCCGCGCCAGATCGTCGACGTGCAGACGCGTTCGGAACCGTTCGTCGAGCAGGCACGCTATGTCGCGGCGACACCGTTGCTCGAACGTCGAGTACCTTGAGGCTAGATCTGGCCGACGAACACCGCACCCGGTACCGACAGCGTCTGTCCGGTTGCGGTTAGTCGGCCATCGGGTTCGATCCGGAATATCGCCAGCGTGCCCGACCGCTCGTTGCCGACGAGGACACGACGCTGCGCTTCGAGGACCAGCAGGAAGCGCGGCCAGTTGCCGCCGCTCGAGATATGCTGAAGCGGGCTCGGCACGCCTGAAGCGTCGAGCGCAAAAACCGCGACGCTGTCATGTCCGCGGTTCGAGACGTAGAGCCGCCGCCCGGCCTGGTCGATCGCGATATGCGCGGCCTGCGAGGCGCCCTCGTACCCGCTCGGCAGGGTCGACACCGTGTGGCGGGTCGCGAAACTGCCGTCTGCGCGGGAGTCTAGCATGATGACCGTGTTGGACAGTTCGCACACTACGTAGGCGAGTGGGCGGCGGGGATGGTGGACGAGATGGCGCGGCCCAGCTCCCGGCGGCGCTCGCCATGCCGCGATCGGTTCGGCCAGTGAGCGCGCCTGCGGGTCGAAGCGATAGGCGAAGATCGTGTCCGTTCCCAGGTCGACCGAATGCAGCCAGCGGCGATCCGAGCTGAAGCCGACCCAGTGCGCATGCGGTGCCTCCTGCCGGGCCGTGTTCGGGCCATGCCCCGTGTGGCGGAACACGACTGGCTCGCCTGGCACACCGGTGCGCGCGTCGAGGCGGTGGAACGCGACGCTGCCGCTCGAATAATTGGCGACCGCGAGGCAGGCGCTGGCGCGGTCGATCGCGACGTAACACGGGTCGGCGCCTGCCGTGGAAGTGGTGCCGCGGTGCGACCAGTCGGTCGCGTAAGCAGCGATCTCGCCCGCGGCCTTCTCACGGACGAAGTGATACGCACCGCCCGGGCCGCCGCCGACGCCGAACGAGGCGTCGTCGATCCCGGATATCGGCGTGCCGACCTGCCATGTGTCGCGATCGGGGTCGAACGCGATCGGATACACGCCCTTGCCGCCTTCGCGTGCGTAGGTGCCGGCGATCAACCGTACCCGCCGCTTGCCGCCGCCGGCCGCAACGGCCGGGAAGGCGAGCGTGGCCGCCATCGCGGTCAGGGCCGACCGTCGTGTCGTGGTCCAGTCGGTCATGCCCGTTCCTTTGCAGCTATCGGCGGGTGTCATGCGTCAGCGGTGCCACCGAGGCAACGAACGCCGCTCAGGTTTCGACCGCGTACAGAGCGTGGTGCGTCAGGATGAACAGCGTCCGCCCATTCGCGCCGCCGAAGATCAGTTGCAGCGGGCGTTCGGGGACCTCGATCCGCCCAGTCTCGCGACCGTCGGCGTCGTGGACGAACACCTGGCCGTTGGCGAGGTAGACGCGGCGGTCCGGTCCGACCGCGACGCTCTCGCCGCCGCGATTGGCGAACGGCTTCAGGTCTGTGACGCTGCCGCCCGCGCCGATTAGCCCGCTATAGGTCTTGGCTTCGGAGCCATTGCTGACGAACACGCGCTCGCCGATCTTGGCGTTCACGAAGCCGTAGGTGTCGAGTGCGTCCGAGAAGCGCCAGCCGAGGTGGTTGGGCGGCCCCTGCTGGACGGTACGATACGCGGGCAGGACCAGCGAGCCGTCGGGCGAGACATATTCGCGCGGATTGGGCGCGGCCATATCGCGCGCGAACATCTCGCCGAGCGTCGTGAACTGGTAGGTCGCCGGATCGATCTGATCCTTGAACTCGCCATTCACCCAGAAATTGCCGGGTAGCGCGACGCGCGCATCGCGGTGCGGAGCGACCGGTGTCGGGGGGATCACCGCGATGCTGCCGGGATCACCGGGCTTGATGCTGTAGACGGTTCCTGCCGCGCCATCGGACGACAGCACCATGAGGTTACCCGAGCGATCGACCGCGAGATTGACCGGATCGACGGGTGCGTCGGCGGCGACCGACAGCCCCTCGCTCGCCGTCCAGCCATAGATGCGGTGCGTATGGTGCTCGACGAAGTAGAGCTTGCCCTTCGCATCAACCGCCGCGCCCGCGATCGAGTAGAACCCGTCTTCCAGCTTGCGAACGGCCGGGCCAGTGGTCGTCGCGACCGGCGTGGCGCCGCGCTTCACGTCCAGCACCGCGAACTCGCGTTCGCGCACGTCCGCTCCGGAGGTCATGTCCTGGATCGCGTTTTCGTACGGGAACTTGCTCGCGCGCAGGTCGGTGCCGCAGCCCTCCGCATCGCAGAATGCCAGCCCGCTCTCGCCGTTCACATGCACGTTGCGGAAGCGGATATCGTCGGAATTGTAGATCCGCACCGCCGATGGCGCCGGCTGGAGCGACCGCGTCACTCGGTAAGCGTGATAATTTGCGAACAGGATGTTGCTCGAATTGCGAACCTCGAGCGACAGCGCGTTGCGGCTTTCGCCCGCCTCTTCCTCGGTCTGCGGTGCGAGGAACTCCCAGTTCTTGACGCCGTCGAGGACGATCTCGGCGCGCGCGTGATGCTCGGCGGACATCTCGTACACATGGCCCGGCGTGCTGGTGTTCGAGACATGCAGCCCGGCGGCGGCGAAGGTATTGGGGGTCCACAGATTGTTGAACGTGCCGCCGCCGCCATCGGTGACCGAGAGGCTCGCATATTGCCCGTCCCAGCGCTTGCGCGGATCAGCGTCGCCGGTGTGGTCGGCGTTGTACGGATCGATCCGGCTGCCATCGGCGCGGCTGGTACCATGACCGCCGTGGAAGCGGACGTCGTCGACCAGCGAGTCCGCGCCCGCCTTCCACAGCAACGCGGTCGCGCGCGGGTTGATGCCGCCGGTGGTCAGGCCGATGCCGGAAACGATCGCGGCGCCACCCTTGGCGCTTTCGACCAGCCCCTTGGCGGCACCGACGCCGCGGAAGGCCGGCGTGTCGTCGGCAAGCAGGATCTGCGTCATGTCCGGATGCAGGCCGATCAGCACCGTTTCGGGTCGCAGCTTCAGCGTATCGGAAACGCGGTAGAAGCCGGTCGGGAAATAGACCACGCGGTGCGTGTCGATCGCGCGCTGGATCGCCGCGGTATCGTCGGTGGCGTCGTCGCCCTTCGCACCCGCGCCACGCACGTCGAACCACTGCGCGACGGGCGGCAGCGAGCGGATCGCGGGCGGTATCCGCTTCGGCATTGTCGGGATCGTCGCGGCATCGACGCGCGTCTCGTACTTGCCAGTCGCGCCGAGCCCCGGCAGCGTCAGGCCATAGCTGAACGCCTTGACCCGGTATTCTGCGCCCTGCCCCGCCACGGTCTTCCCGCTGTCACGGAACCGCGCGAAGATCGGCACGGCGCTGGCCGTGGCGTCCTGGAAGCCGATCTGCGTGTGGACATTGTCCTCGTTGCTGATGACGACGGCCGCGTCCGAGACGTTCTCGAACCGCACGTCGCGGCCCCATAGCCAGTCGCCATAGCCGCGGTCGATCTCGATCCCGACGGGGACGTTGCGGATGCTGGTGTTGACGAGTGTCAGCCCCGCCTCGTGCTCGCGGATCGCGGCGTCGCGCTGGCCCTCGAACGACGAATCCAGCAGCGTGTACTGCCATGCGGGAGAGGTCTTCTCGCTGAGGATGCCGTAGCGTCCGCCGAAGAAGCGCAGGTCCTGCCCGACATTGCCGACCTGGTAGATACCGGCCAACCCGGAGCCGATGTGGAAGTCGACATGGCTCAGATACGCGTGCTGCGCCAAGTGGAAACGGACCGCGGTCGCAGCGGGATTGCCGTCGCCGATCTCGAAATTGACGTTGCTGAGCGCGGAATAGAACGTCCCCGAATTGGCGTCGGCGATAGTGGCATCGAACGGTACGCTGGTCGGCGGCGGCACCGGTACCTTTGGCGGTGCGGCGCGGCTGTCGGCGTGCGAACCGGTGAAGAACAGCATGTTCGCCACGCCGGTCTGGAACCCGGGGGTCGCCGCGCCGAGCGTGATGACGGGGCGCGTCTGGCCCGTGCCGAACACGCGCACGCCCGGCCAGACGAAGATCGTTCGCGAGATGCGGTAGCGACCGGCGGGCAGGAAGACGATGCCCTCGCCACCCTTCGCGCTCGCCGCGCTGTCGATCGCGGACTGGATCGCGGCGGTATCGTCGGTTCGGCCGTCACCGCGGCCGCGAACCGTCACCGCGCGTGGATCTGCCGGTGCGGTGAGAAATACCGATTGAGACGGAGAGGCCGAACGGGGAGCTGCAAACGCTGGAACGGTCGTCCCCAGAAGCGCGATCGCTAGTGTCAGTTTCACAGGCTCACCCAAGATTGTTGCGGGACGCGCCGGACGATGTCCGCCAGTGTGCACCGCAGGTAGTGGCGCATGCGACCATAGGCGATCACGACCAAGGTCGTAGTAGCCGATCCCGCGCGCACGGACGATAGACGGTGACGAACCGACCGCGCGCAGCTTATGGAGAGCCAGTGCCTCCTTCCTCCGAAACGATCCCCAATCCGGCTGACGCGCTACCCTATGCCATCATCGTGATGGGCGTCAGCGGCAGCGGCAAGTCGACGCTGGGTGCCGAACTTGCGCAACGTCTGCGCTGCGAATTCCTCGAAGGGGATGCCTTCCATAGTGCCGACAGCGTCGCGAAGATGCGGTCGGGCCAGCCGCTCGACGACCAGGATCGCTGGCCCTGGCTCGATAGGATTGCAGCCGGATTGCACGATGCGGCCCGGACGGATGGTACTGCGGTTGCAGCGTGTTCGGCGTTGAAGCGGGCCTATCGCGATCGACTGGCGGACGCCGTCGGCATGCCGTTGCTGTTCGTGTTCCTCGATACGAAGGACAGCGGCGAACTCGCCCGGCGGCTGGTCCACCGTGCGGACCATTACATGCCGGCCAGCCTGCTCGCGAGTCAGCTCGATACCCTGGAAGAACTGGGTCCCGACGAGCGCGCCGTCACGCTCGATGCGGAGGACGCGCCCGATCGGCTCTGCGCCGAAGCGCTCGCGTGGATCGGACGCGAGATGTCCGGCGCGGCAGAAACCGCTGGAGACGCACGACGAAGGTCGTAATAGCCAAGCCGGCCGACAAGGCCGACACTCGGTGGCAGTACTCGCGCAGGAGTGCGGTCGAGGGTCGTTGATGTCGCTACGCGTTGCTTTCGCCCTCATGCTGGTCTCCGCGCCCGCCGCTGCGCAACAGGCCCCCGTCGTCTCGCTCTGGCCGAACGGCGCGCCCGGATCGGAAGCGCGCCGGACCGAAGCCGAGACCGTGAAGGACAGCTATGTCAGCAACGTCCACAACCCGACACTGACGATCCACCGTCCCGCCCCCAGCCATGCCAACGGTGCCGCGGTGATCATCGCGCCCGGTGGCGGTCACCGGATGCTCGTGTGGATCAACGAGGGCGAGGTGCCGGCTAAGGCGCTCAACCGCTACGGCGTCACGACGTTCGTGCTGAAATACCGCCTCGCGCGTGATCCGGGTTCATCGTACGATATCGAGCGCGACGCGGCGGCCGATCTGCGGCGCGCGGTCCGGTGGGTCCGCGCGCATGCGAGCGACTACGCGATCGATCCTGCCCGGATCGGCGTGATGGGCTTTTCGGCAGGCGGCGAACTAGTGTCACTCATCGCCGACAACCCCGCGCCGACCCAGACGCCGGTGGACGCGATCGATGGGGTGAGCGCACGACCGGACTTCCAGGTGCTCGTCTATCCGGGGCCGCTTGGCACGCCGGCCAAGGCCGTCGTAAACGCGCCGCCCGCGTTCCTTGTCGCGGGGTCGCTCGACCAGTGCTGCGCGACATCGGCGATGGCGCTGTATTCGCAGCTTCGCTCGGCGGGCGTTTCGGCGGAGTTGCACCTTTACGCGGACACCGATCACGCGTTCAATCTCGGCACGCGGTCGGAGCGCATCTCGATCCAGCATTGGCCCGATCGACTGGCGGACTGGCTCGCCGATGGCGGCTGGCTCATTCCGCGCGGATCGGCAAAGATGCTTCCAGTTTCTCGAAAGGAACCCTGATGGAATTCGGCAGGCGTGATCTCCTGGTCGCCGCGGCAACACTGGCCGCCACATCGAGCGGCGTGGCGCGTGCGGCGCCCGACCGGAAGCTCGGCTATGCTATCGTCGGACTCGGCTATTACGGGTTGCAGACGATCATGCCGCAGTTCGTCAATTGTGAGCATTCGCGCGTGACTGCGCTGGTCAGCGGTGACCGGGCAAAGGCGCTTGCGACCGCGGCCAAATACGGCGTGCCCGAGCGGTCGATCTATACCTACGCCGACTTCGATCGCATCCGCGACAATCCGGACGTCGACATCGTCTATGTCTGCCTGCCCAATTCGATGCATGCCGAATACACCATCCGCGCGGCGAAGGCCGGCAAGCACGTCATGTGCGAGAAGCCGATGGCGATCTCGGTCGTCGAATGCGAGCAGATGATTCGCGCGTGCAAGACCGCGGGCAAGAAGCTGATGATCGGTTATCGCTGCCATTTCGAGCCGTTCAACCTGGAGGCGATGCGGTTGGCCAAATCGGGTGCGGCGGGCAAAATCCGCTACGTCCGTTCGGAGCATGGTTTCGTCCAAGGTGATCCGAACAAGTGGCGACTGAAGCGCGCACTGTCGGGCGGCGGGTCGCTGATGGACATGGGCATCTACAGCCTGCAGGCCGCGCGCTACATGACCGGCGAGGAGCCGATCGCGGTCACCGCGCGTGAATCCACCGACCGTCGCGATCCGCGTTTTCGCGAGGTCGAGGACATGATGGAATGGACGCTAGAATTCCCGTCGGGCGCGATCGCCGGGTGCCAGTCGATGTACAGCGCCAACCAGAACCATATCCTGCTGATGGGCGACAAGGGCCGCATCGAGCTGGAACCGGCGACGCGCTACGACGGCAACAAGATGTGGACCGGCCGCGACGGTCGCGAGACCGCGATTACCAGCCCCCCGCCCGGCCCCGGCAAGACGCAGTTCGCGGGGCAGCTCGATCATCTGGCCGAATGCATTCTCGACGGGCGCGAACCGATCGTCTCGGGCGAAGAGGGCCTGCGGGACATGCGGATCGTCGAGGCGATCTATCGGTCCGTGCGCGAAGGCCGGACGGTGAAGCTGTGATGCGGCCGTTGATTGCGGTCGTGCTAGCCGTGGGCGCGAACTCCTCCCTGCCCGCACAGACCACCAGCGATCCGACGAGCTTCGCTGCATCGGCCGACGTGCGCGCGCGGATCGTTGCGCTCGAGAAGACGATGAAGCCGGGCCAGGGGTTCGCCATGGCACCGCTCGTGCAGGCGGACGGGACGAGCGCCTCGCTCGAATATTGGAAGGCGCCGGGCAAGCCTGCTGTGCACCCGGACGAGGCCGAATATGCGACCGTGATGGCGGGTTCTGGGACGCTGGTCTCGGGCGGTACGCTGGTCGCGCCGAAGCTGCGCTTTCCGGGGCTGGTCGAAGGCGACCGGATCGAGGGTGGCACGACGCGGAAGCTTGCAGTCGGCGACGTGTTCCTGATCCCGGCAGGCACGCCGCACTGGTTCGGCATCGATGGCAAGCTGGTGATGCTTGGGACGAAGATCAGGACGTCAGGTCAGCGGAAGCCCAGCCAGTAGAGCAGCCCGATATTGACCGCGAGCAACGGTAGCGCGGTCGGTATCTGCGCGCGGATGACCGCGTTCTTGTCCTTGAGGTCGAGCAGCGCGGCGGGGACGAGATTGAAGTTCGCCGCCATCGGCGTCATCAGCGTGCCGCAGAACCCGCTGAGCATGCCGATCGCCGCGACCACCGCGGGGTCGCCGCCGTAATGCCGCACGAGCAGCGGAATGCCGATCGCCGCGGCCATCACCGGGAACGCCGCGAACGCGTTGCCCATGATCATCGTGAACAGCGCCATGCCGAGCGTGTAGGCGAGGACTGCACCGATCAGGCTGCCCTCCGGGATCGCATGGCCGGCTAGACCGCCGACGACGTCGCCGACGCCGGCCAGCGCGAACACCGCGCCGAGGCTCGCCAGCATCTGGGGGAGCACGGCAGCCCAGCCGATCGCGTCCATCAGCCTTACGCCTTCTGCTAGCGGCGTAGCGATGCGGGGGCGGAACCATAGGTGCATCGCGACCAGTGCGATCACGACGCCGCAGGTCAGCGCGACGAGCGTTGCTTGCTTCGGGTCGACGAGGCTCGGGACTGCGCGGAACAGGACCGTTCCGCCGAGTGCTGCGGCCGGGATGATCAGTGCGGGGAGGAATATTCGGTTGCCTAGCCGGGTGGCTTCGGTGCGACGCCCGTCGAGCGTGGTAGTGGCACGCCCGCCACGGCCCATCGCGCCCGAGCCGGCGATCGCGACGAGGGCCAGGACGAGAACGCCGTTGCCGATATCGCCGAGCTTGCCACCAAGCAGGAAGCTAATCGCCAGCACCGCGTAGAAGGCCGCGTTGCCGAAGCGCTTCGGGTTGGTGCGATCGGTCGCGCTCAGGATCGCGAATGCCGCGAACATCAGGCCGGCGACGCCGTAGATGAAGCCGGTGCCGATCATCGGGCTCGCGCCAGTCGGCGATCGAGCAGCCAAAGGCGGAAGCCGTGGATTACGAACGCGGCGATCGCGGTCGGGAATGCCCACATCGAGAGGTGGAGCGGCTGGATGACGATGCCGTAGCCTTCGAGGACGCCTTTCATCAGCAGGATCGAGCCGATCGCGATGAAGATATCCTCGCCGAAGAAGAGCCCGATATTGTCGGTCGCGGCCGCCATCGCCGGGATGCGGTCGCCACCCGGCGCGACGCCCTGCGCTTCGGCCGCGGCTTCGGCCATCGGTGCGACCAGCGGGCGGACGCTCTGCGCCGGGCCCGCGATCGAGGTCAGGCCGAGTGCCGCGGTGAGCTGACGGAACAGGAGGTAGCCAATCAGCAGCCGGCCCACCGTGGCGCCGCGGAGCTTGCCGATCGCGAGCCGAGTGCGTTCCTGCAATCCGTGTCGTTCGAGCATCCCGATCACCGGGAGCACGATGTAGATCACGGTGACGTAGCGGTTCTCGTTGAACGCCTTGCCGAACGCGGCGAGGATCGGAAGGGGTGCGATCCCGGCAGCAAGGCCGGTTACGAGCGCGGAGACCGCGACGACGAGCAGTGGATTGAACCGGAGCAGGAAGCCGGCGACGATTACCGCGATGCCGCAAAGGACCAGCATGCCGTCTAGCGTGCCTGCTTGGCGAGATCGGCGTCGAACGCGACCTTGGCCTTCGCGACGATCTTCGGGAGCAGCGTAGGATCGACGAACGCGGTCGTGTCGCCGGCTTGGCGACGTTTGCCCTTGGCGATCACGTCGGCGAGTTCGGGGTGCGACGGCAGGACGATGTCGGCGTGCAACGTGCCAAGCATCGCGATGCTGCGGCGGTAGTCGGCGACGATGCCGGGATAGGCACGGTTGCCGATCAGGCGGTTGCCGGCGACGCTGACGCTGCACGGAAAGACGACGTCCAGCGGGCGTGGCTTGGCGGGGATCTGCATCGTCCAGGTCGTGCAGCCGGGCGTGTGTCCCGGCGTGGCGCGTGCTGTGAGCGTGACGTTGCCGAGCGTGACCGTGTCGCCATCGCGGACGCCGCGATCGACGTGGACGGGCGGGAAGCGGATTACGCCGTAGCTGGTCTCGCCGGGCGGTATGCCGACTTCAAGCGCGGGGACGTCGCGAGCACCAGCTACCACGCGAGCGCCGATTGCGCGCTTGAGTGCGGCGACACCCGCGGCGTGATCGAAATGGGCGTGCGTGACGAGGATCAGCTTTACGTCGCGCGGGCGTACTCCAGCGGCGACGATGTTGCGTTCGATCATGCCGGCATTTTCGGCGAGCGTGCCGTCGATCAGGATCGCGCCGGCGCTGGTCTTGATGAGGTAGGCGGCGATACCTTCGCTGCCGACATAGGCGATCGGGCCGGCGATCGGGAACGGTGCCTGCGCGCGCGTCCACGCAGGCGGGTCCGCCGCGCCGAGGAGCAGCGGTGCGCTGGCGGCGATCGCCATCGCGACAACCAGCGATTTGGTGCGACGACCTAACGATCCTCCCTCGCTAGGGGGAGGTGGCAGGCGTAGCCTGACGG
The DNA here is from genome assembly GCF_004795835.1 of Sphingomonas sp. PAMC26645. Classification (NCBI taxonomy): domain Bacteria; kingdom Pseudomonadati; phylum Pseudomonadota; class Alphaproteobacteria; order Sphingomonadales; family Sphingomonadaceae; genus Sphingomonas; species Sphingomonas sp. PAMC26645. Next base: position 3,355,341 of record NZ_CP039249.1, read on the forward strand.
AGGGGGCGGTAAGCGGTAACCTCTGCATCTTATCCTCCCCCTCCGTCTGGCAAGTGCCAGCCACCTCCCCCTTGCGGGGGAGGATTACATGCTTCGACTTATTCCCACTCGATCGTGCCGGGCGGCTTCGAGGTATAGTCGTAGGTCACGCGATTGATGCCCTTGACCTCGTTGATGATCCGGGTCGCGACGCGCGGCAGGAAGTCGCCGGGGAACTGGAACGCCTGTGCGGTCATGCCGTCGGTCGAGGTGACTGCGCGCAACGCCAGCACGTTATCGTAGGTGCGGCCGTCGCCCATCACGCCGACGCTGCGGACCGGGAGCAGTACCGCGAACGCCTGCCAGATCGTGTCGTAGAGCCCCGCCGCGCGGATCTCCTCGAGATAGATCGCATCCGCTTTCCGCAGAATGTCGCAGCGTTCCTTGGTGACTTCGCCGGGGATGCGGATCGCCAGGCCGGGTCCGGGGAACGGGTGACGGCCGACGAAAATCTCGGGCAGCCCGAGTTCGCGACCGAGCACGCGGACTTCGTCCTTGAATAGCTCGCGCAACGGCTCGACGAGCTTCATGTTCATGCGCTCTGGCAGACCACCGACATTGTGGTGGCTCTTGATCGTCACCGACGGGCCGCCGGTGAAGCTGACGCTCTCGATCACATCCGGATACAGCGTGCCCTGCGCGAGGAACTCCGCGCCGCCGAGCTTCTTGGCCTCGGTGTCGAACACGTCGATGAAGGTCTTGCCGATGAACTTGCGCTTCAGCTCGGGGTCGGTGATCCCGGCGAGGCCGCTGAGGAACAGCTCCTCGACGTTCACGTGGATCAGCGGGATGTTGTAGGCGCCGCGGAACAGGCTGACGACCTGCTCGCTCTCGCCCGCGCGCATCAGGCCGTGGTCGACGTACACGCAGGTGAGCTGCTCGCCGATCGCCTCGTGGATCAGCACTGCCGCGACTGCCGAGTCGACGCCGCCCGACAGGCCGCAGATGACGCGGCCCTTGCCAACCTGCGCACGGATCTCGGCGATCTTTGTCTCGCGGAACTCGGCCATCGTCCAGTCGCCGCTGAGCCCGCAAACGTGGCGCGCGAAGTTGGCGATCAGCTTGCCGCCATCGGGGGTGTGGACGACCTCGGGGTGGAACTGCACGCCGTAAAAGCGCCGCGCCTCGTCGGCGACGATCGCATAGGGCGCGCCGGTAGAGACCGCGACGGGGGTGAAGCCGGGCGGGATCGCGTCGACCTTGTCGCCGTGGCTCATCCAGACCTGGTGGCGCTCACCCTCCGCCCACAGGCCGTCGAACAGAGCGCAGTTGGACTTGACCTCGATGAACGCGCTGCCGAACTCGCCGCCATCGCCCGAGACGATCACGTTGCCGCCGAGCTGCGCGGACATGACCTGCTGGCCGTAGCAGATGCCGAGGATCGGGATGCCCGCCTCGAAGAAGCGCTGCGGCACGCGCGGTGAGTTCTCGGTGGTGACCGAGGCGGGACCGCCGGAGAGGATGATGCCCTTGGGCTGCATCCGGTCGAACGCGGCCTCGGCGGACTGGAAGGGGGCGATCTCGCTGTAGACGCCAGCCTCGCGCACGCGGCGGGCGATCAGCTGGGTTACCTGGCTGCCGAAATCGACGATGAGAATGCTGTCTGGGTGCTCCATGTCGGGCGCATAGCCGGATGGGACCCGTAACGAAAGAGGCCGCGCCCATTGCTGGACGCGGCCTCTACGGTTTCACTGGTTCTCCTGCGGACGCAGGAGGCCAGGGTAACGGACGATAGCACTTGTGATCCTGGGCTCCTGCGTTCGCAGGAGAACAGTCTTACGCTGCGTCGTCGTACTCAGCGTCCGACATCACCGGACCCGAATCCTGGCCCTTCGCCGAGACGTCACGGTCGACGAACTCGATGACGGCCATCGGCGAGGCGTCCGACATGCGGATACCGGCCTTGATGACGCGGGTGTAGCCGCCGTTGCGATCCGCATAACGGGTCGCGAGCGTGTCGAACAACTTGATCAGCTGCGCATCGTCGAGCAGCTTGCCGTGCGCGAGACGACGGTTGGACAGGCCACCCTTCTTCGCGAGCGTGATCAGCTTCTCGACGTAGGGACGCAATTCCTTCGCCTTGGCGACGGTGGTGGTGATCTGCTCGTGCTTGATGAGCGCGGCGCTCATGTTGCGGAACAGGGCAAGACGGTGGGCCGAGGTCCGCTGAAGCTTACGGCCGCCTACGCGATGGCGCATGTTTAATACCTTTTCGTTCGTTCAGGGGCCGTATGAGGTACCCGGGAGCAGGCAGTGTTGCGGCCACTGCCAATCGCCGTAGTCCAAAGGTCACACTAAGGTTACGCCAACGACGCTCCCTCAGCCTCCCCTCAATTGTCTCCCCGCAAAGGCGGGGATCCAGTCTGGGCACCCGCCTTCGCGGGTGAACAAGAGGTCGGGGCCGATATTACTCGGCCCCGAACCACTTATCCCATTATCTCTTGTTCAAGCTTCTTGGCCATCTCTTCGATGTTCTCAGGTGGCCAGCCGGGGATTTCCATACCCAGGCGAAGACCCATCGACGACAGCACTTCCTTAATTTCGTTCAAGGACTTGCGGCCGAAGTTAGGCGTACGCAGCATCTCGGCCTCGGTCTTGCCGACCAGATCACCGATGTAGATGATGTTGTCGTTCTTGAGGCAGTTCGCCGAACGCACCGACAGTTCCAACTCATCGACCTTCTTGAGAAGGTAGCGGTTGATCTGCTGGGTATCGCCTGCGGGCTCCGCACCACCGGCAGCGGGTGCTGCCTGGCCGATCGGGGCCGACGAACGCGTCACCGACGAGTCGTCGAAGTGGACGAACAGCGCGAGCTGGTCCTGGAGGATGCGACCGGCATAGCCGACTGCGTCTTCCGGGGTGATCGTACCGTCGGTTTCGATCGTCAGCGTCAGCTTGTCGTAATCCAGGTCCTGACCGACGCGGGTCGGGTCGACCTTGTACGACACCTGACGTACCGGCGAGTACAGCGCATCGACCGGGATCAGACCGATCGGCGCGTCGGCCGGGCGGTTTGCGGTCGCGGGCACGTAACCCTTACCGATGTCGGCGGTCAGCTCCATGTTGAGCGTCGCACCCTCATCGAGGTGGCAGATCACGAGATCCTTGTTCATGATCTCGATGTCGCCCGAGACGGCGATGTCGCCGGCCTTGACTTCACCCGGACCCGTTGCCGAGAGCTGGAGGCGCTTGGGCCCCTCGCCCTGCATGCGGATCGCGATCTGCTTCACGTTGAGGACGATGTCGGTCACGTCCTCGCGGACGCCGGCCAGAGACGAGAACTCATGCAGCACGTTCTCGATCTTGATCGAGGTGACGGCCGCGCCCTGCAGCGACGAGAGCAACACGCGACGCAGCGCGTTGCCGAGCGTCAGGCCGAAGCCACGCTCGAGCGGCTCGGCGATGAAAGTCGCCTTGCGCTTGGTGTCGCCACCGGCCTTTTTCTCCAGGCCGCTAGGCTTCTTGAGTTCCTGCCAGTTCTTTGCGTTGACAGACACATGCTTCCCCTAATTTGGGGGCCGACGGAAAGGACTTCCGCCGGCCATTAAAATGCATCCGCGACGCACGTTCGACCTGATCAGGGACGACCGCGCGCGGACAACGTCGGAGAAATCAGACGCGACGACGCTTCGAAGGACGAACGCCGTTGTGCGGGATCGAGGTCACGTCGCGGATCGACGTGATCTGGAAACCGACTGCCTGAAGCGCGCGCAGTGCCGATTCGCGACCCGAGCCGGGGCCCTTGACCTCGACTTCGATCGTGCGGACGCCGTGCTCGGCGGCCTTCTTGCCGGCGTCTTCCGCTGCGACCTGGGCCGCGTACGGAGTCGACTTGCGCGAGCCCTTGAAGCCCATTGCGCCGGCCGACGACCACGAGATCGCGTTGCCCTGGGCATCGGTGATGGTGATCATGGTGTTGTTGAAGCTGGCATTCACGTGAGCGACGCCAGAGGTGATGTTCTTGCGCTCGCGCCGCTTAATGCGCTGAGGTTCGCGTGCCATGGTGTATTTCCTGACCTGTATCTGCGTGACGCCGGGCGGCCCGTTGGGACCAGCGCCGGCGGAGTAATCCATTCAAAAAGTGGATTACTTCTTCTTGCCGGCGATCGGCTTGGCCTTGCCCTTGCGGGTGCGCGCATTGGTATGCGTGCGCTGGCCGCGGACCGGGAGGCCCTTGCGATGACGCAGGCCGCGATAGCAGGCGAGATCCATCAGGCGCTTGATGTTCATCGAGGTCTGGCGGCGCAGATCGCCCTCGACGGTGTGATCGGCGTCGATCGTCTCGCGGATGTGCAGGACTTCCTGGTCGGTCAGGTCCTGGACGCGGGCGGTGTCGGCGATGCCGAGCTTCGCGACGATTTCCTTGGCCTTGGTCGAGCCGATGCCGTGAATATAGGTCAGCGCGATCACCACGCGCTTGTTGGTCGGGATATTAACACCCGCGATACGTGCCATGAACTTGGTTCTCCTGCTCCACGAGGTCCGGCATGGCTGCACAGACCCCATCTCTTAGCGATGAACCGAAACGCACGATAGCGACGAACGCAAACAAGCGCCGCCGGAACCGTCGTGTCGGGGAGAGTTCAACTAGGCGCGGGCGAACGCAGTGTCAAGCGAGCGGTTCCACGGCGGGCGGTACGGCTTGGCGCATCTTGAGCCAGCGGTTGAACGAGACCACCGTCCAGATGAGTTCGACCACCCCGAAGGGCCACGCACCCTGGAGGAAACCGTAGATCGACCCGAGCACGCAGCCGAATGCGAAACCGAGCGTCCACCAGTGCGAGCCGGCTTCCTTGGCGTAGCATAGCAGGGTGAAGGATACCGCGGCTAGGCCGAATAGGGAGAGTGCGTCCATTTGCGACGCTGTGCCCCCATTAGGCGAAAAGCGCCATGCCCTCACCCGCCATTCATCCCGGGAAGTAGAGCGGCGCCACGCTATAGCGATCGAATTGACGCATCTACGAAAAAGGCCTCCGCCAACCGACAGAGGCCTTTTCCATTACACGAGGCGTGATTTACTTCTCGCCATTGTCCTTCACGCCGATCGTCGGAACGTCGACGGTTTCCGTCTCGGTCTTGACCTTCGGGACTTCGACCTTGGTCTTCGATGTTCCGACGACGACTTCCTTCGAGTCCATGTCGACCTTGGGCAATGCCCCGCCCTTGACCGAGACCTCGGGAAGCGCGCCGCTCTTGGTGACGTTGGCGCTCCAGAACCCGGTCGCGAACAGCAGGCCGACGATCACGACGATGACGAGCAAGACGATAGCGATCGTCGTGCCGGGGCCGCGGCGTTTCACGACGACGGTATCGGTGGTGCGGTAATCTGACATTATACTCTCCCTGTTACTGTCCGGAAAACACCCGGAAGAACAGGTTGTTCCGTCGGCGCAACGGTATGAGCGAAAGCCTGCATTTGCTCGACGTATCTACCTTGAGCATCTTGCGCGCGCCGGGCGTTTACGGCCGGACAGCATTCCTATGTCGCCGCGCGTAAGTTTCACCCGGTCCAAGGTCACAATCGCAACCATGCGTTCCGACGGTGAATGTCGGAAATGGGAAGGTAAGCGGACGCGCTGCTACTCTTTCCGGTAGCGAACCTTCGCGCCGCCCGGCACGACAGATGCGACACGGGAAGCTAGGTTTTCTCCCTCGGCGTTCAGTCGGGCGATGGCGCTCGAAGTCTCGGTATCTGCAAGCACCACCTCGCCCATTCTCTCGTTCCACGAGAGCAAGTCTGCTCGGAGTTCAGGGGGAAGACTCACGGGCATCTCAGGACCGCGCAGTTCATTCTCGGCCCCGAGAGGGCGATCACCGGCGAGGTCGCAGCTCAACACCAAGTACATCATGTCGCACTCTTACGGCTTGATGGACCGCTTGGCCACGACCGGCTTTGGGCGGAAGCGGTCGTTCCGTGGTGGTTCCGAGACCTTTACTATGACCACCGAGCAAAATTCGTAAGCCGTTCACTTGCGCCCAAAAAGCTTCTCGATGTCCGAATGCGCGAGCTTCACCCAGGTGGGGCGGCCGTGGTTGCATTGGCCGGAATGGGGGGTGACTTCCATTTCTCGGAGGAGCGCGTTCATTTCGGGGACCGACAGGATGCGGCCGGCGCGGACGGAGCCGTGGCAGGCCATCGTGCCGGCTACTGCGTCTAGGCGCTCTTTCAGGGATAGCGCGTCGTCGAAGGCGGCGAGTTCGTCGGCCAGGTCGGTTACGAGGCCTTTTGGGTCGCTTTGGCCGAGGAGCGCGGGGGTGGCTCGGACCAGCATGGCGTGGGGGCCGAAGCGTTCGAGGTCTAGGCCGAATTCCGACAGTTCTTCGGCGCGGGACTCGAGGCGGTCGCAGGCGGATTCGTCGAGTTCTACGACTTCGGGGATGAGGAGGGCTTGGCTCGCGATGGTGCCGCCGATCAGGGCTGCGCGCATGCGTTCGAGGACGAGGCGTTCGTGGGCGGCGTGCTGGTCGACGAGGACGAGACCGTCTTCGGCTTCGGCTACTATGTAGGTTTTTGCGACCTGGCCACGCGCTACGCCCATCGGGAAGGCCGCGGTTTGCGGTGGGGGTGTCCAGGCGGGTTCTGCGCGCGCCTGCGGGGGCGCGGCGAAGAAGGTGGGGCGGGCTTCGTTTACGGTGCTGTAGCTTCGGCTTTCCAGCGGGAGCCTTTCGGGCGTGCCCTCACCTTCCCATCCGCTTTGCGGACGGGCCCCTTCCTCTCGCCGGGGGGGAGAGGAGTTTTCGGGTTGCCACATCGAGAGGGCGGACTCGCTGGCGCGTTGGCTTCTGTGGCCGGCCGCGTCGAGGGCGCGGCGGAGGCCAGAGACTATGAGGCCTCGCACCATTGCGGGGTCGCGGAAGCGGACTTCGGTCTTGGCGGGGTGGACGTTGACGTCGACCTGGTCGGTCGGGATGTCGAGGAACAGCGCGACGACGGCGTGGCGGTCGCGCGGGAGCATCTCGGCATAGGCGCCGCGGATCGCGCCCATCAGCAGGCGGTCCTTTACCGGGCGGCCGTTGACGAAGAGGTACTGGTGGTCGGCAATGCCGCGATTGTAGGTCGGCAGGCTGGCGACGCCGCCTAATACGAGGCCTTCCCGTTCGAGGTCGATCGCCACCGAATTGTCGGCGAGCGCGCGGTCGGTGAGCGTCGCCACCCTGCCCGGCCGGTCCTCGACCTGCATCGCCGACAGCGCGCGGCGGCCGTCATGTTCCAACGTGAAACCGATGTCGGGGCGTGCCATCGCGAGCCGGCGAACGACGTCGAGGCACGCAGCGTATTCGGCGCGGGGGGAGCGGAGGAACTTGCGGCGGGCGGGGACGCGCGCGAACAGATCCTCGACGACGACGCGGGTGCCGGGCGGGAGCGCGGCGGGGCCTTCGCGCTCGACCTCGCCATTGTCGACGGTGCGCGCCCAGCCTTCGGCGCCGCGGATCCGGCTTTCGATCGTCAGCCTTGCGACGCTCGCGATCGAGGGCAGCGCCTCACCGCGAAAACCGAGCGTCACGACCGATTCGATGAACTCGTCGGGCAGCTTGGAGGTCGCGTGGCGTTCGAGTGCCAAGGCCATGTCAGCGGGGGTCATACCGCAGCCGTCATCAGCGACTTCGATCCGCGACGTGCCGCCTTCCACGAGGAGAATCGCGACGCGTCCTGCCCCTGCGTCGATGGCGTTTTCGACTAACTCCTTCAACGCGCTGGCGGGTCTTTCCACCACTTCACCGGCGGCGATGCGATTGACCAGATGCTCGGGGAGACGCCGTATTGACATGGGTTTGCGTCTAGACCAAGCGACGGCATCCCGCGACCCGCAAACGCAAGCACCCGGTGAGTTAAACACCGGCGGGCCACGCGAGATTTTTGTGCGATGGGCTGCCCGTCCGGCGGCCAAGGATTACGGGACCCTGATTGAATGGCCTTCTACTCGCGTTTCTTCAAGTTCATGTCGCACGACATGGCGATCGACCTCGGCACCGCGAACACCGTCGTCTACGTCCGTGGCCGCGGCATCGTCCTGAACGAGCCGTCGGTGGTCGCGGTCGAGACGATCAACGGCATCAAGCGCGTCAAGGCGGTCGGCGACGACGCCAAGATGATGATGGGCAAGACGCCAGGGAACATCGAGGCGATCCGCCCCTTACGCGACGGCGTGATCGCGGACATCGACGTCGCCGAACAGATGATCAAGTATTTCATCCAGAAGGTCCACGGCCCGCGCAAGTTCGCGCGTTGGCCCGAGATCGTGATCTGCGTGCCGTCGGGCTCCACCAAGGTCGAGCGCCGAGCGATCCGCGATGCCGCGTCGAACGCGGGCGCATCGCAGGTCTGGCTGATCGAGGAGCCGATGGCGGCGGCGATCGGCGCGGACATGCCGGTCACCGAGCCGATCGGTTCGATGGTCGTCGACATCGGCGGCGGCACGACCGAAGTCGCGGTGCTGTCGCTGCGCGGTCTCGCCTACACGACCTCGGTACGCGTCGGCGGCGACAAGATGGACGAGGCGATCGTCTCGTACGTCCGCCGCAACCATAACCTGCTGATCGGCGAAGCGACCGCGGAGCGGATCAAGAAGGAGGTCGGGATCGCCAAGCCGCCGGTCGACGGCATCGGCATGATCATCCAGATCAAGGGCCGCGATCTCGTCAACGGCGTGCCCAAGGAGATCCAGATCAACCAGGGCCAGATCGCCGAAGCACTGAGCGAGCCGGTCGCGACGATCGTCGAGGGCGTCCGCGTCGCGCTCGAGAACACCGCGCCCGAACTGGCTGCGGATATCGTCGACCAGGGCATCGTGCTGACCGGCGGCGGCGCGCTGCTCCAGGGTCTGGACGAAGTGCTGCGCGACGAGACCGGCCTGCCGGTGACGGTCGCCGAGGACCCGCTGACCTGCGTCGCGCTCGGCACCGGTCGCGCGCTCGAGGACCCGCTGTTCCGCGGCGTGCTGATGAGCGGCTAAGGGTTTGTTTTTGCTTTAAGACATACGGACACGAAATCGCGCCGTCCGAGTCGTGGAGGTTCTGGCCTCCATGCTTCGGCGGCGCCCGAGACAGGGGGACAGGCGCATGGCGCCAGCCCGCGACCGGCGCACGGGGTTTTCCCGGCGTCGGCAATATGGTGTGTTCATGGGCTATGTGCTCGCCGTCGCTGGTGCGGTGGTGGGCCTGGTGCTGCTCGTCGCGTCTACGTTCAATCCGCCCGCGTTTTCCGCGCTGCGGATGGGCGTTGCGGGGGTTACGACGCCAGTGTCGACCGGGCTCGCTACGGTTGGATCGTCGATCTCGGGCATCCCCGATGCGATCGGCAACTATTTCTTCGTGAAGCAGGAGAACGTCGCGTTGCGCGCCGATCGCGAGCGAACGCGGGCGCTGCTGATGCGCGCGCGGACGATCGCCTATGACAATCGCCGGTTGCGTAGCCTGCTCGCGATCCGCGAACGCTCGACCGCGCCGGTGGTGACCGCGCGGCTGGTGAGTTCGAGCGCGTCGAGCGGGCGGCGCTATGCGTTGCTCAATGCGGGTCGCTGGAACGGCGTGCTGCCCGGCATGCCGGTGCGCGGCCCCGACGGCCTGATCGGTCGCGTGGTCGAGACCGGGCCCAACGCGGCGCGCATCCTCTTGCTCAGCGACGGCGACAGCATCGTGCCCGTCCGCCGTACGCGCGACGGCATGCCAGCGATCGCAGCGGGGCGCGGCGACGGGATGATCGACATCCGCTCGGTGAATGCCACCAACGTCCGCTTCAATGCGGGCGACCTGTTCGTGACGACCGGGACCGGTGGCATCTACGCGCCGGGCGTGCCCGTCGCGCGCGTGACCAAGGCTGGGTCGGACTCGGTGATGGCGCGCGCGTTCGCCGATCCCGACACACTCGATTTCGCACTGGTCGAGCGGATGTTCATGCCGGTGCCGCCGCCTCGTCCGGTAGCGCAGCAATGAGTCGCGCTCGCGTCGTCGACAGCGTCGACTACAAGCCGTTCGGGACGAAGATCCCGGCGGGCCGGTCGCGTGCGATCCCGTGGCTGACGGTGATGGCCGGGTCACTGATCACGATCATCCCGGTGGTCGCGACGATCCCGCTGCTGCCGCCGTTCGGGTTCGTCATGCTGCTCGCGTGGCGGCTGCTAGCACGGTTCGCGTTCAAGCCCTGGGCCGCCGCGCCGCTCGGCTTCTTCGATGATCTCGTCAGCGGACAGCCGCTCGGCAGCGCGGTACTGATGTGGTCGCTCGCGTTCGTCGCGATCGACATGATCGAACAACGCTTGGCCTTCCGCGACTATTGGCAGGACTGGCTGATCGCCGGCGGGCTGATCGCCGCGTGCATCCTGGTCGGACGCTTCATCGCGGTGCCGGTCGGCGCGCATGTCGACACGATCCTGATCGCGCAGATCGCGGTCACGATCCTGATGTTCCCGCTGGCGGCCCGCATCGTCGCCGCGATTCAGAACAAACGGGGCGCCGAGTGAGGAATACCCCGCGGATCGTCACCGAGATGTCGCAGGCGTACAGCTTCTCGCGCCGCGCGTGGATGCTGGGCGCGGCGCAAGGCGGCGTTGGCTTGCTGCTCGCCGGGCGGATGGCATGGCTGTCAATCGCGCAGAACGAGCGCTACACGCAAATGTCGGAGAGCAACCGCGTCAACATGACGCTGTTGCCGCCGCGGCGGGGCTGGATCGTCGACCGCCACGGCGTGCCGATCGCCAACAACCGCACCGATTTCCGCGTCGACATCATCCCCGACCGCCTCCGCGACAAGGAGCGCGTGCTGCCGCTGCTCGGCCGCATCCTCCAATTGCCGCCCGAGGAAGTCGAGCGGATCGCGATCGATCTCGAACACGCCGCCGGGTTCCAGCCCGTCCAGGTGGCGGAGAATCTCGATTGGGAGCGGTTCGCCGCGGTCAGCGTCCGCCTACCCGAACTTCCCGGTGTCGCGCCGACGCGCGGGTTCGCGCGCAGCTATCCGGCGGGCGCCGCGGTCGCGCACCTCACCGGCTATGTCGGCGTCCCCAATGCCGAGCAGTACAAGAAGACGCACGATCCGCTGCTCGTCACGCCCGGCTTCAAGCTTGGCAAGGACGGGCTCGAGAAGATGCTGGAGGCCGAGCTCCGCGGCGTCGCCGGTGCCAAGCGCGTCGAGGTCACCGCACGCGGCAAGCTGGTCGCCGAGCTCGCCACCAAGCCCGATGTCCCCGGCAGGACCGCGCGGCTGACGATCGACGTTGGGCTTCAAGAATACGCGGCGCGGCGGCTCGGCACCAACTCCGGGTCGGTCGTGGTGCTCGATACCCGCACCGGCGAGATGCTCGCGATGGTGTCGATGCCAGCCTATGATCCGAACAGCTTTTCGGACGGGATCAGCCATCTCGAATGGCAGATGCTGAGCGACGACGATCACGTGCCGCTGATGAACAAGGTCACGCAGGGGCTGTATCCGCCGGGCTCGACGGTCAAGCCGATGAATGGCCTCGCGCTGATGAATGCGGGCGTCGATCCATCGACGCGCGTCAATTGCTCGGGGGCGATGCGGCTCGGGACCAGCGTGTTCCATTGCCACAAGAAAAGCGGCCACGGTCCGCTCGATCTCAAGAACGCGATCATGCAGAGCTGCGACATCTATTTCTACGAGATGGCGCGGCGGGTCGGCTACAACGCGATCGCGCCGATCGCGCGGACGTTGGGGATGGGGCAAAAGTTCGACCTGCCCTTCTCGACGCAGCGTTACGGCACGGTCCCCGATCCGGCGTGGAAGCTGAAGAAGTACAAGCACGACTGGACGGTTGCGGATTCGCTCAACGCGTCGATCGGCCAGGGCTATGTGCTGGCCAACCCGTTGCAGCTCGCGGTGATGGCGGCGCGGCTCGCCTCAGGGCGCGCGTTGCAGCCGAGCATTCTCGCCAGCCACGTCCACCGCGACTCCCCTGCCCTCGCGATCGATTCCGAGCATCTCGCGCGTGTCCGCGACGCGATGTTCGGCGTGATCAACCAGGGCGGCACCGGCGGCGCGGCGAAACTGCTGATCCCCGGCGTCGCGATCGCGGGCAAGACCGGCACCGCGCAGGTCCGTCGCATCACGATGGCGGAGCGGCGCTCGGGCGTGCTCAAGAACGGGCAGCTGCCGTTCAAGATGCGCGACCACGCGCTCTTCATCGGTTTCGCGCCCGCCGATAACCCGCGGTACGCGCTCGCGGTGGTGCTCGAGCATAACGGTCACACCGTGCGCAATCTCGACACGCCGATGATCGGTCGCGACATCATGACCTATATGCTCGACCGCGAGCGTGCGCTGAAATCGCTTGCCGAAGTCGAACCGACCTGGGGCGGCGATATCCGCACGCGCATGGCGGCGACCGCGGAGACCTACCGCAAGGCGCAGTCCGCGCCCCCCGCGGCGATCGCCACGAAGACCGACGCGATCGTGCCCAGCGACGCCCCCGCGGTCGAGAACGCGACCGACATGGCCAACGCCACGCAGGAAGCGCTGACGGCGCCGGGCGCTACGGTCGCCGAAGATGATTCAAGGGACCGCCAGCCGTGAACCGTACCGAGCGTCAGCGATGAACCGTATCGTCCCCGAACCGCTCGCCAAGCTGCCGTGGCGCGTCCTGCTGCTGGTCGTCGCGATCGGCTGTTTCGGGCAGGTCGTGCTGTATTCCGCGGCTGGCGGCTCGCTCAAGCCCTGGGCGCTGTCGCAGGGCATCCGCTTCTTCGTCCTGCTCGCCGGCGCGATCGCCTTGTCCTACGTCCCCGAGCGGACGTGGAAGGCGGGCTCGCTGCCCGCCTATGCGCTGATCGTCGTATCGCTGATCGCGGTCGAGATCCTCGGCAAGGTCTCGGGCGGGTCGCAGCGCTGGCTCGACCTAGGCTTCATCCGCCTACAACCGTCCGAATTCATGAAGCCGGCGATCGTGCTCGCCTGCGCCAAATTCTATGACATGCTCCCGCCCGGCGAGACGCGACGGTTCAGCGCGGTCTGGCCCGCGGCGCTATTGATCGGCGTCCCCGCCGCGATCGTCATGAAGCAGCCCGATCTCGGCACCGCGCTGATGATCTGCGCGGGTGGCGCGACGGTGATGTTCCTCGCAGGCATACCGCTGCGTCTGTTCGTCGGCGGCGCGATCACCGCCGCAGTGGCGATCCCGCTCGCGATCAACTTCGCGCTGCACGATTACCAGCGCAACCGCATCCTGATCTTCCTCGATCCCGAGAGCGACCCGCTCGGCACCGGTTATCACATCAGCCAGTCGAAGATCGCGATCGGCTCGGGCGGGATCTGGGGCAAGGGCTTCCTCCAGGGCACGCAGAGCCATCTCGACTACCTCCCCGAGGGGCATACCGACTTCGTCTTCGCGACGATGGCGGAGGAATGGGGCCTGGTCGGCGGCTGCCTGCTGATCCTCGCGTTCCTGCTAGTGATCCGCTGGGGGATCGAGGTCGGCCAGCGCGCGCAGACCCGCTTCGGCCGGCTGACCGCCGCCGGGCTGTCGACGACGATCTTCTTCTACGTCGCGATCAACCTGATGATGGTGATGGGCCTGGCACCCGTGGTCGGCATCCCGTTGCCGCTGGTGAGCTTCGGCAGCTCGGCGCAGATGACCGTGCTGCTGTGCCTCGGCATCCTGATGTCGATCGACCGCCAGAACCGCAAGACGGTCGGCTGGTGATCGGAAAGTCGACTTAATTCGCGAAAAAATGGCCTGATCGACGAAAACGGACTCGGATCGACGAAAAGGGGGTTGCGGCCCCCGATGAGTCTGCTAACAGCGCGCCTCCAGCAGCGGGGCGCCACACCAGGGCGCCACTCAAAACCGCCCCGGAATGGACGCATAGCTCAGTTGGTAGAGCAGCTGACTCTTAATCAGCGGGTCCTTGGTTCGAGCCCAAGTGCGTCCACCATTTTCTTACAGCGTTAGATACCGACACCGTTTGGTCGCATCGGCAAGTGACCTGCATCAGGCAACTTTCGCCGCGTTGCGCGCCGCGCTATCGGTTGGCATGGCGCGTGTCCAAAAGCTGAAGGTGTACCGGACCGTAGCGGGTTTCTACGATGCGTATGTCGCTGCGCCGAGCCAGAAGGCGGCACTGGCGGCGTGGGGTAGTGACCGCGACCTGTTCGCGCGGGGCATTGCCGAACAGGTCACGGATTCCGCGTTGATGGCGGAACCGCTGGCCTCCCCCGGCACGGTCGTGAAGCATTCGCGTGGGACGACCGCGGAACAGATTGCGGCGCTGCCCGAACAGCGGGCGCCTGCCGCGCCGCGCGATAGCGATACCGATACCGAAGCGGATCCGAAACCTACCGCGAAACCGCGAGCGAAACTGCGAGCGAAACCTCAAGACAAACCCAAACCCAAACCCAAGCCGCGGCCGAAACGCGACGAGCTTGATGCGGCTGAGGAGGCTTTGACGTCGTTACAAGCAGACTTCGACCGGAAGAAGAAAGATCTTGCCGAACGGGAGGCTGCACTCGCGCGGGATCGTCGCGCTTTGGAGCAGGCTCGCTCCTCCAGCATCGAGGCTGCGGAAGACGCGCTGAGGGGGCAAAAGCAGGCGTATGAGGAAGCCGTGCGTCGGTGGCGGGCGTCCCAAGAGTGAGTACTGCACGCGGATTTCTGACGTAGGGCGTCGATAGTTGCGTATGTTCCGTCCGGGGGACTCCTTGGGGGCGAATGTCCTCGTCGGGTCGACGTCGCTACCGCGATGACGGTTCACGCTTCCGAGGTCTTGTGTAGAGCGCGCGCATTGCCGCCTCCATCTTCTCGCGGTCGACGCGAAGGACGACCGTCTGCGCGCGTTCGCCGCGATGCGGGCGGTATGCGTCGTGCCACGATAGGGTATCGCCGTATCCCGCGGTCTGGCTGGTGTCGAAATCGATGTAGAGCGTCTCGGCGCGCGTGACGACGGCCGGCTCCAGCCAGACCATCGCCGCAATCTCGTCCCACATCGGAAACCCCGGTTCGAGCCCGGTCTGTAGTGCATCAGTGAGTGCTGTGCCGGCCGGCCTGAGGCTGTCTAGGAAGCCGCGCGTCCACTGCGTGCCCGTCGACGGGTCGATCGGGACCATCGTCATCTTTGGCCACGCGCCGTGCGCCATGATCCGCGCCGCCTCCGGATCCCAGCGGATGTTGAACTCGCGGCGCGGCGTATTGACGAATTCGCGTGCGAACGCGGCAGCGGCGGGCGTGTCGATCGACTGCTGCGGATTGAGGCTGCCGCCCATGTAGACGAGCTCTTTCACATTCGCGGCGAAGCTCGGGTCGAAGCTTTGCGCGATCGCGATGTTGGTCATCGGACCGGTGGCGAACAGCGTGATCTGGTGCGGGTGCGCGCGGACCATCCGGACGAGGAACGCGGCGGCGATCTCGCCGGACGGTTTGGTGACGGGATCGCCGATCGGCAGGCTGGGCACGACCGAAGGCGACGGCGTACCGGGGGTGGACTGGCCCGCGCCGGCGGACGCAGGCTCCGTCCAAGGTCCCTTGAACTCGAGCCGTCCGTAGAGCCCCTCCCACCGCTTGGTCGCCGCCTCGCTGTTCACCAGCGGATAGGTTGCGCCCGGCACCACCGGCACGTCGGTACGCCCGAGAATCTCGACGGTCCGCAGCGCAGAGGCCGTTGCGGTATCGCGCCAGACCGAACCACTGGTCGTGGTGATCCCCAGCACCTCGACGCCCGGTGCCTGAAGCAGCAACGCGGGCGCGCCGTTGAGACCGACGACGTCATCATCGATCAGGACGAGCCGCTTGGCTGGCGCTCCCTTCGCCGCGATCACGACGGGCATCGCGAGAGCCAACAGACCGAGGCCGACCTTAGAGAAGAAACGAAAGGCCATCGCGCAATTCCCTGCCTGACCGGCTAGCCCGTCGCCTCATGTAAAGGCCGCGCGGAACCGACCGGTCACGCTCTCCGATCAGATCAGCACCTTGTCCAGCGTGATCGGCAGGTCGCGCACGCGCTTGCCGGTGGCGTTGTAGATCGCGTTCGCCACCGCCGCGGCGACGCCGGTGATGCCGATTTCGCCCACGCCATGCGCGCCCATCGGCGTGTGCGGGTCGGCGATGTCGGTCCAGATCACGTCGATCTCTGGCACGTCGAGGTGCACGGGCACGTGATATTCGGCGAGGCTCGGGTTCATGATGCGGCCATTGCGCTCGTCGAACTGCGTCTCCTCCATCAGCGCCATGCCGAGGCCCATGACGATCCCGCCGCGGAACTGGCTGCGCGCGGTCCTGGGATTGAGGATACGACCGCAATCGAACGCGCCGAGGAAACGGCTGACGCGGGTCTCGCCGGTGACCGCGTTGACACGGACTTCGCAGAACAGTGCGCTGTGCGAATGCATCGACCAGTGCATCAGTTCGAGCGGCTGCGAAGCCTCTTCGCTGACGACCACGCTTTCGCGCTGTGCCCGATCGAGGATCGAGACGTAGCTTTCGCGTCGCAACGGATCGTCGAGCTTGGTGAGCCCGCCATTTTCGCTTCCGACCTCGTCTGGCGACAGGCCTGCGAGTGGTGAATCATTGCCCGCGAGTTTCAGCAGTTCGGCGACCAGCGCATGATGCGCGGCGATCACCGCGGCGCCGATCGCCGCGGTCTGCTGCGATCCACCGGCCAGGATCGCGCCGGGGATGATCGAATCGCCATAGCCGACCGAGACGCGGTCGAGCGGGAGTCCGAGACGATCGGCGGCCACCATCGCGGTCGTCGTGGACGTCCCCATGCCCATCTCATGCGCGGCGATCTCGACAAGGGCATGTCCGTCACGACGCAGCGTGATCCGTGCGGCGGCGCCCGGCATCCGGTAATAGGGATAGGTCCCGGTCGCGCAGCCCATGCCGATCAGCCACTCGCCTTCGCGACGTGTTCCCGGCTCGGCGGTCCGGTCGTCCCAGCCGAACCGCTCGGCGCCGCTGCGCCAAGCCTCGACGATATGCCGCGAGGAGAATGGCAAACCCGAGGTCGGATCCTTGTCCGGCTCGTTGCGGAGGCGCAGTGCGATCGGGTCCATGTCGAGTTCGACCGCGAGTTCGTCGATCGCCGATTCCAGCGCGAACGTGCCGACCGCCTCGCCCGGTGCGCGCATGAAGGTGTTGGCGAGCATGTTCATCGTGACCGTCTCGACCGACAGCTTGAAGCTGTCCGCCGCGTAACCGCCGCGCGTGCCGAGGATGAAGGGTTCGGGCATGTTGTTGTGCGGGGTCATCGCGGCGATGCCGGTGTGGACCAGCGCCTTGAAGCGACCATCCGCGTCCGCGCCGATCGCGACCCGCTGTTCGGTCAGCGTACGGCCACCGACGACACGGTATACGCCCTCACGCGACAGCGCGATCCGGACCGGACGCCCGGCAAGCTTCGCCGCGGCGGCACCGAGGATCTGGTGATCCCATAGGCATTTCCCACCGAACCCGCCGCCGACGAATGGCGAGGTGACGCGGACCTGCGCCGCCTTCAGGTCGAACACGTCGGCGATCGTCTGCGCCTCCGCGGTGACGAGCTGTGTCGCGTCGTGGACGACCAATTCGTCGCCGACCCACGCGATCGTCGCGGCATGCGGCTCGATCGCGTTGTGGTTGTGGCGCGGCGTCCGATAGACGTGATCGACCTTATGGGGTGCCGCTGCCAGCATCGCATCCGCATCGCCGATCTCGTTCAGCAACGGCTGGCCCATAAACAGACCCTGCTTGGGTCCTTCAGCCTTGGCTGCAGCGAGCGACGTCGTCGAAGACTCGGCCGTGTAGGTCGCGACGATCAGCGACTTGGCGTGGTCGGCCTGCTCCTGCGTCTCGGCGAGCACTACCGCGATCGGCTGGCCGTTCCAGTGGACGCGGTCGTCCTGCATGATCGGCAGGTCGGCAGGCCCCGCCGCGGTGGGCGAAGAGCCGAACACAGCAGGCGGGTTCATCCGGGGCGCGTTCAGGTGCGTCATCACTACCACGACGCCCGGCGCAGCCTCCGCAGCCGCCGTATCGATCGTCGCGATCCGCCCGCGCGGAATCGTCGCATAGGCAAGCGCGGCGTAGACCATGCCCTCCAGCGGGAACTCCGCCGCGAACGGGGCCGCGCCGCGCACCTTGAGCGGACCGTCGAGCCGCGACACCGACGTGCCGATCAGCCCGTGCTGCTGGCGGATCAACGGGTCGGGCACGCCGCCCGGAACCCAGCTGTCGGGGGCGAGCGGCACGAGCTTGCTCATCGCGCCCTGGACCAGACCCTGCGCGGTTTCCTTGACCGTATCGACGATGCTCATGCTGCTGCTCCGGCAAGGTCGCCGAGCACGGCGACGAGGGTGCGCTTAGTCAGTGCGATCTTGAAACCATTGTCGCGCAGCGGCGCGGCGTCCGCCATCTCGGCGACGGCGGCGGCCTGGAACGCCTCCTCGGTCGCGGGGCCACCGCGCAAGGCCGCCTCAGCCTTCGACGCGCGCCACGGCTTATGCGCGACCCCGCCGAGCGCGATCCGCACGTCCTTGATAACGCCGTCTTCGATCTTCAGCGCGGCGGCGATCGAGACCAGTGCAAAGGCGTAGCTCGCCCGGTCGCGCACCTTGCGATAGGTCGAGTTGGCCGCGAAACTCAGCGGCGGCAGTTCGATCGCGGTGATGAGTTCGCCCGGTTCCAGCACGGTATCGAACTCGGGATGATCGCCCGGCAGGCGATGAAGCTCGGTGAAGGGCAAGGTCCGTGCCCCACCCCGCCCGTGCAGATGCACGACCGCATCGAGTGCGGCGAGCGCGACGCACATGTCCGACGGGTGGGTCGCGACACACGCCGACGACGCACCGAGAATGGCGTGTCCCCGCGTGAAACCCTCGATCGCGTCGCAGCCCGACCCCGGGGCGCGCTTGTTGCAGCGCGATCCGTCGGTGTCGTAGAAATAGGTACACCGGGTTCGCTGGAGCAGGTTGCCGCCGACCGTCGCCATGTTCCGGATCTGCGCCGACGCTCCCGCCAGGATCGCGCGCGACAGTACCGGATAGCGCGTCCGCACCGCCAGATGCTCGGCCAGCGCCGTATTGCGGACCGCGGCGCCGATCATCAGCCCACCGCTCTCGGTCTCTTCGATCTCGTTCAACAGCCCGGTCACGTCGACCAGCGCGCTTGGCTTAGCGACCGTCTCGCGGATCAGGTCGACCAGGTTGGTACCCCCGCCAAGGTATGCCGTCGCGTTCGCCTGCCCGAGCCGGAGAGCGTCTGCGGCGTTCTCAGCGCGCGCGTAGGTGAACGGGGTCATGCCGCCATCTCCGCTGCCACGGTTTCGCGGATCGCGTCGATGATCCCGTTATGCGCACCGCAGCGGCACAAATTGCCGCTCATCCGCTCCTGCAATTCCTCGCGCGTCAGCGTCACGTCGGCGATGAGATCGGCGCTGACATGGCTCGGCACGCCGCGCTTCGCCTCCGCCGCCATGCCGATCGCCGAACAGATCTGGCCCGGCGTGCAATAGCCGCACTGGAAGCCGTCGTGATCGATGAACGCCTGCTGCAACGGATGCAGCGCGTCGCCGTCGGCCAAGCCTTCGATCGTCGTCACCTGTCGCCCGTCATACTGCACCGCGAGCGCGAGGCAGGACACGATCCGCTCGCCATCGACGAGCACCGTGCAGGCGCCGCACGCGCCCTGGTTACACCCCTTCTTGGTACCAGCCAGATGCAGCCCTTCGCGTAACAGATCGAGCAGCGAGACACGGGGATCGTCGGGCAGCGCCACCGCTGACCCGTTGACAAGTATCGACATCGCCACTCTCCTGTTGAGCCGACGGTGTCGTTGCAACCGTCGAATCCGTATTTCAGTACCGAGCGGTATAGTCGCTATCAGCGGGGTCTGCCAAGCGTCTGGCGGTGCGATCGTGAAGATAGATCGATGCCCTCTTGCCGCCGCGTCACGCATCGGCGAGCATCACGCATCAAAGGGGGACTATGTGATGATCAAGGCATGGATGATCGGGCTGACGGCCATCGTCGCGGCACCGGTACTGGCGCAGGGTAAGCCATCGACCACGACCTATATCCAGGCGGGCACGGTGCTCGACCGGCCCGGCCAGGCGCCGCGCGGCAACACCACGATCATCGTCCGCGACGGGAAGATCGTCGAGCTGCGCGATGGCTTCGTCGCGCCGGAACAGGGGGCGAAGCTGATCGACCTGCGTACCGCATTCGTACTGCCCGGGATGGTCGACATGCACGTCCATCTCTGGGGCATCGGCGGTGATCCCATGCGCGCGCGGCTGGAAGCGCTCAACCGCGACCGGTTCGACGACGAGATGACCGCGGTTGCCAACGCCCGCACGACGCTGGCGGCAGGCTTCACCTCGGTTCGCGACCTGGGCGGCGATCCGCGCGGTATTCGGGCACTGCGCGATGCGATCGATGCCGGCACCGTCGAAGGGCCGAGCATCACCAACGCCGGCGAGATGATCTCGGTGACGGGCGGGCATGGTGACGGCGGCAACGGGCTGGCGGAGGAATTCGCGGACATGGTGCACGCGAAGGAAATGAACCTGTGTGACGGCCCCGACGATTGCCGCCGCGCGGTGCGGGCGCAGGTCGCGCTGGGCGCGCGCGTCATCAAGTTCGCGGCGACCGGTGGCGTGCTGTCGAACGTCAGCGGCGGCCTCGGCCGTGCGATGACGCCGGAGGAAATGCGGGCTATCATCGAGACGGCGCACGCGCTCGGCCGCAAGGTCGCCGCGCACAGCCATGCCGCTGAGGGCACGAAGGCCGCGCTGGAGGCCGGCGTGGACTCGATCGAGCACGGCACGTTCCTCGACGACGAGACGATCCGGCTGTTCAAGGCCAAGGGCGCCTATCTGGTGCCGACCGAGATCGCACCCGTCGCGGCGCTGGCCCAGGCGCGCGGCGGTGCATTGCCGCCCGCGACGATCGTCAAGGCCGAGGCGGCGGCCGCGGCGATGGCGGCCAGTCACCGCCGCGCCTATGCCGCGGGGGTCAAGGTTGCGTTCGGCACCGACACCGGTGTGTCCAAGCACGGCGACAACGCCACCGAGTTCGCGCTGATGGTCAGGAACGGGCTCACCCCGACCCAGGCGATCGCCGCCGCCACGGTGGGTGCAGCAGACCTGCTCGGGCGCGACGACATCGGCACGCTCGCACCTGGCAAGACCGCGGACATCATCGCCGTGGCGGGGTCTCCGCTGCAGGACGTCACGCGGCTCGAACACGTCGAGTTCGTCATGCACCGCGGGACGGTCGCGAAGACGCCTGCTGCCGGCATCTGAACGGCCGCCGCTCGGCGCGCTCAGCCTATGAGCATGCGCGCGCCGAGCGCGGCGAACAGCGCTGGCGGCATCACCACCGCGCCGACCTTGAGGAACCGCCAGAAGCCGACGTCCTCGCCCTCGCGGCGGATCGCGGTCAGCCACAATATGGTGGCGAGCGAGCCGGTGATCGACAGGTTCGGGCCGAGGTCCACGCCGATCAGCAGGCCGTCGGTGACGATCTGCGGGACATGGGCCTGCTGGAGCGTCGTGCTCGCGATCAGTCCAGCCGGAAGGTTGTTCATCAGGTTCGAACCGAATGCCAGGATCGTCCCCGCAACGCCTGCGGTCGTCGAAGGCGACTGGGCTGCCCCGGCCGCGAGCCAGCGTGCCAGGATCGTGATCACGCCAGTGCTCGCCAATGCCTCGACCAGCACGAACAGGCCCGCGACCAGCGGCAGCACCGCCCAGGATACCGAGCCAAGCGTCGTGAACGGCGACTTGCGCTCCCCGATGCAGATCGCGGCCATCGTCGCGATACCGGCAAGACAGGTTGGCAGTCCGAGGTCGTGCCCCTGCGCCGACGCGGCGATCAGCAGGACCGCGGTCGCGACGATCCCGCCCAGCGCGATCTTTCCACCACGCGACAGCGCGCCGGTCTCGACGACCATCTCGCACTGCCCGGTGAGCCGCTCGCGCTCGACCCAGCGCAGGACGAGGAACGTCACGCCGATCGACAGCAACGACGGCAGCGCGAACGACGCCATCCACGCCCCGAGCGACGGCATTTCGCCGCCGTACAGCACGAGGTTCGCGGGGTTGGAGATCGGCAGCACGAAGCTCGCCGCGTTGGCGATCAGCGCGCAGGCGAACAGCATCGGCAGCGGGTCCGCCTTCGCCTTCTTCGCCGCGGCATAGACGGCGGGGGTCAGCACCACTGCGGTCGCGTCGTTCGAAAGGAAGGTCGTGACGACGATGCCGACGCCGAAGACCAGCGCGAACAGGCGGCTGGTCGATCCCCTTGCGAGGCGGACCGCGTGCTCGGCGACCCAGTCGAACAGTCCCTGTTCGCGGGCGACCTCGGACAGCAGCATCATGCCGATCAGGAACAGGTAGACGTCGCCACCCTTCAGCACCGCGGCCCATGCTGCACTGGGCGACATCAGTCCGAACACGAGCAACACCGCCGCGCCAGCGACCGCCCAGACCGCTTCGGGCAGCTTGAACGGACGCGTGATCACGCCGAAGGTCGCGACGAAGCAGATTGCCCAGATCGCATAGGTGTGAACCGTCATGCCGCGGGCATCCGCGAGCCGACACGCCGGACCATCGTCATTGTTGCGGTATTCACCAATCGAGTCCGTTCTTGTTGGGGCCGCGCTGCGCACCGTCGATACCACGATCGAGCCAGGCACCGATCGCGTTCACGTCGCGGCCGAGCGACACGGGAGGATTGCGTTTTGGTCTTGGCCCCGAGTTGCGGACGAGGATCTCGATCCGGTCCTCGCTTCCGTCACAGCGGACGGCGAGACGGTGGAGGCCGTCGGTTATGCCATCGACCGAGGCGCTCCAGAGCGAAGGCACGCCGTCGATGCGCGTCATCGGGATTACGTGGCCGTCATCGACGTGCAGCGACACCATCTCCACGCCGCCGAATACCTTCGCGCGCACGGTGAAGGCGCTGCCGGGCACGTTGTCGGCGCGCACCGGGTCGGTGATCAGGCGGCGGTCGGCCGGGCTGGTGATCTGGATGAGCGGCCAGGGATCGTCGATCGCCTGGAACCGCCAACTCGGGACGCCGTCGTCGAGCGTGACGATCGAGAAACCGGGTGCGCCCTCCTCGATCTGGCCTGTCGAGCGGGTCGCGCCGTAGATGACGCGACCGTCGTTGAGCAATTCGTTGTAATGCGTGTGTCCGGTGTCGACGAACGCGACGCAGTGCGCGGCGAACAGCCCGGCGATACCGTCGGGATCGTCGCGCAGGTCGCCGGGATAGGCATGCATGAACACCGCCACCGGCTCGCCTGCGACCGCGGCGGCGCTCAGTTCGCGTTCGATCCAGGCGCGCTGGGCCGGGTCGATCCGGAAGTCGGGACCACCCTTCCCCGCCGAGACGATATCGAGGAACAGGCAGCGATAACCCGCGATCGTCTCCGCATAGGGCGCCATCTTCGCCGTGATCGCGCGCATCGCGGTAAGGTCGCCGGGTTCGAAATCATGATCGCCCGCCAGCACGTGCCACGGCAACGACAGCCCGGTCATCGCGTCCGCGATCCGCGCATATTGGTCGTCGGTACTGTGATTGGCATTGTCACCGGGCAACAGTGCGA
This sequence comes from Sphingomonas sp. PAMC26645, assembly GCF_004795835.1. NCBI lineage: Bacteria > Pseudomonadati > Pseudomonadota > Alphaproteobacteria > Sphingomonadales > Sphingomonadaceae > Sphingomonas > Sphingomonas sp. PAMC26645. The sequence continues at coordinate 3,378,914 of NZ_CP039249.1, forward strand.
AGTCGACCGCGTCGCCCAGATTCGCCTCGGCGCTCGCGATCAGCGCGCTAAACCGAGACAGTCCTTCATACCCATCGGCCTCGTCGACATGCAGATCGCCAAAGTGAATCCAGGTCAGGCATCCCGTCATTAAAGCACTTTCAAGTCGTCTGGCAGATGATCCGCCGATGCTGCCCATAGCGAGGCTGCGCGTTCATCGATCCGTGACAATAACTTCATGATTTGAGACTTAACGGACCCGTTCAGTTTCGGTTTAGCTTTTGACATCACTAGGGAATATCAGGCCGAACAATATTTTAGCGGCGTGGAAACTTTGCTTGGTGCCGCAGCTTTAGCGATCCGACGGCGCGCGGGTTTCTCGTGCGACACCGCGTTCGACGACACCGATATTTCAGGGAATTCTCATGGCCACGACGGACACGGCATCCGCCAGCAACGGCAAGGCCAAGGGCGGGTCGGACGCCACATCCGCGCCCAAGAAGACGCTCGACGCGCTGAACTTCTTCCTTGCCGACGTTCGCGACGGGCTCGGGCCTTATCTGGCGATCTATCTCGTCGCGGTACGTGGGCCTGCGCATGGCTGGAACGAGGCGACGGTGGGCATGATCCTGACGATCGCCGGGATCGTCGGCCTGATCTCGCAGACGCCGGCGGGCGGCCTCATCGATCGCAGCAGGAACAAGCCGCGGATCGTGATGATCGCCGCGCTGCTCGTGACGCTCAGCAGCGTCTCGTTGCCGATCGTCAGTGGCTTTACCGCGGTGGCGGTCACCCAGTCGATCGCGGCAGTCGCCGGTGCTGTATTCGCGCCGGCGATTTCGGCGATCACGCTCGGTCTCGTCGGCCCGAAACTGTTCGCCAAGCGCGTCGGTCGCAACGAGGCGTTCAACCACGCGGGCAACGCCGTGTCGGCGGCGCTCGCGGGCGTGCTCGCGTGGAAGTTCGGACCGGTCGTCGTCTTCTACCTGATGGGCGCGCTGACGGTGGCGAGCATCGCGACCGCGTCGCGGATCAAGAACGACGACATCGACAACGCGGTCGCGCGTGGTCTCGATTGCGAGCCGGAGGACGATTGCGAGGAGCCGAGCGGGTGGAAGGCGCTGGTCGAGAACAAGCCGCTGATGATCTTCGCGGGGACGGCGTTCCTGTTCCACCTCGCCAACGCGGCGATGCTGACGTCGGTCAGCCAGTTGCTCGCGCGGACCGTCGGTAAGGATCAGGCGACGTCGCTGACTGCCGCGTGCATCGTCGCGGCGCAGCTTGTGATGGTACCGGTCGCGATCGTGGTTGGTCGCAACACCGAGAAATGGGGCACCAAGCCGCTGTTCCTCGTCGCCTTCGGGTTCCTCGCAGCGCGCGGCGCTTTGTATACCGTGTCGGACAACCCGTGGTGGCTGGTCGGCGTGCAGGCACTGGACGGCATCGGCGCGGGCATCTTCGGCGCGCTGTTCCCGGTCGTGATCGCCGACCTGACCAAGGGGACGGGACGGTTCAACGTCAGCCAGGGCGCGGTCGCGAGCGCGCAGGGCCTGGGTGCGGCCTTGTCCGCGACGCTGGCCGGTGCGATCATCGTCTGGGCAGGCTACAGCGTGAACTTCCTGACCTTGGCCGTCGTCGCGGGCGCTGGCTTCATGCTCTATTTCTTCGCGATGCCCGAGACGAAGCAGAAGACGGGGTAAGCCCCCTCGCCTCACCGGTCGACGGCGATGGTCGGTAAATACCGCGGCGCCGACCGGGCCTTGGCGCGCTGTTCATAGGCATAGCCGGCGCGTAGCACGGTCTGGTCGGCGTCCTTGGTGGCGATGAACGACAGGCCGACAGGTAATCCGCGTACGAGACCCATCGGCACGGTCAGATGCGGATAACCGGCGACCGCTGGTAACGTCGCGGCGGAGGGTCCGGCATAGGTGTCGCCGTAAACCGGATCGCTCAGCCACGCCGCATCATAGGTCGGTTCGACCAGGATCTGCGCACCCGCCGCGCGCAGCATCGCGTCGATCCCCTGCGCGCCCGCCAGCCGCAGCGAGGTCGCGCGCGCAGCCTTGTACGCGGGATCGTCGATCCCCTTGGTCTTGTCCGCATCCTCGAACAATTCCTGCGCGAAGAACGGCATCTCGGTCGCGGCGTTCGCGCGGTTGAAGGCGATCACCGCGCCCAGCGTCTTCGTCTGGACCGAGAGCGGCGTGGTAGCGAGATAGGTGTTCAGGTCCGCCTTGAGTTCGGTTTTCAGGACCATCAGTTCGGCCTCGCCCAGTCCGTCGAGCTTCGGCGTCTTTACCTCGACCAGCACGGCACCTGCTGCGCGCAGGACGTTCAGCGCCGCCGCGTAGCGACTGGTCAGATCCGCGGACATGCCGTCCGGCCGGACCACACCGACCCGCATGCCGGACAAGGCGCTGGCCGAGAGTCCTGCGACATAATCCCTGGTCACCGCCGCCGCCGTCACGCGGTCCGCGGAATCCGCACCGACCATGCCCGACAACAGGATCGCGACGTCGGTAACGCTGCGCGCCATCGGCCCCGGGGTATCCTGGCTGTGGCTGATCGGCACGACATGCGTACGACTGACCAGACCGATCGAAGGCTTGAACCCGACCAGACCGTTCAGCGACGACGGGCACACGACCGAACCGTCGGTCTCGGTACCGACCGCCGCCGCAGCGAAACTCGCGGCAACCGCGGCGCCCGATCCTGACGAGGAGCCGCACGCGGTCCGGTCCAGCGCATAGGGATTACGCACAAGCCCGCCGACCGCGCTCCAACCGCTCATCGAATGAGTCGAACGGATGTTCGCCCATTCCGACAAGTTGGTCTTGCCGAGGATCACCGCACCCGCGCGCCGCAGGTATGCGACCATCGGCGCGTCTCGGTGCGTCATGTTGTCGCGCAAAGCGAGGCTGCCAGCAGTCGTCGGTAGCCGATCCGCGGTTTCGATATTGTCCTTTATCAGGATCGGAATGCCGTGCAGCGGACCGCGAACATGCCCCGCCTTGCGTTCGGCATCGAGCGCCCTGGCCTGCGCGATCGCATCGGGATTGACCGCGATGACGCTGTGCAGCGCCGGCCCCTTGCGATCCATCGCTGCGATCCGCGCCAGATAGGCCTGGGTTATGTCGACGCTGCTCGCGGTGCCTTCGTTCATCAACGCCCTCAAGCGATCGAGCGACACCTCCTCGACGACCACCGTCCTGGCGACAACGGGCGTGGCGACGCAGGCGAGCAGTACCGCAGTGATGAGACGACGCATGAGACCCCCGTAGACAATGTCGCAGGATGGTCCCGAGCCGCGCACCGATGCAAGCGGCATCTGCTCGACGCGTATCCCGCTGACGGCAAACTATAAATTGTCGCCAGCGGGATGCTCGGTCAGGCGTCGACAAGGCCCGATGCATAGTCCATCGCTTCCAGATCCGCGATCAACCCCGGGCCGGTCGGGTTCCAGCCGAGTTGCGCGCGAGTCCAGTCGCTGGAGGCGAGCATGTCGAGCGAGGCGAACATGCCGAACCAGCCGAAATGATCGCTCGCCTGCTCCTGGGTCAGCGATAGCGTCGGCAGGCCCAACCCGGCAGCAACCACCTCGACGATCGCCCGCGCGCTGACGCCTTCCTCCGCAACGGCATTGTACCGCGCACCTTTCTCGCCCTTATCGAGGACGAGCGCGTAGAGTTTCGCCACGTCCAGCACGTGCGCCGCGGGCCAGCGATTGGCGCCGTCGCCGACATAGGCCACCACGCCCTTTTCACGCGCGATATCGACATAGGGCGTGATCAGCCCCTGCTTCACGGTATCGTGAACCTGCGGGAGCCGCATGACACGGACGTCGAGGCCTGCCTCCAATAGCGCCTGCCCCGCCTTTTCCGACGCGATCCGCGGGTTGGGATAATCGGGGTTGAACGCGGACTCGAGCGCAGGCTTGCCGGGGCCAGTATCGCCGATCCCGGTACCCGACGTGATGATGATGGGACGATCGCTCCCCTTGAGCACCTCCCCCATCGCGCCGATCACACGGCGGTCCTTCTCGCAGTTTGCGACGAAATTGGTGAACTCATGATCGAACGCGGTGTGGATCACCGCATCCGCCTGCTCCGCTCCGCTGCGCAAGCTGTCGAGATCGACGAGATCACCGCGATGTACGTCGGCGCCAGCCTCTACCAGCGACCGCGCGCCGGCATCCGACCGGGTAAGACCCAAGACCTGATGACCCGCGCCGAGCAGTTCCGGTACGATACGCGACCCGATGAAGCCCGTCGCACCCGTCAAAAATACACGCATCCAAACTCTCCGATATTGTCCGGAGGAAGACTTGGGCGTACTTCAACACCTGTAAAAGTAGTGACCTTATCATGGTATAATCTTCAACAGGATGTCGATGTCTATCGAGACTGACAATGCGCTCGGCACGTTCCTGCGTGATCGCCGGGCACGGATGGACGCGGCAGCGTTCGGGTTCAGCGGTGGACGGCGCCGGACGCCCGGCCTGCGCCGCGAGGAAGTCGCCCAGCGCGCGAACATCTCGGCGACCTGGTACACCTGGCTCGAACAGGGCCGCGGCGGCGCGCCGTCGGCCGACGTCCTCAACCGCATCGCCGGCGGCCTGATGCTGACCGAGCCGGAGCGCGAGCACCTGTTCGTTCTCGGTCTCGGCCACCCGCCCGAAGCGACCTATCGCGCCTCCGACGAAGTCACGCCGAGGCTGCAGCGGGTGCTGGATGCGCTCGAATTCAGCCCGGCAATCGTCAAGACGCCGACTTGGGACGTGGTCGCGTGGAACGCGGCGGCGGCGACGTTGCTGACCGACTATGCGACGCTTCCCCGCGACCAGCGCAACATCCTTCGCCTCATGTTCACCAATGCGAGCATCAAGGCGGCGCAGGAGGACTGGCTCAACGTCGCGCGCTATGTCGTCGGTACGTTTCGCGCAGATGCCGCGCGTGCAGGTGCGGGCGCGGAGATCAGCCAACTGGTCGAGGAACTGTCGCGGCTCAGTCCCGAATTCGAGGCGTTGTGGCGCGACAACAACGTCGCTCGGCACGCGGACGGGCTGAAGCGGCTTCACCATCCGGTACACGGCCTGCTCGAGCTAGAATTCTCGGCGTTTGCGGTCGACGGTCGGCCGGAACTCGGAATGATCGTCTACAATCCCGCAACCCCGGAAACGGCGCGGCGTATCCGATCGTTGATGACGCCGACCGCCTGAGCCTTTCGCGCGCGGATCGGCAGCCTCTCCGTTATTCCGCCGAGCCGTCCGAACTTCTGTCGGCGCTTCCCCAGCCCGCCGCCTTGCGCAGTACGCGCGACAATTGCTCGACCGAATACGGCTTGTGGAGCAGCTCGAACCCGTGCGTGCCGTCCTGCGCGAGGATGTTGCTGTATCCCGACGTCAGCACGACCGGCAGGCTTGGATGGTCGGCGCGGATCGCCTTGCCGAGTTCGATGCCGTTCATCCCCGGCATGACCACGTCCGAAAACACGATATCGAAGCGCGAGGCATCCTTGCCCAGCTCCGCCAGAGCCTCCTGCGCATTGGCCGCCCACACCGTCACATAGCCAAGCTCGGCCAGCGACTGCGTGGTGAACGTCCCGACTTCCTTGTTATCCTCGACGACCAGCACGCAGGTTCCATGACCGTCGGCCAGCGTCTGGACGGTGTCGTCCTCGACCGGACGGTCGCTCTCGTCGACCTGCGGCAGGTACAAGGTAAAGGTCGCGCCCTCGCCCGGCGGGCTTTCGACGACAATGTCGCCCTCGGACTGCTTGGCGAACCCGAACACCTGGCTGAGCCCGAGGCCGGTGCCCTGCCCGACGCCCTTGGTCGTGAAGAACGGCTCGAAGATCCGCTCCAGTTTCTCGGGTTCGATGCCCGTGCCGCTGTCGGTCATCGAGATCGCGACATAGCGCCCCGGCACGGCCGGGTGCGAGCGAACGGCGGGGATGAACGATGCGGGCCGCACCGCGATCAGGATATGACCTGCGCCGTCCATTGCGTCACGCGCATTGACTGCCATGTTCACGAGCGCGGTATCGAGCTGGCTCGGATCGACGTTGGTGAACAGCGGTGTCTCGGGCACGTCGATGTCGATGACGATCCGCGAGCCCGTCAGCGTGCCCAGCATATCGGCGATGACGCGCAGGCTTTGTCCAACGTCGATCACTTCCGGCTGGAGCGCCTGCCGCCGCGCGAAAGCGAGCAATTGCCCCGTCAGTTTCGCGGCACGATCGGCGGTGTCGGAGATCGCGTCGATATAGCGTTCGCGCCGTTCCGCGCTGAGGTCCGGACGCTTCAGCAGGTCGGTTGCCGAGCGTATGACGGTCAACAGGTTGTTGAAATCATGCGCGACGCCGCCGGTGAGCTGGCCGACCGCTTCCATTTTCTGCGACTGGCGCAGCGCGTCCTCGGCATGCTGGAGCTCGCCGGTTCGCGCCGCAACCTGCTGTTCCAGCGACGCGGCCAGAGCTGCGAGCTCCTGTTCCGTGCGCCGCCGCTCGGTCGCGATGCGGGTGCGCTCGGCGACCTCGCGAACGAACGCCACCTCGTCCGCGCGCCATTGCCTTGCACGGCCGCTGCCAAGATAGAGCATCGCGACCAGCCGACCGTTTTCCATGATCGGCATGTTGACGATCGCGCGGACGGAAATCGCCTCTAGCGCGGCGACCGTCGACCGCGTCCGCGGATCGGTGTGCGCGTCTTCGATACACACTTCGTCGCCATTTTTCAGATCGTCGATGTACGTTCCGAAGCTGCGTAGATCGAAGCTGCCGAAAAGGGGCGCGACGCGCGGTGCACTCCAGTCGCGCATGATCGTGAGCGTGTCGGCGTCGATCTCGCCATAGCCCGCCCGATCCGCCCCAACCGTTTGGCCGATGATCCGCGCAGCCGCGAACGAGATATCATCCGGTTCGTCCGTGTCACGAAACACGTCGCCCAGTTCGACGAGCGCCGCGCGCATGATCTCGCTGCGACGCTGGTCGGTAATATCGGTCGAGACGCCGGCGATCCGCAAAGCCTCGCCCTCGGTGTTGAAGAAGGGCTGGCCGCGCGAGGCGAGCCAGCGCAGTTCTCCATCGCGGCGATAGATGCGGTAGACCACGTCATAGTCGGTGCCCTCCGCGACGCAGCGACGGACTTCGGCAACGCTTTTCGCTCTATCCTCGGGATGGATCGCCTCGAGCCGGTCCTCGTAGGTGAAGGGCTCGTGGCTGGGGCGGCCGAATATTTCCTTGCACGTATCGGAGGCAGTCAGCTGCTTGCTGGCGATCTCCAGGCTCCAGGTTCCGAAGCGCGCAGCCTTCAGCGTGAAAGCCAGCTCGCGCTCCTGCTCCTGCTGCATCCGCAACCGGTCGGTTAGCTCGGCCAGAAGCGCGGCATTGCTCGATTCCAGGCCTTGCAGCCGTTCGCGCTCAAGCGTCACATCGACCTGGCTTGCGAAGAAATAGGCGAGCACGCCTTCGGTATCGTAGACGGGCGCGAGCAACAGGCGGTTCCAGAACAGCTCGCCGTCCTTGCGGTGGTTCTGGATGTCGATCTCGATCGGCCGGACCTGCCGCACCGCCTCGCGAATCTTGACGACGGTCGCGGGATCGGTTTCCGGCCCCTGCAGGAACCGACAATTACGGCCGAGGATTTCCGCCCGGCTATACCCGCTCAACCGGCAAAACGCGTCGTTGGTAAACACGACGGGATTGTCGGGCAGCCGGGGATTGGTGATGATCATCGGCATCCGCGTGGCCCGCACGGCCGCGACGAACGGATCGGTGCCGACGTCCTGCGCGATCAGCTCGGCCGCGATCCGCTCGGCATCCGCCGTCATTTTCGGGGCGCTTTCGACGGCGCTGTCGATGATATCAGTCAAAACAGTCTACTCGTCGATGATCACCAATCCCGGTATCTAGGGTAGCGACCAAATCATCGCAACGCCGACCATTAGATACTGAGCCAAATCAGCCGCATAGGTGGCAATCGAAATTCCGGTTTTACCTTTTCGACGGGGCTCGAAGCGAGGTTTGGCACGTTCGATCCGGTAGGGAATTCGAGAGGATGACATGCTTTTCAAATATTCGACCGCAATCCTGGCACTCTCGCTGGTTTCCGCGCCCGCCTCGGCACGGACCCCGCCGCCCGCCGGGATCTGGGCCAACCCGCACAACACCGTCCACGTGACATTCAAGCGCTGTCGCGATGCGATCTGCGGAACGGTCGTGTGGGCGAGCCGCACTGCGATGGAGGACGCGCAGCGCGGCGGCGTCGACCAGCTCGTCGGCGAGGAACTGTTCCGCGATTTCGTCGAGGACGAGCCTGGGCGATGGAGCGGCGAGGTCTTCATTCCCGATGTCGGCCAGACCGTGTCCGGCACGATCACGCAGATCGATGCCCGCACCTTGGTCGGCGAAGGCTGCATGTTCGCGGGGTTCGGCTGCAAGACGCAGTCGTGGAAGCGAATCAAGTAGCGGATCGCCGTCGCTCGCGGCCGGTGCAAAAAATTTCGTTCGGCAATCTTGACGCGTTCGGACGCGAAATTATTTCCCCGGTCGCCGGACGCGTCGATCGGTCCGGCGACTGAGGGCACCGGCTTTACCGGTGCTCCTCGTGCTCAGATTGCTCATGAGGAGGATTTGGATATGAGGACGAACTTCGACTTCACGCCTTACCGTCGTTCCACGGTTGGTTTCGACCGGCTGTTCGACTTGCTGGAAGCGACCGCGCGGACCGAAACGGCCGATGGCTATCCGCCGTTCGATATCGAACGCGAGAGCGAGGACAGCTATCAGATCACGCTCGCCGTCGCCGGGTTTCGCCCCGACGACATCGAGATCGTCGCGCAGAACAACCAGTTGACGGTCAGCGGGCGCAAGCCCGACGAACGCGACGATGGCCGCTTCGTCCACCGCGGGATCGCCACCCGTGCGTTCGAGCGCCGCTTCCAGCTTGCCGACTTCGTGCAGGTCCAGAATGCGAGCTTCGACAACGGCCTGCTGCGCATCGCGCTGAAGCGCGAAATCCCCGAGGCGATGAAGCCGCGTCGGATCGAGATCAACGGCGCTGCTGCCAATGATCGCAGCGGCGATCGTCTCGAAGACAAGCAGGCGGAACGCTCCGCCGCGTAACGGAAATGACGACTGCCAGCCCTAATGCTGGCAGTCGTTCTTGTATTCGGGCGGTATTATTCGAAGTGCCCGACTTAGCGCGGCGGCGGCATCTGGACGTGAATATCGGCCGCCGAGGGCACGACATGGTTCGGTCGAGCGGTCATCCGCAGCCATCCGCCGCGGACCATGACGAGTGCTACGCCCGCAGCGATCATCGCCAGCCCGAACTCAATCTTGCGGAGCGTATCGCGGTTGCGATCGTCGGTATTCCAGACCTTGTCCCAGTCGTCGTCAGATCGCTGCTCGCGGTGTCCCACGACGAGGTTGGAATCGTAATCGGTTTCGTAATCCGTATGATCCGTCATGCGGGTCTCCTCTCCGAAGTCCGATCGACATAGGTCTTCGGCAGCGCGACCGTGGATCACGGTCCGCAATTGCAGCGCGTTGGTGTTGCGTAGTTCGCGATGAGGTCGTCGGATGTTCGATCGACCAGCCGCAGCTTTTTTTATCAGTAGCGCAACGAATGCGTGCGCTTGGTGTCGTACGTCTTCGGTAATTCAAACAGCGGTATAGCGGCGGGAGCGATCATGCGCCCCCGCCGCGACACGCCGAGGCTTACTTGCCGCGGAGCGTGTTGATCAGGGCGATACCCAGTACACCGGCAACTGCTGCGGCGGTGAACGGACGCTCCTTCGAGAACTGGCGGACATAGTCGACCAGCGGACGGATGTTCTCTTCGACGACGTCCTTGGCCTGGCCGACCGTCTTCTGGACGGTACCGGTCAGCCGATCCGCTGCGCCTTCGCTCTGCAGCGACTTGTCGCCGATCGCGCCGCCGAGGGTTTCCTTGACCTTGCCGCTGACGTCCGTTGCTGCGCCGCTGAGGGTGTCGGTGTTCATGAATGATCTCCTTCGATACGTGGATGATGGGGCTTCAAACGACAAAGCCGGCGGGAATATCCCGCGCTGCTCCGCGCTGGTAAAAACGATAGGGTCGCACGGGCAAAGGAGTTCGCGCTCCGGCAGACCCGAAACTCATATTGCCCAGAGACATAACCCATCGGACCGCGGATGTTTCCGCAGTATTCCTGCACCCGAATCAGGTACTAAACTACTATCCTGGTGATCATGGCCGGGCGTTGAAGGCCAGTCAGGACGAAAGCCGATCCCGCCGCATCGTCAGCGTGATGATCACCCCGCCCGTCGACCATTCATAGGCGATCGAGCCCCCCAGCTGCCCGGCAACGGTACGGCGGACGAGCTTGCTGCCAAAGCCTTCCCCGGCATTCGGGCTTTCGACTTCCGGACCGCCGCGTTCGAGCCAGGTCAGGATCACTTCGTCGTCGGTCGCCGTGCTGGACAGGTCGAGCGTTCCGGTCGGTGCGGACAGCGCGCCGTATTTCATCGAGTTGGTCGCGAGTTCGTGGATGATCAGCCCCAGCCCGGTCGCGGCATTCTCGCCGACGCCCATGCGCTCGACCGCGACGCGGATGCGGCCCTTGAAGGCGCCCATGTCGTCATAGGGTGCGAGCAAAACCGAGAGCAGGTCGCCAAGCAATGCCGCGTCGCCCTGCCCGCCCGGCAATGGTCGGACGAGATCGTGCGCCCGCCCCAGCGCACTCAAGCGCTCGGTCAGTTCGCGCGCCATGTCCTGCGTATTGGGTGCGGTCCGCGAGGTTATCGCGGTCAGGCCGCTCGCGATCGCCAGCAGGTTCTTGACGCGGTGGCTCATTTCGCCGGCGAGCAGTTCGTTGCCCTCCTCCGCCTGCTTGCGGCCGGTAACGTCCAGGAAGATGCCGAACATCGTCCGTCCGACGATCCCGACATCCTCGCCCTGGCCGCGTGCGGAGATCCAGCGGACCTCCTCGCCGATCATGATCCGGAAGTCGGTCTCGTAGCTGCCGAGTACCGCGCGGGTGGCGGCGAAGGCGGAGTGGACGCGGTCGCGATCGGACGGATGAATATGCGCCGACAATTCCTCGAACGTGACTTCGGCGCGCCACGGGAGGCCCCAAAGCTCGAAGCCGCGCTCATCCATCGTGAAGGCGTCGGTGTCGACGTTCCATGCCCACAGGGCGACACCCGCAGCGGTGACCGCAAGCCGCAGATGGTCGGGGTCCCACGCATGGGCCTTGGGTATTTCGGCAGTTCCGTCGGCAATCACTTCGGCAATCCCCCGTCCGAGCGCAGAGCCCGGCCACGATGCCTAATACACACCGCACGCGCTTTACGTTAACTTCGCGCAAGTGACGGTGTTCGCCGCATTCACGGGTCTGCGGCCGCAGTTGAGGTCATCCGACATGGCCCCTAGGAATGCGCACCACGAGGGCAGATCGGCGTGCTACTCGACCGGGCACCAGGTGAACGAGGGTAGCGAAATGGACAGCATGACAGGCGATGCGCCGCGGGACACGCCGGTGTTCGCCGATGTCGTCATCGTCGGCGGCGGGCACGGCGGAGCGGCGTGTGCGATCGCGTTGCGCAAGACCGGCTTCGAGGGATCGATCCTGATCGTCGGCAAGGAGGCGGAGCTTCCCTATGAACGGCCGCCCTTGTCGAAAGAATATCTGTCGGGCGAGAAGGTCTTCGGCCGTATCCTGATCCGACAGGCGGCGTTCTGGACTGAACAGCGCATAGATCTGCGGCTGGGATCGCGCGTCGTATCGGTCGATCCGGTCGATCACAGCGCGACGACGGAGGACGGTACGACGATCGGCTATGGGCGGTTGGTCTGGGCGACGGGCGGGACGCCCAGACGACTGACCTGCGCTGGCCATCATCTCACCGGCGTCCACACCGTGCGCGACCGCGCCGACGCCGACCGGATGATCGCCGAACTGCCGGATGTCGGGACCGCGGTCGTGATCGGCGGCGGGTATATCGGGCTCGAAGCCGCCGCGGTGCTGCGCAAGTTCGGCAAGTCCGTCATCCTGCTCGAAGCCCTCAACCGAGTACTCGCGCGTGTCGCGGGCGAAGATTTGTCGCGCTTCTTCGAGGCGGAGCACCGTGCGCACGGCGTCGACGTGCGGCTGAGGCAGTCGGTCGACTGCATTCTTGGCGATGACCGCGTCACCGGGGTCCGGCTGGCGGACGGCACCGTCATCGCCGCCGACATGGTGATCGTCGGCATCGGCATCCTTCCCGAAGTCGCGCCCCTGATCGACGCTAGTGCGGCGGGTGGGAACGGCGTCGCCGTCGATGGCGCATGCCGGACGAGCGTGCCGGACGTGTATGCGATCGGCGACTGCGCGTTGCACGCCAACCGGTTTGCCGGCGGCGCGGCAGTGCGTGTCGAATCGGTGCAGAATGCGAACGACCAGGCGACCGTCGTGGCGAAGGACATCGTTGGCCAACCAGCGGTGTATGACGCGGTGCCGTGGTTCTGGTCGAACCAGTATGACCTAAAGCTGCAGACCGTCGGACTGTCGATCGGCTATGACGACACGGTCCTGCGCGGCGATTTGGCGACGCGCAAATTCTCGGTCGTGTACCTGCGCGACGGCCGTGTCATCGCGCTGGACTGCGTGGGAGCGGTCAAGGATTACGTTCAGGGTCGCAAGCTGGTGGAAGCCGGCGCGGTGATCGACCGGGCCATCCTCGCCGACCCCGGCATCATGCTGAAGGACATGGTGCCGCTGGACCCGCCGACGCTTTCTTGACTCCGGTTCGGCATCGGTCGCACCTTGCAGCCGAACAGCGCGGATATCGGATCGCATGGCAATGATGAGTATCGGCGCATGACTGCGCTGGCGGGCCTGCGGGTCGTCGAGTTCGCCAGCATCGGGCCGGGCCCGCATGCGGCGATGCTGTTGTCGGATCTCGGTGCGGAGGTGCTGCGGATCGAGCGGGTCGGCGGCGGTTTTCGCAATCCCGTGCTGGACCGCGGTCGTGCGCGGCTTGCGCTCGACATCCGCACGCCGGAGGGTCGAGACCGGACGCTTGCGATCACGGACCGCGCCGACGTCGTGATCGAGGGGCTGCGACCGGGCGTAATGGAGCGGCTCGGCCTCGGCCCGGACGTGATGCTCAAGCGCAACCCGCGGCTTGTCTATGGGCGAATGACCGGGTGGGGACAGACCGGACCGCTCGCGCAGGTTGCGGGCCACGATCTCAATTACATCGCACTCAGCGGCGCACTCGCGGCGATCGGCGCGCCGGGAACGCCGCCGCCGCCGCCGCTCAACCTGATCGGCGATTTCGGCGGCGGGTCGCTGTATCTCGTTACCGGTATCCTCGCGGCGCTACTCGAACGCGCGCGATCAGGGCTTGGGCAAGTCGTCGATGCGGCGATCGTCGACGGGGTTTCGTCGATGATGGCGCTATTCGCGGGAATGGTCCCGGCCGGCGTCATGTCGATGGACCGCGACCGCAACCTGCTCGGTGGCGCGGCGCCGTGCTACCGGTGTTACACCTGCGCTGATGGGCGATACGTCTCGGTCGGCGCGATCGAGCCGAAATTCTATGCCGAGCTGCTCGATCGGCTGGGGCTCCCCGCCGATCTCGCGGCGGACCAGATGGTCGTCGAGCGCTGGCCCGAAACCGCGCGACGCTTCGCCGCAGTGTTCGTGACCCGGTCGAGGCACGACTGGTGCGATGCGCTGGAGGGCACCGACACCTGCTTTGCACCCGTGCTGGAACTCGACGAGGTGCCGACGCACCGTCACATGGCGGATCGCGGTGTCGTCGTCGACGGCATCTGGCAGGCGACCCCTGCCCCGCGCCTGTCTCGCACGCCGGGCCGGATCGCCCCCACGTCCGATGGCACGGCGCTGCTGACGGAATGGGGCGTCGGCTAGCACGCCCCGATCACGCGCGCCCGACCTGCCGCAACAGATGCTCCGCGCGCGACAGATACGGTCGGTCGAGCATGCCACCCTTGTAGCCGATCGTGCCGACGCCGGGGTTCGCCGCGAACAGATCGACGATCGCCTGCGCCTCGGCGATCTCCGCCTCGGTCGGCGTGAAGGCGGCGTTGATCACGTCGACCTGCGCCGGGTGGATCGCAAGCATCCCGCGGTAACCGTCACGCCGGACCTGCTCGGCGCGCGTCTTCAGCGTGTCGAGATCGCGGAAGTCCCCCTGGATCGTCTCGATCGCGGTGACCCCCGCCGCCGCAGCACCCAGCAGGCACATCGACCGCGCCAGTTCATAGGTGAAGCGGTAGCTGCCATCCGGATTGCAGTTCGCGCTCGCGCCGATCGAATCCGCCAGATCCTCCGCGCCCCAGGTCAGCGCGACCACCCGAGGCGCGCCCTTATAGTCTCCCGTGTGGAACATCGCTTCCGCCGTCTCGGTGATCAGCACGATCACCGGGGTCGACCCGATCGCGATGCCGTTCGCCGCCTCGAACGCCGACAGGTAATGATCGAGCCGCTCAACGTCCTGCCGCCCAGCCACCTTGGGCAGCATGATTCCGCCCGGACGCGCTGGCATGATCGCGGCGAGATCGGTCAGCGTATACGGTCCGTCGAGCGGATTGACCCGCACCCACATCCGCGCGCGGTGCGCGACATGCGCGGTCAGCACGTCGTGGACGGTCTGGCGCGCGAGCGGCTTGTTCTCGGTCGTCACCGCGTCTTCGAGATCGAACAGAACGATGTCGGCGCTGCCCTCGACCGCCTTGGTCATCTTGCGCTCGCTGTCGCCCGGCGCGAACAACCAGGAGCGCATTTTCAACGAAGCAACGGACATGGCGGCATGGTCCCAGACGGATCGAAACAGGTGCGTTGCGTACGGCGTCGATCGCTGGCGGGCAACTGCGGCGCAGGGTTCGCCGCGAAATCGTGCATGGTGCGCAGTGCCGTCATTGGCGGCATGAGATAGCGAAGCGTTCCCCGACCGAAGAATGCATTGATTGCCGACACCGCCCTGCGCCGGGCAAACGGCGCCGCGGAGACACATCATGGCGAAGACACTCACCCATCTGGAACGGCTCGAGGCGGAGGCGATCCACATCCTGCGCGAAGTCGTCGCCGAGGCCGACAAGCCGGTGATGCTGTATTCGGTCGGCAAGGATTCGGCAGTGATGCTGCACCTCGCGCGCAAGGCTTTTTACCCCTCGCCCCCGCCCTTCCCGCTGCTGCATGTCGATACGACCTGGAAATTCCAGGAGATGTACAAGTTGCGCGACCGGATGGCGGCGGAAGGCGGCATGGAACTGCTCGTCTACCAGAACCCGGAAGCCGCCGGGCGCGGGATCAATCCGTTCGATCACGGTGCACTCCACACCGACATGTGGAAGACCGAGGGGCTGAAGCAGGCGCTCAACCTCCACGGGTTCGACGCGGCGTTCGGTGGCGCGCGGCGCGACGAGGAAAAATCGCGCGCGAAGGAACGCATCATCTCGTTCCGTACCGCAACGCATGGCTGGGATCCGAAGAACCAGCGCCCCGAATTGTGGAACCTCTACAACGCCCGCAAATCGAAGGGCGAGAGCATCCGGGTGTTCCCGATCTCGAACTGGACCGAGCTCGACGTCTGGCAATATATCCAACTCAACGACGTGCCGATCGTGCCGCTCTATTACGCGGGCGTTCGCCCCACGGTCGAGCGCGACGGCATGCTCCTGATGGTCGACGACGACCGCTTCCGCCTCGAACCCGGTGAGGTGCCCGTCGATCGATCGATCCGTTTCCGTACGCTCGGCTGCTATCCGCTGACGGGTGCCGTCGAGAGTACGGCCTCGACGCTGTCCGAGATCATCCAGGAGACGCTGTTGACCACGACCAGCGAGCGCCAGGGCCGCGCGATCGACAAGGATTCCGGCGGCGCGGGCATGGAGAAGAAGAAGCAGGAGGGGTATTTCTGATGAGCGACATCGCAATCCAGGAATCGGCCTATCAGACCGAGGCGCTGATCGCCGAGGATATCGACGCGTATCTCGATCAGCATCGCAACAAGACGATGCTGCGCTTCATCACCTGCGGTTCGGTCGATGACGGCAAGTCGACGCTGATCGGCCGGCTGCTCTATGATTCCAAGATGATCTTCGAGGATCAGCTTGCCGCCCTTGAGGCGGACAGCAAGCGGGTCGGCACGCAAGGTGGCGAAATCGACTTCGCGCTGCTCGTCGACGGGCTCGCCGCCGAGCGCGAACAGGGCATCACGATCGACGTCGCCTATCGCTTTTTCTCGACCGAAAAGCGCAAGTTCATCGTCGCCGACACCCCCGGCCACGAGCAATATACCCGCAACATGGTGACCGGCGCCTCGACCGCCGACCTCGCCGTGATCCTGGTCGACGCGCGCAAGGGCGTGCTGACGCAGACCAAGCGCCACAGCTATCTGGCCCACCTGATCGGCATCCGGAACCTCGTGCTCGCGGTCAACAAGATGGACCTGATCGGCTACGACCAGGCGCGCTACGACGAGATCGTCGCGGACTATGCGGCGTTCGCAAAGAGCATCGGCATTACCGCGTTCACGCCGATGCCGATCTCGGGCTTCAAGGGCGACAACATCTCCCTCAGGTCCGAAACCATGCCCTGGTATTCCGGTCCGACGTTGATGGAGCATCTCGAAGCCGTCGACGTCGATGTCGACGACGACCAGGCCAAGCCGTTCCGCATGAGCGTGCAGTGGGTCAACCGCCCCAACCTCGATTTCCGGGGTTTCTCGGGCCAGATCGCGGCCGGTACGGTCAAGCCGGGCGACGCGATCCGTGTGCTGCCCGGCGGCAAAACCTCGACGATCAGCCGGATCACGACGCTCGACGGCGACCTCGACGAGGCGGTCGCGGGGCAGTCGGTCACGCTATCGTTCACCGACGAGATCGACTGCTCGCGCGGCAACGTCATCGCGGCGTCGGACGCGCCGCCCGAAACCGCCGACCAGTTCGAGACGACGATCGTCTGGATGGACGACGAACCGCTGATCGTCGGCCGCTCCTATTGGTTGAAACTCGGCACGCAGATGGTGTCGGCGACGGTGCGCGAGCCGAAATATCAGGTCAACGTCAACACGATGGAACGGCTTGCGACGAAGACGCTGGAGCTGAACGCGATCGGCGTCGCGGAAATCACGACGGACCGCGCGATCGTGTTCGAGGCCTATGCGCAGGAGGGAGCGGCGCCGAACAAGGTGCTCGGCGGGTTCATCCTGATCGACAAGATCACCAATGCGACCGTCGCGGCGGGGATGGTCCATTTCAGCCTGCGTCGCTCGCAGAACGTCCATTGGCAGGCGACCGACATCGGCCGCGAGGCGCATGCCGGGCTGAAGAACCAGAAACAGGCGGTGCTGTGGTTCACCGGGTTGTCGGGTGCGGGCAAGTCGACGATCGCCAACGAGGTCGAGAAGCAACTCAACCTAATGAACCGGCACACCTTCCTGCTCGACGGCGACAACATCCGCCACGGGCTGAACAAGGATCTGGGCTTCACCGAGGCGGACCGGATCGAGAATATCCGGCGCGTCGGCGAGGTCGCCAAGCTGATGGCGGACGCCGGGCTGATCGTGCTCACCGCGTTCATCTCGCCGTTCCGTGCCGAGCGCGACATGGTGCGCGCGATGCTGCCGGCGGACGAGTTCATCGAGATCTTCGTCGACACGCCGCTCGATGTGGCGGAAGGTCGCGACGTGAAGGGTCTCTACAAGAAAGCACGGGCAGGCGATTTGAAGAACTTTACCGGGGTCGACAGCCCTTACGAGGCGCCGCTGAACGCGGAGATCCGAGTCAACACGGTCGAGATGACACCGGCCGAAGCCGCCGCGTTCATCGTCCGCCAGATCATGCCGCTCAAGTGAGCCCCATGACCAACACCGTCATCGAAAGCGACGTCCGTCTCGCCGAACGCCTCGCCACCGAGGCAGGCGAGATATTGCTCGCGTTGCAGAAAAGCAGCGGGCTGACGGGCAAGGACCTTGGCAAGGCGGGCGACGAGCAGGCCAATACCTTCCTCATGCGGATGCTGCGCACGGCGCGGCCCGACGACGCGATCCTGTCCGAGGAAGAGAAGGATACGGGCGATCGGTGTTCGGTGCGCCGCGCGTGGATCGTCGATCCGCTCGACGGCACGCGCGAATATGGCGAAGGGCGGACCGACTGGGCGGTGCACGTCGCGCTTGCAATCGAGGGTGTGGCCGTCGTGGGCGCTGTGGCGCTGCCCGGGCTCGGGATGACGCTTACCTCGGGTGCGCCGAAGCCGCTGGAACCCGCGGGCAACCCGCTTCGCATGCTGGTCAGCCGCAGCCGGCCTGCACGCGAAGCGATGGCGGTCGCCGAGACGTTGGGGGCGACGCTCGTGCCGATGGGCTCGGCAGGCGCGAAGGCAATGGCAGTGGTCCGCGGCCAGGCGGACATCTATCTCCACACCGGCGGGCAATATGAGTGGGACAATTGCGCACCGATCGCGGTCGCACAGGCAGCCGGGCTGCATGTCAGCCGCGTCGATGGGTCACCGCTCGTCTATAATTGCGCCGATCCGTATCTGCCCGACCTGCTGATCTGTCGGATGGAGCTGGCGGGGCAAGTGCTCGACCTGGTGAAGGCGTTGCCGCCCGCCTGAACGGCGGACGATATCAGCCGTCGCAGGCCACCAGCTCGACGAACTCGAAGTCATAGCGCTGCCACCCACGTTGCGCCGCGGCCTCGGCAAGTGCGTTGCGCTTCTTCTTCGCCTCGACGAGCAACTTGGTGTGGCCCCAGAAGATTTCGGTCTTGCCGTTGGCCAGCACCGCGACGATCCGCCAATAATGCGTGAACGGCGTCGCGGTCGGGCCGATCGTCTTCACATACCCGTCGGGCAGCGTCGCGGTGAGGTAGCGTTTCTTGGCCATGACGCTGCGTTAGCCGTCCGCGCGATCGGACGGAAATGCTTAGTCGAGTGCAGCGTCCATGCCGATCCGGTCGAGCGTGGCGATCGCGTCGGCAGGCAACACGATGTCCCCCGCCGCCAAATTCTCGTGCAGATGACCGACCGACGACGTGCCGGGGATCAGCAGGATGTTCGGCGAACGCTGCAACAGCCACGCGAGCGCGACCTGCATCGGCGTCGCGTCCAGGTCCCGCGCGACGTCCGACAGCGCGGTCGACTGCAACGGCGAGAACCCACCGAGCGGGAAGAACGGGACATACGCGATCCCCGCCTCCGCCAGATCGTCGATCAGCGCGTCGTCGTCACGGTGCGCGAGATTATACTGGTTCTGCACGCAGGCGATCGTCGCCATCGCGCGCCCTTCCGCGACCTGCGTCGGCGTGACGTTGCTGAGCCCGATATGACGGACCAACCCCTGCCGCTGGAGATCGACGAGCGTCGCGAGCGGCTCGGCGATCGAGCCCTCGGCGGGTCCATGCGCATCGAACATCGCGCGCAGATTGACGATATCGAGCGTCTCCAACCCCAGGTTGCGGAGATTATCGTGCACCGCGCTGGTCAGGTCCGCCGCCGAGAAAGCAGGATCCCATGAGCCTTCAGGTCCCCGCCGCGCACCGATCTTCGTGACGATCATGAGGTCGTCTGGATATGGGTGCAGTGCCTCGCGGATCAGGCGATTGGTGACGTGGGGGCCGTAGAAGTCGCTCGTGTCGATATGGTCCACGCCGGCCGCGACCGCCGCACGCAAGACCGCAATCGCCGCGTCGTGATCCTTGGGCGGCCCGAACACGCCGGGGCCGGCGAGCTGCATGGCACCGTAGCCGAGACGGTTGACGGTGCGGCCTGCGAGCGGGGCGGTAATGGTAATGTCGTGCGTGGTCATGATCCGGTCCTTTCGAAGTGTGACCTTCATATGGACCGCGTTGGCTGTTACGATAACGCGGCAGTATCGGCACGGGCTGTACGGGAGCACGCACAATGGCAGTGGATGCAGGCGATCTCTCCGCGTTCGTGACCGTCGCGCGGGCGGGCGGCTTTAGGGATGGCGCACGGATCAGCGGCGGCAGTGCGTCGGGGCTGAGCGAAGCGGTTCGCCGACTGGAGGCGCGGCTCGGCGTACGGTTGCTCAACCGGACGACGCGGAGCGTGGCGCCGACCGAGGCCGGTGCGCGCCTGCTCGACCGGCTCGGGCCTGCGCTTGCCGAAGTCGAGGCGGCGCTGGATGTCGTCAACGGCTATCGCGATTTGCCCGCGGGACCGTTGCGGCTGAACGTGCCGGTCAGCGCCGCGCGGCTGGTCCTGCCCGCGATCGTACCGGCGTTCCTCGCCGCCTACCCCGATATCCGGTTGGAGGTGATCGCCGAGGACAGCTTCGTCGACATGCTCGCGGCGGGGTGCGATGCCGGCATCCGCTACGACGAACGGCTCGAACTGGACATGATCGCGGTGCCGATCGGCCCGCGCGAGCAACGCTTTGCGACGGCGGCGTCCCCCGACTATCTCGCGCGTCGCGGCACGCCAGTGCATCCCCGCGACCTGCTCGACCACGCGTGTATCCGCGGCCAGTTCTCAAGCGGCTCGATGATGCCCTGGGAGTTCGAGCGCGACGGCGAGATCGTCAAGGTCGAGCCCGGCGGACCGCTGATCGTCCGCGTCGGCGCGGCCACCGATCTCGCAGTCGATGCAGCGCTGGCGGGAACCGGCATCATCCATTTGTTCGAGGATTGGCTGAAGCCGCATCTCGACAGCGGTGCGCTAGTGCCGGCGCTGGAACCGTGGTGGCAGCGCTTCTCGGGTCCGTTCCTCTATTATTCGGGACGGCGCTATCTGCCGGCGCCACTGCGCGCGTTCATCGATTTCGTTGCAGCCAGGCGCTCCGAGAAATGACTCACGTCGGACCGTCCGCGGAAATATCTCGAACACACTTACGCGGCAGGACCGGCGGATGATCCCACGTCCCGTGCCCGACCTTGCGAAACCCGTGCTGCTGGTGGTCGATGACGACCACATGATCCGCACGCTGCTGGCGGAGAGTCTCGGCATGCATGGCTATCAGATCGAGACCGCGACGAATGCGCAGGAGATGGACGGTGTGCTGGCACGGTGTGCGGTGTCGCTGATCCTGCTCGACGTGATGATGCCCGGTGAGGACGGCCTGTCGGTGTGCCGTCGGCTGGCGCGGACGGGTGCGCCGCCGGTGGTGATGCTGAGCGCGCTGGGCGATGAGCCCGACCGGATCCTGGGGCTGGAGATCGGTGCGAGCCATTATCTGTCCAAACCGTGCAGCCCGCGCGAGATTTTGGCGACGGTGCGCGCCGCTTTGCGGGCACGCGAGATGCACGATGCAGGCGACAGCCGGGCGTTCGGGTTCCTCGGCTGGCGCGTCGATTTCGCGGCGCACGAGCTGTTCGATCCCGACGGCACGCTGATCGACCTGACCGACGGCGAGTTCGCAGTGTTGCGCGCGTTCGTCGAGCGACCACGGCGGGTGCTGGCGCGCGATGCGTTGCTGGAGGCGGCGCGAGGGCCGGACACCGACGCGTTCGATCGCGCGATCGACGTGCAGGTCAGCCGCTTGCGCCGCAAGCTGCGCTCGCACGACGACGAGATCATCCGGACGATCCGCAACGAGGGCTATTTCTTCGTTCCCCGCGTGGTGCGCCTGTGATGCTCGACCCAACGGCCAGAGTCGCCAGGATCGACCAGCCGATCCGGCGCACCCCTCAGCGGTCATGGCCGATGTTCCTGCGCATCTTCGTGCTGGGGCTGACGACCGTGCTGCTGGTCCAAATCCTGAACTTCGCGATCGTGTTGCTGATGCCGCCACCGCGGCCGCAGATCTTCACGGCCAACCGCGTCGCTGCGGTCGCGCGGACAGGGCGCGATCCGACCGGGCAGCTCAAGGTCGAGATTGCCACCGGCCCACCCCACCTGACCGACAATCCGCGCGACGCTAGGCTCGCCGAATCGATCGCCGCCGATCTGGGACTGGCGCGAACCAAGGTGACCGTCGAGACCGAGCGGTCGGCGATGCCGCTGTTCGCGGGCGCACTCCGGCCGCCGCTGCCGCTCGGCATGGGCCGTTCGGGGCATCTGCCGCAATCGTTCGACAATGCGCTGTTCGGCCCGTTCGTCGTGTCGATCGAAACGCCGAACGGGCGTTGGCGCGTGATCCGGCCGACGCACACCACGATCGGCCCCTGGCGGATGCGGATCGTGCTGTGGTTCCTGGTTGCGATGGTGGTCGCCGCGGCGGTGGCGTGGGTGATGGCACGGCGTGTGGTAAAGCCGATCGCGCTGTTCGCCGCCGCCGCCGAGCGTCTCGGACGGGATCCGCGCGCCGAACCGCTGCCGATCGTCGGCCCTCCCGAGATCGCTGAGGCGGCGACCGCGTTCAACCTGATGCAGGAGCGGTTGAACCGCTATGTCGAGGATCGGACGACCCTAATCGCCGCGGTTGCGCATGATCTGCGGACGCCGTTGATGCGGTTGTCGCTGCGGCTGGAAAAGGCGCCTGAGGATATCCGTGCGGCAAGCGAGGGCGACATCCAGGAGATGAGCGAGCGGATCGGTTCGGCGATGGCATTCGTCCGCGACATGACCCGGCACGTCCGCCGCCAGCGGCTCGATCTCCGGTCGCTGGCCGAAAGCGTCGCGGATGACTTTGCCGATCGCGGCGATGCGGTGGCGTTGCATCCGGGCGACCCGCTCGCGCTGGAGGGCGATGCGCCGTCGTTGAAGGCGCTGATCGCGAACCTGGTCGGCAACGCGGTCAAATATGCCGGCCATGCCGAAGTGGAGGTGCGCCGCGAAGGTGGCGTGGCGATCGTCGAGGTGTGCGACTCTGGACCGGGCATGGCGCCAGCGGATCTTGCCCGCGCGTTCGAGCCGTTCTTCCGTGCCGAGCAATCGCGCAACCGCGATACCGGCGGCAGCGGGCTTGGTCTGGCCAGCGTCCGCGCGGTGGCGCGCGCGCACGGCGGCGATGCGACGATCGAGAACCGCCCCGGCGTCGGGTTGCTCGCGCGGGTGACGTTGCCGATCTGAACTGGGCCACGGTCAGCCGAAACATCGCGGCAACGATCGCCGTGTCAGACGAATATCACGGCATCTCGGGAGATTGCATGCGTATCCTTTACTTCGGCCTCGTCGCCGCACTGGCCGGATGTGCCACGCAGACCCCGCGACCGCATGGCGGACATGGTCCGGCGCATGGCCGCGGCCAGTTGTTCATCAGCCCGATGGGCGAACCCTTTCGCGCGTCGCTGAAGCCGGGCGCGGCGCAGGATCTGTGGTTCGCGGGCGCAGATACCGATGGCGACGGGCGGATCACGCGGGCCGAATTCCAGCATGATGCCGCGCGTTTCTTCGCCGTGCTCGATCGCGGCAAGGACGGCGAGATCGATCCCGATGACATCGCTTACTACGAAAACGTCCTGGTCCCCGAGATCCGCGTGGCGTCTGGCGGACGTGGGCCAAGGTCCGAGGGTGGCGAGCGAGGCCGTGGCGGACGCGGACGCGGCGGTGGCGGTCGAGGCAGTGGCGGGTCCGGTGGCCAGGGCATGCAGTTCGGCAATGGCGACAGCAAGAAGAGCACCGCCACCGCCCATGAACGCATCGGCGCCGCGCGCTACGGCTTCTTCGACTTGCCGGAGCCGGTGATCGCCGCCGATGCGAACCTCAACCGCGGTATCGACGCGAGCGAGTTTGCCAAGGCTGCGGCAACGCGATTCGCCGCGCTCGACCGTAACCATGACGGCGCGCTGACCCACGGCGAACTCCCACGCGCGGGCGGCGAGACGTGGCGGAACGGCTCGGACGAACCGACCGCCCCGCCCCCGGAACGTCGCGACCCCTGACGCTAAGGGCGGCGGTCGAATCAGCCGAGCATGCCCGACACAATCCAGCGACGACTGACCGCGGACTTGACGATCGCCGCACCGCAACACCGGCAGGCGGAGCGCTGGATCGGCTCGCCCTTTACGTCGCGGTGCCGGGATCGCGGCATGTGGCGGCCGATCGCACAATTGCCGGGTCGTGATGGTTGAGCCTGCATACCGCGTCCTTCGTGCACCGGTCGTCGAATGATCGAGCCGGCGGTGTGACAGGCGAAGTTTTCCGCGGTGTTTCGGCAGCCGCGCGTGACGGGGAATTCATGTAGCCAAGGCGGTGGTTTCGGCGTTCAGTGCGAAGTACCCCCCGCGGTGTCCTGGCGTCCGTTCCGGCGCGACGGCGGCGCGTCACTTGGAGCCGACCATGGCCGATGCCGAACTCGTCGCCTTTTCCAATATCCAGTTGCGACCCGACCCTTCGCGGACCGTCATCCGGCCGTTCAACATCGAATATCCCGGCGCGTTCAAGGTCGATGGCCACCCCCGCGCAGCCCGCGTGATCGGTCGCGTGCTGTCGCTTTCGCCAGACGAACTTCGCGCCGAGCGTCGCCGCGTCATGGAGTCGCTCGACGAGCGCCACCGCGATGTCGACGAGCTTCTCCTGCACCGGTTCGGCGAGATCATGGCGGTGCTGAAGGACCCGCGCGAAATCGACACCGACCAGAAACTGCTGATTGGCGCGTATCTCAGCGGCGAATATTCGTTCGAGGCGGCGGCGCTGTTCAACCCGAGCATGGTGCTCGATCCCGACCAAGCCAACGCCCCCGAAGGCGGCCTGCGCTTCATCTTGTCGCTACGCGGGATCGGCGAAGGCCATGTCTCGTCGGTCACGTTCCGCACCGGGAGCTGGTCGCCCGACGACGGTTTCTCGGTCGATCCCGCGAGCCAGACCGCAGTGCCACCGCGGGTCACACCGACCGATCAGGGCGCAACCGATGGCGGTCCCACCCGACTGGAATGCGGTGGCAGTCGCGAATTGTCGGAGACAGTGATCTTTCCGATCCTGCCGAGCCAGCATCAGGGGATCGAGGACCTTCGCCTCGTCCGGTTCGAGGACGCCGGCAAGGTGCAGTATCTTGGCACCTATACCGCGTTCAGCGGCTCTGCAGCGCGCTGCGAACTGCTGCGCGGTGAGGATTTCAAGACGTTCGAGATGCAACCGATGCGCGGCGCCGTATCGGCGACCAAAGGCATGGCGTTGTTCCCGCGCAAGATCGACGGCCAATATGCGATGCTCGGACGGCAGGATAACGAGAACATCTGGTACCTGACGTCGGACGACCTGCTGACCTGGGACGGCGGCACGAAAATCGTCGAGCCGAAATGGCCGTGGGAGTTCATCCAGATGGGCAATTGCGGATCGCCGATCGAGATCGACGAAGGCTGGCTGGTGCTGACCTACGGCGTGGGGAGCGTGCGCAATTACTGTATCGGTGCGTGCCTGCTCGACAAGGCCGACCCGACCAAATTGCTCGCGAGGATGACCGATCCGCTGATCGTGCCGAGCCCGGCCGAACGCGACGGTTATGTGCCGAACGTCGTGTATAGCTGCGGCGGAATTGTCCACGATCGCACGCTGTTGCTGCCGTTCGGGGTGGCAGACAACTTCGCCTCGTTCGCGACGGTGGATGTCGGGCGGCTACTTGCGGCGATGGCGTGACGCGTGCCGATCGGCAGTCGGCACTAGCATGTTTCCCCGCGAAGGCGGGGATCCAGCCTGGGCTCCCGCCTTCGCGGGAGAACAATCTTACGTTGCGTTCGGCGTACTGGCCCGTTCGACGATCAGCCCCGCCCCCGCAAAATCTTCCGCCGCAACCGCATCGATCTGCCGCTCGATACCGCGCGTGAGCCCCGCCGGCACAGTCACCGCGAAGCCGTGTGCGATGAGTCCATCGACGGCCCAACGGACGCAGTAGTCCGCGGCGACGCCGATCACCGCGACATCGGTGACGCCCCTCGCCGCCAAGTCCGCGAAAAACGCCCCGCGCTCTATAGTCGGCCGCTCGGCATCCCGCGCATCCTCGATTGCAAGCCCTGGCTCGGCCCACATGTCGAACACGCCCTTCTCGATCCGCCACGCTGGGATCGCCGGGTCGACCAGCGCGACGTCGAGCATGTTGCCCCACCCTCGCGTCCCTCGCACGCAGTGGATTGGAAACATCTGCGCCTCGGGCGACGCGGCGTAGGTCTCGACGAAATGCGTGTCGAACGTGAACAGGACGCCGGCAACCTCGTCAGACGTGAGAGCCGACAGCCACGCCTGCATCGGCGCGACCAGTGCGTCGGCCCCCACCACGCTCAGCGCGCCCTCGCCCGCCATGAAATCCCACTGCGTATCCACCACGACCACGAACCGCGCCATCGCCTGTCTCCTTTGCCCGCTGCTTGACACAAACGCGTCTTCTCGGACACCCGGCCCCTACGCAACGCAGGAGCCCACGCGCATGGCCGTGACCGATATCGCCACCCGGACGTACAATCACAATTTCCGGCTCGATCCGATCGTCCGCAGCCTGCTCGATACCGATTTCTACAAGCTGCTGATGTTGCAGATGATTCGGCAGGCCTATCCCGACGTCAACGCCACCTTCGCGCTCATCAACCGGACCAAGACCGTGCGGCTCGCCGAGATCGTCGACGAGGACGAGTTGCGCGCGCAACTGGATCATGCGCGGACGCTGCGGTTCGCGAAAAAGGAGCTGATCTGGCTCGCGGGCAACAGCTTCTACGGCAAGCAGAAGATGTTCGGGCCCGAGTTCCTCGCGTGGCTCGCCGAGTTTCAATTGCCCGCCTACGATCTGCGCAAGGTCGACGGGCAGTATGAACTGCATTTCGAAGGGCCCTGGAGCCACACGACGATGTGGGAAATTCCCGCACTGACGATCATCAACGAACTGAAGTCGCGCGCGGCCCTGCGTGATCGCGGCCGGTTCGCGCTCGACATCGTCTACGCGCGCGCCAAGGCCAAATTGTGGGAGAAGGTTGAGCGGTTGCGCGAACTGCCCGACCTCGTGCTGTCGGACTTCGGCACGCGGCGGCGGCACGGGTTCCTGTGGCAGCGCTGGTGCGTCGAGGCGCTGAAGGAGGGGCTCGGCGATCGATTCATCGGTACGTCGAACGTGCTGCTGGCGATGGACGCCGACCTGGAGGCGATCGGCACGAACGCGCACGAACTGCCGATGGTGACCGCCGCGCTGGCGAACAGTGACGCCGACCTCGCCGAAGCGCCATACCGCGTGCTCGAGCATTGGCGGCAACATTATAACGGCAATCTGCTGATCGCCCTCCCCGACGCGTTCGGGACGACCGCGTTCCTGCGCAACGCGCCGCACTGGCTGGCGGAATGGACCGGCTTCCGTCCCGACAGCGCGCCGCCGATCGCGGGCGGCGAGCAGATCATCCGCTGGTGGGAGGAGCAGGGCGTCGATCCGAAGACCAAGCTGCTGATCTTCTCCGACGGGATGGACATCGACACGATCGAGCAGACGTATCGCCATTTTCACGGCCGCGTACGGATGAGCTTTGGCTGGGGGACCAACCTGACCAACGACTTCCGCGGTTGCGATCCCGACGGCGCGGCCGCGCTCGAGCCGATCTCGCTGGTCTGCAAGGTGATTGCCGCAAATGGCCGCCCGGCGGTAAAACTGTCCGACAATCCGGCGAAGGCTACCGGCGAACCCACGGAGATCGCACGGTATCTGCGCGTATTCGGTGAAGCGGATCGTGCCGCGGCGCCCGTCCTGGTCTGATCACAGGCGTGTCCTGCGCGCAACACGCAGGACACTTTTAGCAACAAAGTTGTCGCATTTCGCAATCTTCCCTTGCTTCGTTACGCCCCTGAGCCATCATTCGCATACATAAGATAAGAGAGCGGATGTTTGCTGGGGTGCGGACAAGGGGAAAAATGTTGAAGCGTGGGTTCAAGACGTTCACGGGCGCGAGCAAATATGCCGGCGCCAGCGGGTTGGCATTGGTGGCGATGCTCGCAGCGATGCCGGCCTTCGCACAAGCGGTGACGACACCGGCCGCAGAGGGCGTGCAGGCCGCCGATCCATCCGTAGACCAGGCTGGCGGAGATGAGATCGTCGTGACCGGATCGCGCATCCGCCGCAGTCCGCTCGACCAGCCCTCGCCCGTCGTCACGGTCGATGCACAGTCGATCCAGCGCACCGGGCTTTCGTCGGTCGCCGACGTTCTCCAGCGGCTGCCAAGCGCGGCCGGCGGGCTCAATTCGAAGGTCAACAATTCGGGTAACATCGGCAATCCGCCCGACGGTGGCGGCGTTGGCGCAGGGTCGGCCGAGATCGACCTGCGTTATCTGACGGCCAAGCGGACGCTTGTGCTGGTCGACGGGCTTCGCTTCGTCAACGGCGCATCGGCGAGCGGCATTCCCTCGACGGTCGATCTCAACACGATCCAGGTCGGCTCGATCGAGCGGATCGAAATCCTCCAGTCGGGCCAGTCGCCGCTCTACGGATCGGACGCGCTGGCCGGCGTCGTCAACGTCATCACCAAATTGAAGCAGAAGGGCCTCAAGGCGTCCGCGCAGTTCGGCACGTTCCGCCAGGGCGACGGCCATACGCAGGACTATAACGTCAGCTACGGCATCCAGGCGCCGCGGACGAGCGTGGTGTTCGGCGGCAGCTACGTGAAGCAGGAGGCGGTCAGCACGCGCGATCGAAAGATTTCGCAGTTCCCCAATCCCGGCCAGCGCGCCTGCGAGGAGCCGATCGGTGGCTGTTCGGGCGCTACCCCCAACGGATTCTTCCAGGTCGGTGGCCGGAACCTGACGTTGAAGTCGGCGCCAATTCTCGGGCGGCCACGCTACGACGCCGCCAATCCGACCGGCCCGAACAGCGATTTCAAGGAGTTCACGCCCGCGGATCGTTTCAACTTCTCGCCGTTCAACTATTTCCTGACCCCGTCCGAGCGCTACGGCTTCTTCGTCAGCGCCAAGCAGGAACTCACCGACAACGTGAACCTGCGCGTGAAGATGAACTATACGCGGCGCAATTCGCAAAACCAGGCGGCGTTCCTGCCGCTCGTGATCGGGCCGGACGCTGGCAATGGCAATCTGCTCGACACGATCTCGGTCGATGCGACCAACCCCTTTAATCCGTTCGGCTACACGCTGTCGGCGGGCGGCGCAGGCAATGGTCCGGCGAACTACTCGACGGTACGTCGTCGCCTCGTCGAGGCTGGACAGCGCACCTATTCGCAGACCGTCGACACGATGTCGGCGACTGCGACGCTCGACGGTTCGTTCAACGTCGGCAGCCATAAGTTCTACTGGGACGTCAACGCGGTCCTCGGCTTCAACGATGCCAAGCAGCTGTTCACGGGCAACATCAACGCGGCCAATCTCGCCCAGGCACTTGGGCCGGTCGCGAACTGCACCGGGGCATGCGTGCCGTTCAACATCTTCGGCGGTGCAGGCTCGGTCACGCCGGCGATGCTCGGTTACATCGCGTTCGACGAGCGTGCGCGCAGTTCGCAGAGCCTGGAGGACTATACCGCCAATATCTCGGGCGACCTGTTCGACCTTCCCGCCGGCGCCGTTGGTCTCGCCGCGGGCTATGAGCACCGCGTCCAATATGGCAGCTTCACGCCAGATCCGCTGATCACCGCAGGGCTCGGCGCGGACATCCCGGCGCAACCGGCACGTGGACACTTTAACTCGGACGAAGTCTATGCCGAGTTGCGCGTACCGCTGATCCACAACACGCCGCTCATCCAGTCGCTCGAGATTGGCGGCGCAGTGCGGCATTCGAACTATTCGATCAGCGGCAGCAACACGACCTATACCGGCAGTGGCCTGTGGAAGCCGTTCAGCGACCTGCTGTTGCGAGCGTCCTATGCACAGGGCTTCCGCGCACCGAGCATCGGCGAACTGTTCGGCGCGGCATCGCGGTCCGACGCCGCGATCGACGATCCCTGCACCAACGTCGCCGGATCGCCGTTCCAGTCGTCCGCGACCGTGCGCGCCAATTGCATCGCCAACGGCGTGCCCGCGAACGGCAGCTATCAGGAGCCGAATGGCGGACAGCTGAGCGTACTGACCGGCGGCAATGAAGCGTTGAAGCCCGAGACGTCGCGAACATGGCTGTTCGGCGCGGTGTATGCGCCAAGCTGGGCACGGACTAGCGGGATCGCCAGCCAGCTGAGCATCGAAGGCAACTACTACGATATCAAGGTCGACGACGCGATCGCGGCGACCGACGCGACGCTGACGCTCAGCCGCTGTTCGCAGGCGGCGGACGCCCTCAGCTGCGCGGCGATCTCCCGCACGCCCAACGGGATCATCTCGCGGATCAACGCGCAGTTGCAGAACATCGGCGGCATCCGCACCCGCGGCGTCGACGTGACCGCGGTCTATCGCTCGCCGCAGACCTCGGCCGGGACGTTCGGGCTATCGCTCAACGGCAACATCCTGCTGAAATACGCGGAGAGCTTCCCGGCGACGGTCGGCTTCACCACCACCAACTACCAGGGTACGACGCGTGGGTCGCCCGAGCAGTCCTATCCGAAGTTCAAGGGCAATGCGGTCGTCGATTGGGACATCGGCATGGTCCGCGCCTCGTTCACCGGCCGCTACATCAAGAGCGTGAAGGAAGCGGACGGCAAGATACTCGACAATACCTTCTACGGCGACGTGCAGGTTACGCTGTCGCCGGGTTGGCTGGAGAACCGGCTGGGGCTGACGATCGGCGTGAACAACGTGTTCAACCAGGACCCGCCGGCCTGCTACAGCTGCACCGGACCGAACTACGACCCGAGCACCTATGACGTGCCAGGGCAGTTCGGGTATATCCGACTGTCGTGGGGGCTCTGATCTGAGCGGAGACCGGTCCGGTAATTGTGAGTGGAGAGGCTAATCGATCCTCCCCCGCCAGGGGGAGGTGGCACGGAGCGACGGAGGGGGAGGATACGGAACAGCGGTTTCCCTTTCCTCCCCCTCCGTCTGGCAAGAGCCAGCCACCTCCCCCTGGCGGGAGAGGATTAGGACTTCGCTTAGTCCTCGACGAGCTTCATGAAACGGCGCTCTACCGGGGCCAGCACTGGCCCTAGCTCATGCCCGCGTTTCACCACCGCGCCGCCCTCGCCAATCAGCGCCCACATCCCCTGCTTGTTACGCAGCGACGGGCGTTTCTCGATCCTGAACTCCGGCCGTTCGGCAGCACGGCGGAAGGCCGCGAATACCGCGGCGTCCTTGCCAAGATCGATCGCATAGTCACGCCAGTGTCCGGCAGCGACCATCCGGCCGTAAAGGTCCAGGATCCGGTTCAGTTCGAGGCGTTCGAAGCCGACCTGCGTCGCCTTGGACGGTGTGGGGAAAGGTACGACGCCCATCAGTTACTCACCATCATGCGCGGTCGCGGCGGTCCTCTGGATGCTCGTCGGCGAGCAGCGCGTCGAGCCGCTTGCGCATCGTCTCCAGCTCGCAGCGCATGATCTCCATCTTCTGCGTGGCGGGATCGAACATCTCGCTGCACGGCGTACCATAGGGCACGAAGCGCGGCACTTCGGGTGCGTTGCCGCCCTCGATCGTCGTCGCGCGGGCGGGAATGCCGACCACCGTCGTTCCCGCCGGGACGTCACGCGTCACCACCGCGTTGGCGCCGACGCGCGAGCGCTTGCCGAGCGTGATCGGGCCGAGCACCTGCGCGCCCGAGCCGATGATCGCGCCGTCGGAGATGGTCGGATGGCGCTTGCCCTGCACGCCGTTGTCAGGGCTGGTGCCGCCGAGCGTGACGCACTGGTAGATCGTCACGTCATCGCCGATCTCCGCGGTCTCGCCGATCACGACGAAACCGTGGTCGATGAAGAAGTTGCGGCCGATCGTCGCACCCGGATGGATGTCGATCGCCGTCGTGAAGCGCGACCAGTGGTTGACGCAGCGCGCGAGGAAATAGAGCTTCGCCTTGTACAGGCGGTGCGCGATGCGGTGATAGCCGAGCGCCCAGACGCCGGGATACAGCATGATTTCGGCGCGCGAATGCGGGGCGGGATCGCGGGCGCGGATCGAATCCAGATAGGCCAGTAATCCGCTCGACATCCGCAGTCCCCTTCGCGATTTCCGTATCTAGGGTATCGAACGCCCGATTTCCAGAACCGCACGCATGGGCCGCCTCACCCGGTCAGGATCGGGGTAAAGCCTATCTTTGTTGTGGGATAAGCCCGCGCGTTGCACTCTGCGCGCGATATTGAGGGGATGCCGATGTTCGACCTGACGACCGTGAGCTCCGAGACGCTGTTGCTGTTCATCCTGGTAGGGTTCGCCGCGCAGATCGTCGATGGCGCGCTGGGGATGGCGTTCGGGGTAATTTCGAACACGCTGCTGCTGTGGGTCGGCGTGCCGCCGGCCGCGGCGTCGGCGGGCGTGCATACCGTCGAGACCTTCACCACCGCGGTGTCGGGGATCAGCCATGTGCTGCACAAGAACGTCAACTGGACGCTGTTCCTGCGGCTGATGATCCCGGGCGTCATCGGCGGCGTGCTGGGCGCGTACGTGCTGTCGAACATCGATGCGAGCACGGCGAAACCGTTCATCCTCGCGTATCTGACGTCGATCGGCGTGTATCTGCTGTACCGCGGGCTTCGCTATCCGCCGAAGCAGAAGGAGCCGAAGATCGTCGAGCCGCTCGGACTGGTCGGCGGTTTCCTCGACGCGGCGGGCGGTGGCGGCTGGGGGCCGGTGGTGACGTCGAACCTGCTGGTCCAGGGCGCATCCCCGCGGACCACGATCGGCACGGTGAATACCGCCGAGTTCTTCCTGACCGCGACGATCTCGGCGACGTTCATCACCCAGCTCGGCTGGGCGGCGTTCACGCAGGCCACCGTGGGATTGCTGATCGGCGGGGTGCTGGCGGCCCCGTTCGGGGCGATGCTGGCGAAGCGCGTGCCGGCGAAGACGCTGATGGTGCTGGTTGGCGTGATCCTGACGATCACGAGTTTGTTCGGACTATACCGCGCTATCTGGCACTGACGGCTCCCCTCCCGCTTGCGGGAGGGGTCGGGCGAGGGGCGTGCCAAATACGACTTTGTGCTTGAGGCCAGCCCCTCCCCTAGCCCCTACCGCAAGCGGGAGGGGGACAGAGGGTCACAGCGTCGCGTGGACCGTCGCAACCGCGGCCATAACCGCGCCGATCCGCACCGACGTCTGGATCGCCTCGGCCGTAACGCCGGCCTTCTTCAAAATCTGCTCGTGGCTGTCGATGCACATGCCGCAGCCGTTCATCGCCGACACGGCCAAGCTGAACAGCTCGAAATCGACCTTGTCGATGCCGGGCTGGCCGATCACGTTCATGCGCAACTTGGCGGGCATGTTGCGGTATTCCTGGTTCCCGGCGAGGTGCGTGAACCGGTAATAGACGTTGTTCATCGCCATCACCGCAGCGGCTGCACGCGCTGCGTTCGCGGCCTCGGGCGAGAGCTTCGGCGCGCATTCGGCCTCGGCGGCTTCGACCAGCGGCTTGTAGCCCGAGCCGTGTGCGCAGGTCAGCAGCAGGCCGTATTTGCGCTGGTCGGTGAGATGCGTCTCGTTCAGCAGCGAGCCGACGTTGAGGCGGATATCCTTGGCGTAGTCGGGCAGTTGCCCTGCGAATTCCTTGAGCGACATGATAATTCCTTCTGCTCCCCTTCCGCCTGCGGGAGGGGTCGGGGGAGGGACTAGAGACAAAAAGAGAGGGCGGTCCGTATGGACACGCCCTCCCCCAACCCCTCCCGTGAACGGGAGGGGAGTTTCAGTTACGCAGCGAGCTGGAGGACGTCGTCGCCCTTGTTCCAGTTGCACGGGCAGAGCTCGTCGGTCTGCAGCGCGTCGAGCACGCGGAGCGTCTCGGCGGGGTTGCGGCCGACGTTCAGGCCGTTGACCTGGACCGCCTGGATAACGTTGTCCGGATCGATGATGAAGGTCGCACGGAACGCGACATGCTCGTTCTTGTCGACGATGCCGAGTGCGTCGGCGAGCTTCGCGCCGTTATCCGCGAGCCACGGGAAGTCCGCGGCGGCAAGGTCCGCGTCCGACTTGCGCCAGGCAAGGTGGACATGTGCGGTGTCGGTCGATGCGCCGATCAGGACGGCGTCGCGATCCTCGAAATCGCCGCGGATGTCGCTGTAGCCGACGATCTCGGTCGGGCACACGAACGTGAAGTCCTTCGGCCAGTAGAACAGCACCTTCCACTTGCCGGGATAGGCCGTCGTCAGGTCGAGCGTCTCGCCGGCGGGCAGCGCTGCGGTGCCCTGCTGGACGGGAATGGTCATCGATGGGAACTGGTCGCCGATGGTCAACATGATGGAAGCCTCCTGGAAATAAACTTGGCTCCAGGCATCCTCAAGCGCGGCGGTTGTCCCGCTCGGTCGTTGTGCAATGCGGTATATGGGGGCTGGTGTAATCGATCCAACGCTCTATTTATCATCTGATGATCGATAGAGGCGATTAATGGCTGCGACCTACCTACCCACGTTGAAACAGTTGCAATATCTGGTTGCGCTGAAGGATCACGGCCATTTCGGACGCGCGGCGGAGGCGTGTTTCGTGACGCAATCGACGCTGTCGGCGGGCCTTCGCGAGCTCGAAACGCTGATCGGCGTGGTGCTCGTGGAGCGGACCCGACGAGTCGTGCGGTTCACGCCGTTGGGCGACGGAATCGCCGACAAAGCGCGGCGCGTGCTGCGCGAGGCGGAGGAACTGGGCGACATGGCGCGCGCCGCCGGCCAGCCGCTGTCGGGCGACATGCGGATGAGCGTCATCCCGACGATCGCGCCGTTCATGCTCCCGAGGATCCTGCCGCGGTTGCGGAAGGACTATCCGGATTTAAAGCTGTTCCTGCGCGAAGAGCCCAGCGGTCCGGCATGTGAGGGCCTGCACAACGGTCGCACCGATTGCGTACTGCTGGCCCTGCCCTATGCGTGCGGCGAGGTGACGTCGGAGACGCTGTTCGAGGATCGGCTGTTCGTGGCGTACCCCTCGGGCGAAGAGCCGACCGCGCTGCCCGCAATCCCCGCGTCGGCGATCGATGAGACGCGGTTGTTGTTGCTCGAGGACGGGCATTGCCTGAAGGATCACGCGCTGGGTGCGTGCAACCGGCCGGAGTTGCGTGCGGAGGCGACGATGCTGGGTACGTCGCTGCACACGATCGTGCAGATGGTCGACAACGGGCTCGGCATCACGATGCTGCCGGAAATGGCGTTGAAGGCGGGAATCCTCGACAACACTAACATCACCGCGAGGCCGCTCGACGAGAAGAATGCCGTACGAAAGATTGCCTTGGTGTGGCGGAGGGCCAGCCCGCGGGAGAAGGACTTCCGATTGATGGCGAAGGCGCTGGCCGACGTTCAGTAGGACGCACTTACTCTCATCGCTCACTTCTACCCCCATCCCTGAAAGGGAGGGGTTGGGGGTGGGTCGCCAGCTTGTGTTGCTGACGGTCCAAGATGCGGAAGCCGACCCACCCCCTGCCCCGCCCTTTCAGGGATGGGAGACCGTTGCGAACTGGGCGCGCTCAGTCTTCACCCCATCCCGAGATCGACACGCTTGCGCAACCAACTCGGCCTTCGATCGTATGTTTCCCAGTTCCCGCTGGAGATCGAACCATGTCGAAGACGCTTCCACTGCTGCTGATGACCAGCGCGCTGGCACTCGCCGCGTGCAGCGGCAAATCCAAGGACGACGTGGCCAGCGCCTCGACGACGCCCGCCAATCCCGCACTGGCGGTACCGAACGGGCCGCCCGCAGTCGCCAATCCGACCGTCGGCGGCGTGCCGATGATGGCGACGCGGACGATAGTCGATAACGCGTCCGCC
Source organism: Sphingomonas sp. PAMC26645 (assembly GCF_004795835.1). Classification (NCBI taxonomy): domain Bacteria; kingdom Pseudomonadati; phylum Pseudomonadota; class Alphaproteobacteria; order Sphingomonadales; family Sphingomonadaceae; genus Sphingomonas; species Sphingomonas sp. PAMC26645. The sequence continues at coordinate 3,414,510 of NZ_CP039249.1, forward strand.
GCGCCGAACCTATCGACCCTGGTTGCCGCTGTGAAGGCCGCAGACCTGGTCGGCACGCTGTCCGGCCCCGGCCCCTTCACCGTATTCGCGCCGACCAACGATGCCTTCGGAAGGCTCGCGCCCGGCATGGTCGACACCTTGCTGAAGCCCGAGAACAAGGCCTCGCTGACCAAAGTGCTGACGTATCACGTCGTGCCGGGCGTCATCACTGCCGACGATCTTCGCCAGCGGATTGCTGCAGGCGGCGGCACCGCGACGCTGACCACGGTCGAGGGTGACCCGATCACTGCGACAATGGTAGGCGCCGTCATCGCGCTAACCGACGTCAACGGTAACAAGAGTTATGTCGAGACGGCAGATGTCCGCCAGTCGAACGGCGTCGTCCATGTCGTAAACGGCGTAATCGTCCCTAAACTGAGCTAAATATGAGTTAGACAGGCTCGGTTCATCGTACCGATGCTACGGCCTGTCGGTGAAATAGTTGAGATCGCCGCCTCTATCCCCAAATTCCATCGTTCGAGTTTCATTCGTCCCAATCACAATCTCTGGAGTTGCAGATGACTGTTAAGACCAACCTTATGATTGCTGCGGCAACGAGCCTGTTTATTGCCACGGGTGCGACTGCCCAGACGGCAGCGCCAACCGCGCCGCGGACTGCGGCACCGGCCGCACCGCAGACGGCGATGCCAGCGACGCCATCCACTCCGGCGGCACCTGGCACGGCGGTTGCTCCGCAACAGCCCGGCGCGCCCGTCGCCCCGACTGCGGCCGCAACCACGACCATCGCAGCGGCACTGCCGACGCTGCCGAACCGCGCGACGCTGACCAAGCTGGTGACCGCCGCAAAGTTGCAGGCGACGCTCGCAGGTCCTGGCCCGTACACGCTGTTCGCACCGAGCGACGAAGCCTTCACGCGCCTGCCCGCCGGCGCGCTCGACACGCTGTTGAAGCCTGAGTCGGCACCGACGCTTGCGACGATCATCAAGTATCACGTCGTCGCCGGTGCGCTGACCGCGGATCAGTTGAAGGCGCAGATCACTGCGGGCGGCGGCAAGGCCACGTTGACGACGCTGGCAGGCCAGCCGTTGATCGCAGGACTCGGGCCGAACGGCAACATCGAGTTGACCGACACGGCTGGTATCAAGTCGTACGTCGATACGGCGGACATCAAGGAGACGAACGGCGTCGTTCATCTCACCAACGGCATGAGTGTTCCGAAGCTGGGCTAATGCGACTGCGGGCCGCGATCTCGAATGGGTTTGCGGCCCGTTTCTTGTTTCCCCTCGAAGGCGGCGACCCAGTCTGGGCTCCCGCCCTCGCGGGAGAACAAGCTCTGGTTTAACCCTTCGATTTATCCCAACGTGCCGCGGCGGCGTGGTCGACATCACGCGCTTCGACCCAGCTAGCTTCGACTCCGCGCGTCTCTCGCTTCCAGAACGGCGCGTCAGTTTTCAACCGATCGATCAGATACGCGCAGGCCTCCAGCGCGGCGCCGCGATGCGCCGCCGTTGCCGCGACGAACACGATCCGCTCCCCCGGATGCATCGGCCCGACGCGGTGCACGATAATCGCCGCACTCAGCGACCAACGCTCGATCGCACCCTCCGCAACCTTGAGCAACGCCGCCTCGGTCGCGCCGGGATAATGTTCGAGTTCGAGCGTCCCCACCCCGTCGTCAGCACGCACCAGCCCGGTGAACGTCGCCACCGCGCCCGCCCCTGCCGCTTCCGCGCGTGTCATCTCAGCGGCGATATCGATCGGCGACTGCTGGACCGAGATATGGATCATCCGCCCGTCACCGGTGGGAAGATCGCGATCTCTTGCGCGCGGCCGATCGGCGTATCGAGCGGCACGAAGTCCTGATCGATCGCCGCGCGCAACCGCGATCGGTTCTCGAAAGCCCCCGCATGCGCCGGGCTCGTCTCGGCCAGCCAGTCCACCAGATCCGCCACCGTCACGACGCTTGCCGGCGGTTCGACCGACTCTTCGCCCGTGCCGATACGCTCGCGCACCCAGGCGAAATAGACCATCCGTATCGTCATTTTCAGTCCATGTGCTTGAGGCCGACGCGGAGATAATCCCAACCGGTCAGCAACGTAAGGACGGCCGCGCCCCACAGCGCGACGATGCCGACGGTATGCACCCAGACCATCTCGGGTACCGAACCGCCAAGGATGATCCCGCCGAGCGACACGAGCTGCAGCGTAGTCTTCCACTTCGCCAGTTGCGACACGGGCACGGAGACCTGCACCTGCGCCAGGAACTCGCGCAGCCCCGACACCGCGATCTCACGTAACAGGATCACCAGCGCGGCGATTACATGGATGCCGGCGATATCGCGCGTGCCGACCAGGATCAGGATCACCGCGGCGACCATGATCTTGTCCGCGATCGGATCGAGGAAGATCCCCAACCGCGACACCGCGCCGCTCGACCGCGCGAGGTATCCGTCGAAATAATCGGTGATGCCCATCAGGCAGTACAGCACGAAGGCGATGCCGTACCCTGCCTCCCAGTCGGGCCACCACAGGAACCAGACCAGCAGGGGCACCGCGACGATCCGCGACAATGTCAGGAGGTTAGGCAAGCTCAGCACCCGCCACCCCTATACCGGTCGGTCGCGGGGCGAAACCGGTTTAACGTTGGCGTGCGGATGACGCTCGGCTAAGGGTTCGACACATTACCGCAACGATCAGGGCTATTTCCCGTCATGCTCAATGCCCTCGGGTTGCTGAAGCAACGTCGCTTCCTGCCCCTGTTCACCACGCAGTTTCTCGGCGCGTTCAACGATAATCTGTTCAAGACCTCGATGGTCCTGTTCGCGACCTATGCCGTCTTCAACGATCCGAAGATGGAGGCGAACTTCAACGCGCTAGCGACGGGACTCGGCATCCTGCCGTTCTTCCTGCTGTCCGCGCTCGCCGGGCAGTTGGCGGACAGCGAAGACAAGGCGCGGATCATCCGGATCGTGAAGACGGTCGAGATCGGCATCATGCTGCTCGGCGCGACCGGGCTGATGGTCGCACGCGCAGGACATCCGTCGCTGGGGATCGGGCTGATGCTCGGCGCGGTGCTGTGCCTCGGCGTGCACTCGACGTTCTTCGGGCCGATCAAATACGCGATCCTGCCGCAGCATCTGAAACCCTGCGACGTGCTCGGCGGCACCGGTCTCGTCGAGGCCGGAACGTATCTAGCGATCCTGCTGGGCACGGTGACGGCAGGCTGGATTCCGATTGAGGGCGCAGCTGCCAGCGTCTTGATCGTTGCCGTGATCGGCTGGTTCTCCGGCCGCCAGGTGCCGCCGGCACCGCGCGAAGGCCCGCCGCTCAAGCTCGACTACAACCCGTTTACCGCCTCGTGGCGACTGATCAGCGCGACGCTGCACATCCCGCGACTGTTTCTCGCGATCGTCGCGATCAGTTTCTTCTGGACGATCGGCGCGGTGCTGATCATCGTCTTCCCGCCACTGGTGAAGAACGTGCTGACCGCCGACGAGCGAGTCGCGAGCTTCGTGATCGCGGTGTTCTCGGTCGGGGTCGCGATCGGCTCGGTCGTGATCAACTCGATGCTGCGCGGGCGGATTTCCGCGAAGTTTTCGCCCGCATCGGTGATCGCGATGGGCGGCTTCGTCGTGCTGTTCTCGATCCTGGCGCGCAACTGGACGCCGGCGGCTCCGGGACATTATTACGACTGGGCGGGGTTCATCCATCAGCCGGGTGCGATCCCCGTGCTGGCAACGCTGCTGGCGATCGCAATCACCGGCGGAATGTTCGTCGTGCCGCTCTATGCGTTCCTGACCACGACCGTCGAGAAGGACCAGACGGCGCGCACCGTGGCGGCGAACAACGTCGTCAATTCGGGCGCGATGACGATCGGCTCGATCCTCGTCATCGGCATCACCGCGATGGGCGTGACGCCCGAGGACATGCTGTTCCTCGTCGCGGCGATGTGCCTCGTCTCGGCATGGCTCGCGCAGAAGCTGCACCGGGCCTGCGACGACGACGCAATCGGGTGTTTGCCGACGCTTCGAGGTTGAGTATCCTTCCCCGCCAAGGGGAGGATTACGCCCGGCTCTCTCAGAAAATGAAGCTGTAGAAGCACGTGAAGAACGCGGCGAAGCTCAACAGGAACAGCTTCACGTCCTGATCGTCGTTCTTGGCGCTCGCGGTGACAGGCGGCGGCAGCGAACGGCGCAGCGGATGGCGGGCGGCTTCGTTGGTGAGGACTAGGCGTCTGGTCATGATGCAAACGTTAACGTCGCGTTTACCAATTCGACCAGTGACAAAGGTGGTTAAGGTAGCGGCGTCCGGCAATGGGACAGAAATGGACCCGCGGTGGCGGTCCGAAAACTCTCCGCTGCGCCGCTATCCTTGCGTAAAAACCGGGTATAAGCTTCGGGCTTTCCCCGCGATTCTGCGGGTGCGAGGACCCGAACCATCGAGCAGATCGGCGCACTTCCCTATGTGATCGACGAAGCCGGCCACGCCCGCGTGATGCTGATCACCTCGCGTGACACCGGGCGCTGGGTAATCCCCAAGGGCAACCCCATCACAGGTCTCGCCAGCCACGAAGCCGCCGCGCAGGAGGCGTATGAGGAAGCCGGCATCCGCGGCATCCCCTGCCCCTCGCCCGTGGGACAATTCGCCTATCGCAAACGCCGCCGCACCGGCCGCTACCGCGACATGATCGTCACCGTGTTTCCACTCGCCTTCGTCGAGCAGGTCGAGGACTGGCCCGAGCGTCATCAGCGCGACACACGCTGGTTTACGCTTGATCGCGCGGCGGAGGCTGTCAATGAGCCCGGCCTGAAGGCGCTGATCGCTGCCTTCCGTGAGCCGCCGATCCCGGCGTCGCTCGCGCAACGTATCTTACCCGTCGTGCGCACGAGTGCGAAAAGGAGAATTCCGATGCTGGGCTGGTTCCAGTCGCTGATGCCGAAGCAGGGACGGTTCTTCGAACTGTTCGACGCGCATGCCGCGACCCTGGTCGCCGGCGCCGATGCGCTCGCACGGCTGCTCCACGGCGAAGGCTCGATCGACGGTCAGATCGCCGAGATCGTCAAGCGCGAGCACGAGGCCGACGATATCACGCGCGAGGTTCTCCAGGACGTCCGCCGCGTGTTCGTGACCCCGTTCGACCGCAGCGCGATCACCGACCTGATCGGCGTGATGGACGACGCGATCGACCAGATGAACGGCACCGCCAACGCGATCGCGCTGTACGAGGTCACCGAATTCTCGCCGCAGATGCGCGACATGGCCGGCATCATCGTCGAGGCCGCACGGATTACCGCGGAAGCGATCCCGCTGCTCCGCTCGCTCGGCACCAATGCGGGGCGGCTGCACGATCTGACCGCACGGCTGATCCAGATCGAGGGTCATGCCGACGACATCCACGACACGGGCCTGCGCGCGCTGTTCCAGGCCTCGAAGATCAGTGCGGACCCGATGACCTTCATCATCAACCGCGAGATCTACAGCAGCCTGGAAAAGATCGTCGACCGCTTCGAGGACGTCGCGAACGAGATCCAGGGGCTGGTCATCGACCATGCTTGATGTGACGACATTGTCCTCTCCCCTCCCTGAAAGGGAGGGGTTGGGGGTGGGTCGGCCCGAGACGGATCGTGACACCCGCCCCATACCGACCCACCCCCTGCCCCTCCCTTCTAGGGAGGGGAGCCCGACGGCGTCCGGAGCGGCGGCATGATCCTCTCCCTCCCGCTCCTTATCGGCCTCATCGGCATCGCGCTGCTGTTCGACTTCCTGAACGGCCTGCACGACGCGGCGAACTCGATCGCCACCGTCGTCTCCACGCGCGTGCTGAAGCCGCAATACGCAGTCCTCTGGGCGGCGTTCTTCAACTTCATCGCGTTCGCGGTCTTCGGGCTCCACGTCGCGCAGACCGTCGGCACCGGGATCATCCAAGCCAACGTCATCGATGCGCAGGTGATCTTCGCCGCGCTGATGGGTGCGATTGCGTGGAACGTTATCACCTGGGTGCTCGGCATCCCGTCGAGCAGCAGCCACGCGCTGATCGGCGGGCTCCTCGGCGCCGGCATCGCCAAGATCGGCTTCGGCGCGATCGTCTGGAGCGGCGTGATCAAGACCGTCCTCGCGATCTTCGCCTCGCCCGCGATCGGCTTGATGCTGGCGCTCGTGCTTGTCCTGATCGTCGCCTGGACCAGCCTCAAGCTCACCCCGCTCGGCGTCGACAAGCGTTTCCGCAAGCTCCAGCTGATCTCCGCCGCGCTCTATTCGCTCGGCCACGGCGGCAACGACGCGCAGAAGACGATGGGAATCATCGCCGTGCTGCTTTATTCGCAAGGGTTGATCGGCGGCGAATTCCACGTGCCGCTCTGGGTCGTGCTGTCCTGCCAGGCGGCGATGGCGCTCGGCACGCTGTCGGGCGGCTGGCGGATCGTCCACACGATGGGCTCGAAGATTACCCGCCTCACCCCCGCACAAGGCTTCTGCGCAGAGACCGGCGGCGCAATCACGCTGTTCGCGGCGACGTTCTGGGGCATTCCCGTATCGTCGACGCACACGATCACCGGCTCGATCGTCGGAGTCGGCGCCGCGCGGCGCCTGTCCGCCGTCCGCTGGAATGTCGCGAGCAACATCGTCGTGGCCTGGACACTGACGCTGCCCGCCGCAGGGCTGATCGGCGCCGGCACGTACTGGCTCGTCGGACTGTTCGTGTAAGCCAGAAATAATTGAGGCTGGTCCGCCGCCGCTCCGTCATAGTGTCGGAGCGGCGGCGTTCTTGCTCGTCCGTACGCCGCTCCACCCGAAACGGAGAGCGACGTATCGGCCGGATGGCTTACTTGATGCCGCCGCCCTGCAACGGGGCAACCGCATCCTTCCCGAACTTCATGATCAGCTCGCCGATCTCGCGTGCCTGGCTCATGCTCCGCTGGCTCTGCTCGCGCAGATAATCGCCCTGGATCTTCATCACTTGGGTCAGGTCGCTGGCGCTCGCCGCCTCGCGCATCGCCGCGAAGGCCTCGCGCGCGTTCTGCTCGGCTTGGTCGATCATCGCCTTGCCGATCGTCGCGCCGCCCTCGGCAATCTTGCCGCCCGACTCCTTCATCGCCTCGCCTGCGCGCCGCGCCGGATCGACGACCTTCTCCGAGAACGCATCGCGCGCCTTCCCGGCATTCTCGCGCATCGCGTCCGCCGCGCCCTTGGCCGCATCCGCCGCGCGGTCGGTTGCCGCCTTGCTTGCGTTCGCACCGTCATCGACTGCCTGCTTGGAGTCGTCAGCCATCGTCTCTCTCCTGTTTTGCGATGCCATTTGGTCGAAGTTTCAACCGGTATGCTCCGCTTTGGTTGCGCCCGCCAGCTTGCACCCGCGCGCATTAGTCTCGATAGGTCGCGCGGCTTTTACGGGGAACGTCCATGCGCATCACGATGATCGGTTCTGGCTATGTCGGCCTGGTGTCCGGCGCCTGCTTTTCGGATTTCGGGCATGACGTGATCTGCGTCGACAAGGACCAGTCGAAGATCGATGCGCTGCATGCCGGCCGCATGCCGATCTTCGAGCCCGGCCTCGACCAGCTCGTCGCGTCCAATGTCGCCGCGGGGCGGCTGACCTTCACCACCGATCTCGCCAGCGCGGTCGCGGACGCCGACGCGATCTTCATCGCGGTCGGTACGCCGTCGCGCCGCGGGGATGGCCATGCCGATCTCAGCTATGTGTTTGCCGCAACCGAGGAAATCGCCGCCGCCGTCACCGGCCCGACCGTGGTCGTGACCAAGTCGACCGTCCCGGTCGGCACCGGCGACCGAGTCGAGGCGATCCTCCGCGAGAAACGTCCCGACATCGACGTCGCGGTCGTCTCCAATCCCGAATTCCTGCGCGAAGGTGCCGCGATCGGCGACTTCAAGCGCCCCGACCGCATCGTCATCGGCACCGAGGACGAGCGCGGCAAGCAGGTCATGCGCGACGTCTATCGTCCGCTGTACCTCAACGAATCGCCGATCCTGTTCGTCGGCCGCCGCACGTCGGAGCTGATCAAATACGCGGCCAACGCGTTCCTCGCGACCAAGATCACCTTCATCAACGAGATTGCGGACCTGTGCGAGGCGGTCGGTGCGGACGTACAGGACGTGTCGCGCGGGATCGGGCTCGACAACCGGATCGGCAAGAAATTCCTCCACGCCGGACCCGGCTATGGCGGCTCGTGCTTCCCCAAGGACACGCTGGCGCTGCTCAAGACCGCCGAGGATTACGACACCCCGGTCCACATCGTCGAAGCCGTCGTGAAGGTGAACGACAGCCGCAAGCGCGCGATGGGGCGGAAAGTCCTCCACGCGCTCGGCGACAATCCCCGCGGCAAGACGGTCGCGCTGCTCGGCCTCACGTTCAAGCCCAACACCGACGACATGCGCGACGCCCCGAGTCTCGCGATCGCGACCGCGCTCGCCGACGCCGGCGTGACGGTCCGTACGCACGATCCCGAAGGCATGGCGCCCGCCAAGGCGATGATGCCCGACCTCGTCTATTGCGCGGACGCCTACGGCGCGGCCGAAGGTGCCGACGCAGTCGTGATCGTGACCGAATGGGACGCCTATCGCGCGCTCGACCTGGCGAGGTTGAAGCGCGTGATGGCCGGACCGGTGATGGTCGATCTTCGCAACGTCTATCAGCGCGCCGACGTCGAGCAGGCCGGGTTCGCCTACACCGCCGTCGGTCGGTGAGCGTCCCCGGCAACATATTCCAGTCACTGGACCTTTTGCGCGCTCTCACTATATACCGAACGGTATGAATAGGCTTTGCACGCTCACCGCCCCCAAGGGCCGCCCCCGCGAGTTCGATCTCGACGAAGCGCTGGCGGGTGCGTTGCGCGTGTTCTGGCGCAACGGGTACGAGGGCGCATCGATGGCGGAACTGACCGCCGAGATGAAGATCACCAAGCCCAGCCTGTACGCCGCGTTTGGCAACAAGGAGGCGCTGTTCCACAAGGCGCTCGACCTCTACGAGCGTGAGAAGCTCGCCTATATGACGTCCGCGCTCGACGCGCCGACCGCGCGTGCCGTAGCGGAAAACCTGCTCCGCGGTGCGTTGCAGATGCAGATGAGCACCTGCGATCCCAAGGGGTGCCTGAGCGTCATAAGCAGCGTTGCGTGCAGCGCGGAAGCCGAGCCGATCAAGGCAGAAGTCGCCAAGCGTCGAGCGTCGTCCGAAGCCGCGCTGATGAAGCGGTTCGACGAAGCCAAGGCCGCGGGCGAGTTCCCCGATGGCCTCGAGTCGCACGCGCTGATGCGCTACCTCTTCGCGATCATGCAGGGGCTGTCGATCCAGGCCGGCTCGGGCGCTAGCTGCACCGAACTTCAGCAGCTCGTCGAGACGAGCATGCTCATGTGGCCAACCAAATAGACACGCTTTCTACCGCGCCGCAGAAAAAAATACCGGCCGGTACAAAAGTCTTGTTGACTAGATGAACGCCAGGTTTATATACCGACTGGTATCGAAGCTCTCTCCTACTTCGGAGGGGGCAGCCGGGGACACCAACCCATGACCACGGTTCAAACCTAAGACGGCTTCGGCCTGATTTCCGAAAATTCCAAGCGGGCAAGCGCGGCACGGTGATGTGCCGGCAACGACCGCGCACGCCTCGCGACCAGCTGACGTCGGTGGACCGTCCACCGACGAAGGCCAGCGCTTGCCCAAGATCAAAAGGGGGACAATCCCATGGCTTATCTCGACCTCGACAACATGTTCGCTTCGCCCGTCACCAGCCGCACGCAGACGGTCGCCGCCCCTGCCCCGACCGGCTTCTCGGCATTGGAATGGAGCGTCATCGCGCTCGCCAAGCGCGACACGTTGCGCAGCCTGTCCGGCCCGAGCCGCATATCGCGGGCGATGGGCAGCCTGTTCGGCCTCAGCACCGCGTCGCGGCTCGCCGACCCCCGGCTCGAAGCGTTGCGGCGGATGGCGGTGTACGCCTGGCGCCGTGGCTTCGCGCTGCCGATGGCCGAGATCCAGGGCTTCCTCGCCGCCGGCTTTGCCGAGGCACAGATCGAAACGCTCGTCGAGAGCGTGACCGGCATGCGCGTCGGCATCCAGCAGAAGCGGAGCATCGCAGCGTGAACCAACTTACCACGATCACGGCCGCGAACGACGCCGACGTCGTCGCGTCGCCGCCCGCGGACCGTCACCGACGGCCGGCATGGCAGCGCGGCGCGATGGTGCTCGTACCGATCGCGCTGCTCGGTGCGGTCGGCGTGAAGCTATTCGATCATCCCGACGCGGCGATGGCGGCACCCCCGCCCGCCTCCGTTACGGTTGCGTCGCCGCTGGTGCGACAGGTCAGCGAATGGGACGATTATGTCGGCCGCTTCGCACCTAGCCGGACCGTCGAGATCCGTCCGCGCGTTGCCGGCGAAGTTACCGGAATCCATTTCCGCGACGGCGAGATCGTCAGCAAGGGGCAGCTGCTCTTCACGATCGACTCCCGCCCGTTCGCGGCGGCCTTGGCTGAGGCACACGCCAACGTTGCCAGTGCCAAGAGCGCTCTATCGCTGGCCCGCACCGATCTTGGTCGCGCACAACGTTTGGTCGCCGATGAGGCAGTCTCCGCTGGCGAGGTCGATGCCCTTCGCGGCAAGCTTGAAGCGGCGCAGGCCGCGCTCGCCGCGGCGCAGGCTCGCGAACGTGCCCGTGCGCTCGACGTCGGTTTCACGCAGGTTCGCGCCCCGATCGGCGGTCGCATTTCCGATCGCCGCGTCGATGCGGGCAACCAGGTCGCGGGCGGCGAAGGCACCGGCGGCACGGTGCTGACGACGATCAACGCGCTCGACCCGATCTACTTCACCTTTGATGGCTCCGAGGCGCTGTACCTCAAGACGCAGCGCGCACGGCAGCCCGGCGCGACGCCGGCGGCGGTCGAGATCCAGTTGCAGGACGAGACCGAGCATCGCTGGAAAGGCAAGCTCGACTTCACCGACAACGGCCTCGACCAGCGATCGGGCACGATCCGCGGCCGCGCGGTGCTCGCCAACCCCGGGTATTTCCTGACGCCGGGGATGTTCGGCAACATGCGCCTAGCGAGCGCGGGAACACGGCAGGCTCTACTGGTACCCGACGACGCTGTGCAGACCGATCAGGCGCGGAAGGTTCTGCTGACGATCGATGCGAAGAACGTCGTGAGCCAGAAGCCGGTCGAACTCGGCCCGGTGGTCGATGGGCTCCGCATCGTGCGCTCGGGGATCGGGCCGAACGACCGGATCATTATCCAGGGTACGCAGATGGCGATGCCGGGTGCGACCGTCGCGCCGAAGGTCGGCCGGATCGTGGTCGCCTCGGGTACGACGGCGCCAGCTTCGGTCCAGCCTATCTCGGGCGAGGCTACACTCGCCAAGTAACCACCACCCCGGCGAAGGCCGGGGCCCAGGTGGGATAGCGTTTCGATGTAATCACTGCGGTTCGCCCAACTGGGCCCCGGCCTGGGTTCCCATCGAAGTAATACTTCGATGGGGCCCTGTCGCCGGGGTGGTGTTGGCGCGTGTCCGCCTCCCTCTACCGAGGAAATTCCCATGCGCTTCTCGCGCTTCTTCATCACCCGGCCGATCTTCGCGGGCGTGATCGCGGTGATCATCACGATCGTCGGTGCGATCGCCTACATGACACTGCCGGTGTCGCAATATCCCGACATCGTCCCCCCCACCGTCACGGTCAGCGCGACCTATCCCGGCGCCTCCGCCGAGACGGTCGCCGAGACCGTCGCCGCGCCGATCGAACAAGAGATCAACGGCGTCGACAACATGCTGTACCAGTCGTCGCAATCGACCGGCGACGGCAAGGTCACGATCACCGTCACCTTCAAGATCGGCACCAACCTCGACGCCGCGCAGGTGCTCGTCCAGAACCGCGTCGCGGTCGCCGTCCCGCGCCTGCCCGAAGACGTCCAGCGTCTCGGCGTGGTGACGCGCAAGACGTCGCCCGACTTCCTGATGGTCGTGAACCTCGTCTCGCCCGACAACTCGCTCGATCGCGGCTACATCTCCAACTACGCGCTGACGCAGGTCCGCGATCGCCTCAGCCGCATCGACGGCGTCGGCGACGTGCAGCTGTTCGGTGCGCGCGATTATTCGATGCGCGTCTGGATCGACCCAGGCCGCGCCGCCGCGCTCGACCTCACCGCCGGCGAGATCGTCGCGGCGTTGCGCGCGCAGAACGTCCAGGTCGCCGCGGGCACGCTCGGCCAGCCACCCTACGACAAGGGCAACAGCGCGTTCCAGCTCAACGTCGAGACGCAGGGCCGCCTGACCGATCCCAAGCAGTTCGCCGACGTCGTCATCCGCACCGATGCGCAAGGCCGCCAGGTCCGCGTCTCCGACGTCGCGCGCGTCGAGCTCGGCGCGCAGGATTACGGCGCCAACACCTATCTCAGCGGCAAGCCCACGGTCATCGCCGCGGTCTTCCAGCGTCCCGGCTCGAACGCGCTCGGCGCGGCGCAGGCCGTCACCGCCGAGATGGAGAGCATGTCCAAGCGCTTCCCCAAGGGCCTCGAATACAAGGTCATCTACAACCCGACCGAGTTCATCGCGCAGTCGATCGACGCGGTGAAGCACACGCTCTTCGAGGCGATGGTCCTCGTCGTGCTCGTCATCCTCGTCTTCCTGCAGAAGTGGCGCGCGGCGATCATCCCGATCGTGGCGATCCCGGTCTCGCTGATCGGCACCTTCGCGGTGCTCGCCGCCGCCGGGTACAGCCTCAACAATTTGTCGCTGTTCGGCCTCGTCCTCGCGATCGGCATCGTCGTCGATGACGCCATCGTCGTGGTCGAGAATGTCGAGCGCAACCTCGAACACGGGCTCTCCCCGCTCGAAGCGGCGCGTACGTCGATGGACGAAGTCTCGGGCGCGCTGGTCGCGATCGTGCTCGTGCTGTGCGCGGTGTTCATCCCGACCGTGTTCCTCACCGGTCTCTCAGGAGCGTTCTACCGCCAGTTCGCGGTGACGATCTCGACCGCGACGATCATCTCGCTGCTGATCTCGCTGACACTGTCGCCGGCACTCGCCGCGATGCTGCTCAAGCCGACCGCACCCGCCGACTCCGGCAACCGCCTGACCCGTACGGTCCGCCGCGCCGGCGATGCCTTCAACCGCGGCTTCGAGCGGATGAGCGACAGCTATGCCCGCCTCACCGCGCGCTTGGTCACCGCGCCGCGCCGGATGATGATCGCCTATGCCGCGCTGATCGCGGTCACGGTCGGGGTGTTCACGATTACCCCTTCCGGCTTCGTTCCCGCACAGGACCAGGGCTACTTCCTGACCGTCATCCAGCTTCCGCCCGGCTCGTCGGTCGAGCGCACCGACGCGGTCATGCAGAAGGTAGCCAAGCGCATCCTGCCGCTCGCCGGCGTCAAGGGCGCGGTCATGCTTGCCGGTTTCGATGGCCCCTCGCAGACGCTCGCCCCCAACTCGGCCGCCGCCTACATCCCGCTGAAGAGCTTCGAGGAGCGCAAGAAGCTCGGCGTCACGCTCGCCAGCATCATGGCGGAGTCGCAGAAGGCGACCGGCGACATCACCGAAGCGCGCCTGCTGATCGTCCCGCCACCACTGATCCAGGGCATCGGCTCGGCGGGCGGTTATCGCCTGATGGTGCAGGACCAGGGCGGCCACGGTTACGCCGACCTCGGCAAGACGAGTTATGCGCTGATCGGCCAGGCGAACCAGACCAAGGGTCTCGCCCAAATCTACACGTTCTTCGACACCGCCACCCCGCGCATCTTCGCGGACGTCGACCGCGCCAAGGCCAATCTCTTGGGCGTCCCCCCCGAGCGCGTGTTCGAGGCGTTGCAGGTCTATCTCGGCTCGGCGTTCGTCAACGACTTCAACCTGCTGGGCCGCACCTACCGCGTCACCGCGCAGGCCGACGCGCCGTTCCGCAACACCACCGCGGACATCGCCAACCTCAAGACGCGCTCCAACTCGGGCCAGATGGTCCCGGTCGGCTCGGTCTCGACGTTCAAGGACAAGACCGGCCCGTACCGCGTGGTCCGCTACAACCTGTTCCCCGCAGTCGAGGTCGATGGCGACACCGCCAAGGGCTATTCGTCGGGCCAGTCGCTGGTCGCGATGGAGAAGCTCGCCGATGCGTCGCTCCCGGCAGGCTACGCGCATGAATGGACCGGCATCGCCTACCAGCAAAAGGCCGCCGGCAGCACCGCCGCGCTCGTCTTCGGCATGGCGGTGGTGTTCGTCTTCCTCGTGCTCGCGGCGCAATATGAGAGCCTGACGTTGCCGCTCGCGATCATCCTGATCGTGCCGATGTGTCTGCTCGCCGCGATGACCGGCGTGAACCTGCGGGGGATGGACAACAACGTCCTGACGCAGATCGGCCTGGTCGTGCTGATTGCGCTCGCCGCGAAGAACGCGATCCTCGTGGTCGAGTTCGCCAAGCAGGCCGAGGAACAGGACGGCCTCACCCCGGTCGAGGCGGCGGTACGCGCGGCGAAGGACCGGTTGCGGCCGATCCTGATGACGAGCTTCGCGTTTATCCTCGGCGCTGTGCCGCTGGTGATCGCGACCGGTGCCGGTGCGGAACTCCGCCAGGCGCTCGGGACCGCGGTGTTCTTCGGAATGATCGGCGTGACCGGGTTCGGCCTGCTCTTCACGCCCACCTTCTATGTCGTCGCACGGGCGCTGGCGCTGCGGTTCGAACGCCGCAAGCCAGCCCCGGAGACCAACGGTCCCGCCGCGACCCTTCAGCCAGCCGAATAGGACCAGCATCATGAAGTCCGCCCTCCTCGCGAGCCTCTCGGCGCTGACGCTCGCCGCGTGTGCCGCCGGCCCCGACTATGTCGCGCCGATCACCCCACCCAAGGCGGCGGCGTCGTTCGTCACCGCGAACGCTGCCACCGTAACCACGGCGCCCGACAACGACTGGTGGCGGATGTACCGCGACCCGGTCCTCGACGGCCTTGTCGCGGACGCGCTCGCGGCCAACACCGACCTGCGCGTGGCCGTCGCCCGGCTAGATAGCGCCCGCGCCTCCCTGCGCGGCGCGAAGACCGACCGCGAGCCACAGGTGAACGCGGGCGCGAGCGGCAATTACGCGCGCACCTCGCAACTCCAGAACCTGCCCGGCCTCGACCGCGAGCGTGCCACCTACGATGTCGGACTCGACGTCAGCTACGAGGTCGATCTCGCCGGCCGGGTCCGCCGCAACGTCGAAGCCGCCCGCGGTGACGTCGGCGCGGCGCAGGCGGATGCGGACGCCGTCCGCGTCTCGATCGTCGCGGCAACAACCCGCGCCTATGTCGACGCAGCCTCGTCCGCCGAACGTCTCGTAGTCGCCCGGCGGATCGTCGACCTGCTCGACAAGTCGAACACGCTGACCGGCAAGCGCGTCGACGCGGGTCGCGCAGCCCGCCTCGACCAGGTCCGGATCGCAGCCCTGCGCGACCAGCGCGCCGCCAACATTCCGCAGATCGAGGCCGAGCGCCAAGCCGCGCTCTTCCGCCTCGCCACGCTCACCGGCCGCACCCCGCAGGATTTGCCCGCAACCGCCGGCGCGCGCACCACCACGCCCCGCCTCGACCAGCCGATCCCGATCGGTGACGGCGCGACGCTGCTCGCCCGCCGCCCCGACGTCCACGCCGCCGAACGTCGCCTCGCAGCCGCGACCGCACGGATCGGCGTCCAGACCTCGCAACTCTATCCGCAAATCTCGCTCGGCGGGTCGATCGGCTCGACCGCGCTCAGCGTCGGCGACATCTTTACCGGCGGCCCAATCCGCTGGCTGCTCGGCCCGCTGCTGAACTGGTCGCTCAACCAGTCCGCCGCGCGCGCGCGCATCGCCGGCGCCGAAGCGGACTCGCGCGGCGCACTCGCCAATTTCGACGGCAGCGTCCTCACCGCACTCGAGGAAACCGAGACCGCGCTGTCGAACTACGCCCGCGAACTCGACCGCCGCACGCAGTTGCAATCCGCGCACGACAATGCCGCCACCGCCGCGCGTATCACCCGTGCCCGTCAACGCGAAGGCCAGATCGACTTCCTCGACGTCCTCGACGCGGAGCGTACGTTGGCGGACACGGACACGGACCTCGCCGCCGCCGACTCGCGGATCGCAGGGGCGCAAGTCGACTTGTTCCGTGCGCTAGGTGGTGGCTGGCAGGCGCCGAGCCGCCCCGCCGCATGAGGTAGATGCAGCCAGAAACGATACGTTAACAAACATAATGGTGTAAGGAGCGACTAAGATAGATCAAGTTTGACATCCGGCGGAATGCAGTATGACCGACGACATCGCACAGACGGATACGAACGCCGCAGCGTGGCGTGATCGGGCCACGTATCATGAAGACCGGGCTGCGCAGGAACGGGTACTTGCCGTTTCCGCGCGCTCGGACGCGGCCTATACCGCGCATCGGGTACTCAGCGAGCGACATCTTCAACTCGCGGCGACCGCCGAACTGGTCGCCGATATGCCGGATGCCGAACCACCGCAAAGCTCGTCGCTGGAGCAGACCGGCGACCTGATCCGCCGGAGTTACGGTGATGCCGGATAGCAGCCTATCCGACCGGGAATGTCAGGCGATGTCGGCCTTGCCTAGGTTGATCTTGTCGTAGAGCGCGAGCAAGGCGGTCACTTCTTCGACCACGGTCTCCTGCTCCGCCCGCCAGCGCGCGGTGGCGTCGTGCGACGGGATGCCATCCTGCCCGTCATGCAGCGTAAACCCCTGGTCGATCAGCCAGATCGCGTCGCTCGCCCGCGAACGCTGTCGTCGCAGGTGATAGACCCATTGCTCGATTATCCCCGAAGGTACCAGTCTATCCAGATCGCCCATGACGCCGCGGTAGGGCAACGCCGACGCCAATACCAGCCTTCGGAAATTTTGCCGCAACACACTCCTTCCGGGGAGGATTTCGAGATTAACCGTGTTGCGAAATCCGGCCGCAATATCGTGCGGCCAAAAGCATGGTAATGGATTTTCTCCCACACCCTTCCGTGATCGAACGCCGGATGGACGACCAGTCCGTGCTCGCGATTCAGGCACCGAACGCGATCATCGCGCGGATGCACGAAGAACTGGCGTTGCTGTACCGCGAGCAATTGGTCGCGCTGATCGAGCGCTGATCTGAATTGGGATGCGATGCAGCACCGACCGCGGTTAGAAGCCGACGGATGACCCGTCCCGACCCCCACCCCGACACCGCAAAATTCCTCTGGATCGGCACCTATGCCGGCGGAGGCGGTATGGGCATCTATCCGCTTGATCAAATTGGCACGCTTGCCGCGCCCTACGCGGACACACGCAACGCATCGTTCGGCACATACTCATCGCGATTCGATCTCCATTATCTATTGGACGAGCAGGACGACGGCGCGCTCGGCGTCCACCGTCGCACCGCCTCGGACTGGGTCCGGCTAGCGCATGTCCCGGTCGGTGGCGCAGCACCGTGTCACGTCGCGCTGGATCGCACGCAATCCTGCGTCGCGGTCGCGAACTACGCGAGCGGGAGCGTCTCGCTGTTTCGGCTGGATCCACGGAGCGGCCTGCCGATCGGCCAGCCGGTGGTGCACACCAATAGCGGCAGCGGCCCCGATTCCGAACGCCAGCAATCGCCACACGCGCACTGGGTCGGCTTCGGCCTCGACAACCGGTTCCTGTATGTCGCGGATCTCGGCACCGACGAAGTGCTCGCCTTCTCGTTCGACGCGGAACGGGCAACACTTGGAGAGCCGTACACTGCGCTCAAGGCAGTGCCTGGATCAGGGCCCCGACACCTGCTGTTCAATGAGCAGCACACGCAATCGGCGTATTTAGCCTGTGAACTCGATAGCACGCTCATCGCGCTGACCGTCGAGGGCCGCGATCTGAAGCCCCGCGCGTCACTATCCACCCTCCCCGCAGGCTGGCACGGCGCGAATATCGTCGCGCACATCGGTGCCAACGCCGCGGGCGACCGGCTGTACGTCTCCAACCGCGGCCATGACAGCATCGCGGTCTTCGCGATGAACGAAGGCGGCGATCCCACACTCCTCCAGCATATCGCCAGCGGAGGCGCATCGCCGCGCTTCTTTATTGTCTTGCAAGAGGAAAACCGAATGATCGTCGTCCACGAACGCGATCAGCGCGTGACGATGCTCGATATTCTGCCGGACGGGACGCTCGCCCCGACCGACTTCGCGGTGCACGTTCCCGGCGCCGCGTTCGCCTTCATCGCTTAGCTGACGCTCGCGATCAGCAGCGTCAGTTCGGTACGGACCGGGTTATCGTCGATGCGGATGGGCTTCACCGCACGGCGCTTGACGGGATAGGACGCGCGCACCGCGTCGCACAGATCCTTGACCGAGACGCGCACGCACGCCCCTTCGTCGCAGACCAGGCGCGGTGTGCTGATCGATTGGATGCAGGTCGTCGGCGTACCGGCCCAGACTGGTGCTGCGCTCGACAAAAGACATGCGGCTGCGATCCGCAAAACGGTGTTCTTGGTCATCATGGTAGCTGGCCCCCCACAGGCAGTTCGTATCTGGTAAAGCGACCGTTAGGGGCCAAGTGGTTGCGATAACGTTTCAATCGGCGGGCAATCGTACGACGGCCCGCCGGTGGTAAGAAAACGACAACCGGAGCGATCAATCCGCGGCGATCGGTCCTTGCGGGGGGCTGGCACGGCGCGTGAACCAGACGATGATCACCATCGCGAGGCACAGCCAGGCCGAGATACGGAACAGGTCGGTCGACGCGAGCAGATACGCCTGCGCCACCATCTGCCGCGTGATCGCGCCTGCCGCCTGCACGTCGGTCAGCCCCATCCGCGTCAGCGCGCCCTGCGCCATCTGGTAGGGCGAACCGGTCCCGATCGCTTCCGACAACCGGCTCTGGTGGAGCGTCTCGCGGCGATCCCAGGCGGTCGTGATGATCGACGCGGCAAAGCTGCCCGAGGTGATCCGCGCAAAATTCGAGATGCCCGTCGCCGACGGCAGCCGCTCCGCCGGAATACGGTCGAGCGAGATCGTCAGCATCGCGAGGAAGAACGTACTCATCGCGATCCCCTGCACCATCAGCGGCAGCATCAGGTCGTAGAAGCTCGCGCCCGTCGTGTAACCCGAACGGAGATAATAGGAGTAGCCGAACGACGCGAACGCCACCGTGGCGAGGATGCGCGCGTCGATCTTGCCGCTCAGCCGCGCGACGAACGGCGTTAGGATCACCGCCACCGCGCCCGAGGGTGCGGCGACCAGCCCCGCCCAAGTCGCGGTGTAGCCGAGCTGCGTCTGCAACCACAGCGGCAGCAGCAGCGTGTTGGCGAAGAACACCGCATAACCGAGGCAGAAGGCAATCGTGCCGATCGTGAAGTTGCGGCTCTTGAACAGCGACAGGTTCACCGCCGGGTTGGCGTCGGTCAGCTCCCAAATGATCCAGCCGACAAAGCCGATCGCGGCGACGACCGCGGCGATGACGATGCGGTCGGCGGCGAACCAGTCGTCGTTCTTGCCGAGATCGAGCACGATCTGCAGCGCGCCGACCCAGATCACCAGCAGGATCAGCCCGACCTGGTCGATCGGCAGCTTCCGCGTCGGCGTGTCGCGCTTGCCGAGCTTGTTCCAGCACACGAAGGCGCAGAACATCCCGAACGGCACGTTGATCAGGAAAATCCAGCTCCAATGGTAATTGTCGGAGATGTAGCCGCCGAGGATCGGCCCCATGATCGGCGCGACCAAAGTCGTCATCGACCAGATGCCGAGCGCGGTGGAGCGCTTGTGGACGGGGAAGATCGCGATCAGCAGCGCCTGGCTGCCCGGAATCATCGGTCCGGATACCGCGCCCTGGAGGATGCGGAAGCCGATCAGCGACGGCAGGTCCCATGCGATCCCGCACAGGAACGACGCGATCGTGAACAGGAAGACCGAGACGCAGAACGTCCGCACCACGCCGAACCGGCCCATCAGCCAGCCGGTCAGCGGCACCGCGACTCCGTTGGCGACGGCGAACGCTGTGACGATCCAGGTGGAGTTATCGCTGGAAACGCCGAGATTGCCGGCGATGGTGGGCAGCGAGACGTTGGCGATCGTCGTGTCGAGCACCTGCATGAAGGTGCCGAGCGCGAGCGCGAATGCGGTGAGCGCGAGCGAGCCGCCGACGAGAGGGGCGGGACCGGGACCGGAGGGGGCTGCCATCAGGTAGCACTCCGTTCAGGGAGCCAAATCCCAACCAATCCACCACCCCGGCGGAGGCCGGAGCCCAGTTGGGAAACGAGGCTAACGGAAGGCAGCGCGCCGTTGCGACCACCTCTCCAACTGGGCCCCGGCCTCCGCCGGGGTGGTGGCCCTGACAAAGCGGACGGCCCGTTCCCTGTTTCCCCGCGAAGGCGGGGACCCAGACTGGGCTCCCGCCTTCGCGGGAGAACAAGGAGGGCAGGACCGCACCGGAGTAATGGCCACCGCAAAATCATCACCGGTTAGCCGCAATGATCTGGCGGATCTTCGCATCGACCGCGGCATCCCCCTGCCCGGTCGCGAGCCCCTTGTACGCCGCCACCGCAGGTCGCCCGACCATCGTCCCCGACTTGTCCGCCGTATCGACGATCGCGTTCACCGACAGCCCAACCCGCAACGGATTGCGCCGCAGCTCGCCCTTGTCGAGCGCGATGCGCACCGGCACGCGCTGGGTAATCTTGATCCAGTTCCCGCTCGCGTTCTGCGGCGGCAACAGAGCGAACGCATTACCGCTACCCGCACCGAGCCCGACGACATGGCCGTGATACACTAGGTCGTCCCCGTACATATCCGCTGTCACCGTCGCCGCCTGCCCGATCCGCAGATCGCGCAACTGAGTCTCCCGGAAGTTCGCGTCGACCCAGACCCGGTCGAGCGGCACCACCGCCATCAGCGGCATCCCCGCCGAAACCTGCTGCCCAAGCTGCACCGTGCGTTGCGCGACGACGCCGTCGATCGGCGCCACCACGTGCATGTGACTCCGCGTGATCGCCGCGTGACGATAGGCCGCGATCGCCGCCAGCACCGCCGGATTGTTCGACACCGTAGTGCCAACCACGCCGTTCTTCGACTGAGCCTGCTGGCTGCGCGCGAGTTGCAGCGTCGCGCTCGCGACCTTCACCTGATCCGCCGCGTGGCTCAGTTCCTCGCCCGAGATCGCGCCTTCTGCGGCCGCACCACGACGACGCGCAAGATCGTTCCGCGCGCGCGCCAGTTCGGCCTCCGCCTGCACGACCGCAGCCCCGGTCTCGTTCACCTTCGAGAAGTCCGACCGCGTCGCGCGCACAGCCCGTGCAAGTTCCGCCTCCGCCGACGCAACACCGACATCCGCGGTCGCGGCGTCGAGGTCGATCAGCGGCTGGCCCGCCTTCACGACCTGCGTGTTGTCGGCGTGGATCGCGGTCACCTGACCCGGGTCGCGCGCGGTGATCGACACCACGTCGCCCGCGACATAGGCATCGTCGGTCTCCTGCTCGGGCGCCGCGAGCAGGAAGTGGAACACCGCCCACACGATCGCGCCGATCACGACGACCACGCCGAGGATCGTCAGCGCACGCTTCCGTGCGTGCGGATTGCCGGTCGGAGCCGCGGCGGGCGCCGGCGTTTGCGTATCGGTCATCGCGTCATCCCCTGAAAATCATAACCACCACCCAGCGCCAGCACGAGCTGCACGCGCTGTTGCGCGGCATCGGCGGCGAGGTCGGCATCGGCCTGTTCGGCGGCCAGCGTACGGACGTCGTTGTCGACGAGATCGAGCCGGCTATCGAGGCCGCTCGACACGCGGATCGCGTTCAGCCGCCCGGTCTCGGCATAGCCGCGCACCACCTCGCGCTGTCGCTGCCGGTCCGCATCGAGCGCCCCGATCCGCGCCACCGCGTCCCCCGCCTCGCGCACCGCACCGATCACCCGGTCGTTATAATCCGCGGTCGCCAGATCGAGCGCCGCGGTCGCGCCAGCGAGGTCCGCCTTCAACCGGCCATTGTCGAAGATCGGCAGATGGATCGCCGGCCCGACGCCGACCGTGCCCGCATCGAGCGAGAACAGATTGCCGAGCCCGACCGCCTGGAACCCAGCGAGCGCCGCCAGATTGACGTTCGGATAGAACGCCTTCCGTGCGACCTGACGCCCGGCGGCCGCAGCCTCGATCCGCGCCTGCGCCGCCGCGATATCGGCACGTCGCGCGAGCAGGTCGGCGGGTACGGTCTTCGGCAACGGCAACGCCGCGTCGAGCCGCAACGCGGTCAGTCCGATCGTCGCGGGATAATCCGCACCACGCCCGGCCAGCGCCGCCAGCGCATTCTTCGCGAGCACCTGCGCCGCCTGCGCGCGCAGCAACGCCTGCCGCGCCTGCGCCAGCAGCGTCGTCGCGGCCTGCGCGTCGAGCTTGCTCGCCAGATTGTTGCGGATCCGCACGTTCACCAGCTTCAGCGAATTCTGGCGCGTCGCGATCGTCCGCTGCGCGATGCCAGCCTGCGCCTCGGCACGTTCGAGATCGATATAGGTCTGCACCACCGCCCCCGACAGCGCCATCCGCGCCGCCGCGACGTCGAGCGAAGCCGCGCGCACCGACGCCCGCGCGCCCTCGATCGCAGCCTTTTGCCGCCCGAACAGATCGAGGTTCCAACTGAGGTTCGCCGCGGTCGACCCGACAAACCGCGTCGACCCGGCATAGGGCGGCGGGATCGTGTAGCGACCGCTCAACCGCGCCAATTGCTCCTGCGCATCGAGCGTCACGTCGGGACCATTGTCGGCACGCCGCGTCGACAGCACCGCCTGCGCCTGCGCGACCCGTGCCAGCGCCGCATCGAGCGACGGGCTGCCCGCGACCGAATCGCGCACCAGCCGATCGAGCTGAGGATCGCCGAACGACCGCCACCAGTCCGCCGCGATCACCGGCGCGGCGTCCGGAGCCAGCCCCAGCGCGGTGGCCGATACCGGCTCCACGACAGTCTTCGACGCCGGGATCGCGCATCCCGCGAGCAGCCCCGCCACCGTGATCGGGGCTAGGGCAGTGCCAATCTTCATGCGCGGCGTCCTTCGGTCAGAGCGTCGTCCAGCGTCGTGCGGAGTTTCTGCATCAGTTCGATCAACTTCTCGATTTCGGCCCGGTCCCAGCCCGTCAGCAGACTATTCCAGTATTCGATGATCTTATCGCGACACCGGATCGCAACAGCCTCGCCGTCGGCCGTCAGCTCGAGATTGAGCACTCGCCGGTCGTCGCTCGCGCGCGACCGCGTGACCCAGCCGTTCTGCTCCATCGCGTCAACCAGCCGCGTCGTCGCGCCCTTGTCGTGCGAAAGATCCCGCGCGAGGTCTGCACACGTCGCCGCCCGGCCTGCCAAAATGGACATGAGCGCTGACCATTGCGTGCCCGACAGACCCTCCGCGGCAAACACCGGCTCGATCAGGCTCTGCCCGATCTGATGGATCCGCCGCGCGAGGTAACCGAGCGAGCAATCCGGCCCGAATTCCGATTTGGTGTAGAACGCCATGTTGTTGCCATGGCAACCATTGCCCAGGCAGTCAATTGCACGTTTTGCATGTGGAGACGAGGACGGCGGACGTTCGTGGTGTGGCGGCCCGAGGTACGACAAGTCGTCCAAGCGCGGCCTCCCACCCTCCGTCATCCTGACGAAAGCCAGGATCCAGGGTACCGAGGATCGTCCGTCATGGCTCTGGGTCCTGACTTTCGTCAGGATGACGGCGCGGCGAACCGCAAATTCACGCAGGCTCGACCGCGAATACGAAAAGGGCCACCCGCATGAGCGGATGACCCTTTCGTCGATCCAACGATCTGGAACCGCCCCGATCAGAAGCGGATCTTGATCGAACCCTTGTACGACTGGTTCGAAACGTCCTTGCGCTCGACGGTGGTGTCGGCGCCGACCGAGATGTCGACGCTGTCACCGACCAGCGTCAGCCCGGCGCTGATCTCGCCCCAGTTCTTGTCCTGCCCGGCCAGCGCGAACAGTGCGTTCGGACCGATCCCGCCGACGAAGTTCGCACCGAACACGCCCGGCGTCGACTGGAAGTCATGGACGTAGTTCGCGGCGGCATAAGGCCGGAACGAACCACTGCCGCTGAGCACCAGCCCGGCACGACCCTGCAGGCTGTCGAAGCTGTCGCGATCGACGAACAGAGCGGGTCCGCCGCCATTCTCGATCGACTTGCCGAAGCCGATATGGCTCGCGCGCATCGACACCCGCGGTCCGACCTTGAGCATCGACAGGTCGAACGCCTTGCCGAGCCCGACCTCGCTGACGACGGTCAACGCGTTGTCGGTGCCGCGCAGACGATAGCTGGTGCCGACGAAGCCGACATTGCGATCGGTCTTGGCGACGAACGCGCCTGCGCTGAACTGCGTATCGAGGACGATCCCCGATGCGGTCTCCAGCTTGCCGTACAGCGTGCCCTGGAACAGTTCGCCCTTCGCGCGCTGCGCAATCCCGCCGGTGGTGCCGTCGGTGTTGGTGTACGAGAACGAGAAGCCGATCACGCCGCCCTCGCCCGCCTGCTTTTCAAGACCGACAGCCGCGAAATAGCCGTCGAACTTGTCATGCCCACCGAACGGATTGGTCCCCGGCATCGACCGGCTCTTGCCGTCGATATAGCCGCCCGCGATGAAGCCGCTCATGTCGTCGGGCAGACGACCCTGCTGCAACACGGTGCCGCTCGAATCGCTCATCGTGTCCTGCCCGCCGGGCATGTCGCTCGTCATCAGCGAGGCGACCTGGACCGGCTTGCCGATCAGCGCGAGCGTACCGCCGAGCCCGCCACGCGTATCGATCTGCGCGATGTGATCACGGTAGAAGCGCGACATCGTGTCGATCGACGCGACGCCGAGGCTCGACTTGAGCGTCTCGGCCCGCGGCGCAAGGCCCTCGAGCGTCGAGCGGATCGTCGCCGCGTTCTGCAGGTCGAGCGAGCCATATACCCCACTCAGCGCCGCATAGTTGGAGCGGTTCTGGTCGAGCAGTCCGGCATAGGCCGACTGGACCGGCGTCGCATCGACGACGTTGCGATACTGACCCGCGAGTATCCGCACCTGCACCGCGTTGGCGCTGTAGACATAGCTCGGCGTCAGGATCGCGCTGAGCGGGGTCGCCGCACCGAACGCGCCGGTGATGCCGCCCTGTGCGGTCAGGATCGTGTAGAGGTCGTTATACCGCACGGTATAGCCGGCGACCGGCGCGAACCCGACGCGACCGCTGAGGCTGACGATGCCGTTGGTCGCGGCCCCTGCGGCATTGAACGTCGTCGCCGCGAAGGCGAGCTTGTCCGACGTGCCGTTCGGGCCGAGATCGACCAGCAGGTTGGTGCTTGAGGCGAGCACGCCGTTGCCGCCGATCGTCAGCGTGCCGATCGTCCCCGTCGTGCCGGGTGCGATCATCCCGGCGACGCTGGTGAAGAACGGCGTGTTGATCCGCCCCGAACCGGTGAGCATGCCAGACAGCATGAAGTAATCGCCGGGGGTCGAGATCACGCCGTCGTTCTGGACGACGCCGGTCACCTGGTTGATCGCCATCAGGCTGGTGAGCGACCCGGCCGACGTTACCGCCAGCTTTGCCGTGCTGCCCGCAACGGTGAACTTGTCGACCGTCACCGCGGAGTTCAGCGTGGTCGTGCCCGCCGCCGACAGCGTGACGTCATAATAGCGTGCGCTGCGCTGCGTCGTGCGATCGGGGTCGATGTTGTTGGGCACGAAATTGCTCGCGCCCGGCAGGCCGTTGGCGAGCGTCGGCGACAGGACCGCCAGCGCTACTGCATCGCCGCCAGCGCCGATGCTGCCCGCCTGCGCGATGCTCTCGGCGCTACCGCCAAGCGTCGCGATATCGACGCTGGTCTTCTGCGCGATCGCCTCGACGATCTTGCCTTCGCCGACCGAACCCGGTGCGCTCTTGGTCGCAACCGCGCCGCCCGCCGTCGCTGCCGTCGTCGTGGTCGCGGCGTTGGTCGGAACCGGCTTGCCGTCGACATAGGTGACGTTGGTCTTGATATCGAAGCAGACGTCGATGCCTTCGCCTGGCTCCTGGTCGCAAACCTGACCGAACTTGTTCGCGTCGCCCGCGATTCCCGCACCGGTGGTGGTCGGCATGCCGTTGACCAGCTTGCCGTCGACGATGATCTGGTAGTTCGGATCGAGCGCGGTCACCCAGTGCGACGCGTCGGTCCACAGGCCGTCGCCCGTCTTGGTCTGCGCATAACGATACGGGTTGTTCGCGGCGATATAGTCCGAGAACAGATAGAGCGGCTGATAGAAGCTGGTCGTGCCATAGGCGCCGAACGGCTGCGCGTTGAAGAAGCGGTTGCCGCCCGACAGCACGCCGATGACCACCTGCTTGGCGAAGGTGCGATCGAGGATCAGCGGCCCGCCCGAATCGCCGCCGGCCGTCGTGCCTTCGTTCGGAAGCGGGGCATCCTTGAAGATGTTGAAGTCGTAGGGGCTGGCCGCCGCGGTGCCACGACGGGGATCGTCGAAGTCGAGCTGGTACAGATTCTGTGGGCGGCCGCTGGTCGAGCCGAACAGGAATGCATCGCGGTCATCGAACGAGCCCAGGATGCCGATCGTGTTCTCGGCGATGCGACGGCGGTAGTCGATGCCGTTGGTGTCGCCGACGAGCGTGCCGCCCTGACCGCTCCGACCATAGCCGGTGATCGTGACGTGATAGCCAGTTCCGGTGGTGTCGCCGATCGACGCAGGCGCAGGCAGTGCCGACAGCAGCAGCGCCCAGGTCGGCACGTTGGCCGCCGGCGTATCCAGCGTCGCGATCGCGACGTCGCCCTGCAGGAAGTTCTGCGAGAGCCCGAGATTCAGCGAGTCGGCGTTATAGACGACCTGGTTGACGTTATAGAGGAAGTTGGCGGTGTTGGTCTTGTACTGCTGCGTGTTGACCGCGCCGGTCGCGGTGGTCGGCAGGAACCAGTCGAGCAGGGCCGGACGGTTGTTCTGCTGGAAACCGAACGCGATCGGGATGCCACCGCCCTGCGCACCATAGCCCCAGGGGTTCTGCGCGCCGGTGCCGGCGGCGTTCTCGTTCACGCAGTGCGCGGCGAAGATCACGGTGCGCGGATTGATCAGCGTCCCCGTGCACAGGCCGACGCCGCCGCCGCCCGTCGAGATCGTCATCTGGCCTACGCCGTTAACGCCGTTGCCGGGATCCTGCGCGGTCGTCGGCGTGCCCGGCGCCGAGATCACGATGTTCGGTTCGGAGACGAGGTCGGCGGGGTTCAGCGCGCTTGAATAGGCGATCGATTCGGGCCGCGGCAGGCGATCCTGCGCGGCCGCGATCGACGGCAGCGCCGCCGCGGCGAGCAACGCCGTCGAGGTCAGCAAAGCCGCGCGTGCATGGCGCGATCCGGTGCGTGCGCCGCGCGCGCGCGAGGTAGCGATAGTCGTCACATTCATCCCCTTGTCCGCGCCGCCCGCTGTGGGACGTACGCCAATGTGACGAGGGTATGCAGACCATTTTGGGAACGCAATCAATGACTACGCTTCGTTCACGCTATTGTAATATTCCGTCGTGAACGTTGTAAAATTGTCACCGCGAGGCCGTTGTGGGCCATTCGATGTTTCACTGCGTCGCGAGCGTTACTGCTCGCTCGTTTGGCTCAGAACCGGGTATTGTCAGGCGCTCGCTGGAGGAGTGTCCGCCAGTTCGTCGAGACAATGCGCCAGCAACGCTGCCATCAGGTATCGCTGCTGACCGTCGGCGATCGCCAACGCGTTTTCGATTGCGTGACGGAGAACCCGGGTGTCGTCGGTATTGTCGCCCATGCCCTGTGTTCGGGTATGATGCGACGCCGCGCAATGTGAGAGGTTATCCTCGCCGTTACCAACCTGAGTTAATCTCTAGAATGACATGATTTTTGCTAGCGCGTCGCAACCGCGATCTGTCATGTTAGCGTATGGCAATCGACACCGACTCGGCCCGCACTGCGGAAAACCTCCTCACGGTACGCGACATGCGCGGGGACATATTTCCCAGCGAGATCTTCGACGAACACGCGTGGAACATGCTGTTGCGGCTGTTCGTCGCGGAAGCCAGCGATGAGGTCATTACCGCACCCGACCTGATGGAGCTCACGAAGACGCCGCCGGCGGTGGGCCAGCGCTGGCTCGCACATCTCGTCGCGGATGCGCAGATCGAGCCCTATTCGGACGGCGGTACGATAACGCTTACCCGTTCCGCGGTCGATCGCATGAACATGTTCCTGCGACGCGCGGCCGGCGTCCACGAAAGCGATGGTCCCGCCTGACGCGCCAGCGCATTCGTCCACTCGGCGACGCGAAGGCGGAATAACCGGCCCACGGCACTCCCGTGCCCTTCCCCGATGCGCTCCCCCTTGCTAAGGCCCCTCCGGTAACAGCATTTTTCGCTCGGTCCCCGACGCGCCCGCGTGGCCTATACGGCTGCTTTCCCCTCGGCGCCCGGCGGCCCGACGCCCACGGGAAGGACCCCTATGACTGCCATCGGCCAGGACACCCTCAAGACCCGCACCAGCCTCTCCACCGGCGGCAAGTCGTACGACTATTACAGCCTCGCCAAGGCGTCGGAACAGCTCGGCGACATCAGCCGCCTGCCCTTCTCGATGAAGGTGCTGCTCGAGAACCTGCTCCGCTTCGAGGACGGCGTGACCGTCACGCGCGAGGATATCCAGGCGATCGTCGACTGGCAGAAGGAGCGCCGCAGCGACCGCGAGATCCAGTATCGCCCGGCACGCGTGCTGATGCAGGACTTCACTGGCGTTCCCTGCGTAGTCGACCTCGCTGCGATGCGCGACGCGATGACCAAGCTCGGCGGCAACCCCGAGAAGATCAACCCGCAGGTTCCCGTCCACCTCGTCATCGATCACTCGGTGATGGTCGACGAGTTCGGCACGCCCCAGGCATTCCACGACAACGTCGATCTCGAATATGAGCGCAACATCGAGCGCTACGAGTTCCTGAAGTGGGGCAGCAAGGCGCTCGACAATTTCCAGGTCGTCCCCCCCGGCACCGGCATCTGCCACCAGGTGAATCTCGAATATATCGGTCAGGCCGTCTGGTCGTCGGCGTCGTCGGGTGACCACGGCGACGGCACCATGATCGCGTATCCTGACACGCTGGTCGGCACCGACAGCCACACCACGATGATCAACGGTCTCGGCGTACTCGGCTGGGGCGTCGGCGGGATCGAGGCTGAGGCCGCGATGCTTGGGCAGCCCGTGTCGATGCTGATCCCCGAAGTCGTCGGCTTCAAGCTGCTCGGCAAGCTGAACGAGGGCATCACCGCCACCGATCTCGTGCTCACCGTCACTCAGATGCTGCGCGCCAAGGGCGTGGTCGGCCGCTTCGTCGAGTTCTTCGGCCCCGGCCTGTCGTCGATGACGCTCGCCGATCGCGCGACGATCGCCAACATGGCGCCCGAATACGGCGCGACCTGCGGCTTCTTCCCGATCGACGACAAGACGCTCGATTACATGCGCCTCACGGCACGGTCCGATGAGAACGTCGAGCTGGTCGAGGCGTATGCCAAGGCGAACGGCTTCTGGCGCGACGAGAATGCCGAGGACCCCGTCTTCACCGACACGCTCGAGCTCGACATGGGCACCGTCGTCGCCTCGCTCGCAGGCCCCAAGCGCCCGCAGGACCGCGTCAGCCTCAACAAGGTCGACGAAGTGTTCAACAGCGACCTCCACAAGCTGTACCACAAGGAGCAGCCCGCGCGCGTCGCAGTCGAAGGTCGCGAGCATGACATTGGCGACGGCGACGTCGTGATCGCCGCGATCACCAGCTGCACCAACACGTCGAACCCGTCGGTGCTGGTCGCCGCCGGTCTCGTCGCGCGGAAAGCCAACGCACTCGGCCTAAAGTCGAAGCCGTGGGTGAAGACCTCGCTCGCCCCCGGTTCGCAGGTCGTCACCGACTATCTCGACAAGGCCGGCCTCACCGCGGACCTGAACGCGCTCGGCTTCAACCTCGTAGGTTATGGCTGCACCACCTGCATCGGCAACTCGGGCCCGCTCGCGCCGGCGATCTCGGCCGCGATCAACGAGAACGACCTCGTCGCCGCGTCGGTCCTGTCGGGCAACCGCAACTTCGAGGGCCGCGTGTCGCCCGACGTCCGCGCCAACTTCCTCGCATCGCCCCCGCTAGTGGTCGCCTATGCGATCAAGGGCACCGTCACGACCGACATGATCGAGACGCCGCTGGGCCAGGGGGCGGACGGCCAGGACGTGTATCTGCGCGATATCTGGCCGACCAACGAGGAAGTCCGCACGACGATGGATGCCAACATCGACGCGGGCATGTTCGGCGCGCGCTACGGCGACGTCTATGCGGGCGACGCCAAGTGGCGCGAGATCGACGTCACGGGCTCGGACACCTACGCATGGCGCGCAGGGTCGACCTATGTCGCCAACCCGCCGTACTTCGAGGGCCTGTCGATGACCCCGTCGCCGGTGCAGGACATCATCGACGCCAAGCCGCTCGCGATCCTCGGCGACTCGATCACCACCGATCACATCTCGCCGGCCGGTTCGATCAAGGCCGACAGCCCCGCCGGCCGCTTCCTGCAGGAGCATCAGGTCAGCAAGGCGGACTTCAACAGCTATGGCGCCCGTCGCGGCAACCATGACGTGATGATGCGCGGCACCTTCGCCAACATCCGCATCAAAAACGAGATGGTCCCCGGCGTCGAAGGCGGCATGTCGAAGTACGACGGCGAAGTCATGGCGATCTACGACGCCGCGATGCGCTTCAAGCAGGACGGCACCCCGCTGGTGATCGTCGCCGGCAAGGAATACGGCACCGGCTCGTCGCGCGACTGGGCGGCGAAGGGCACCAACCTGCTCGGCGTCCGCGCTGTGATCACCGAGAGCTTCGAGCGCATCCACCGCTCGAACCTGGTCGGCATGGGCGTGCTGCCGTTGCAGTTCGCGGAAGGGACCGATCGCAAGACGCTCGGCCTCGACGGGTCTGAGACGTTCACGATCCTCGACGTGGCGAGCATCCGTCCGCGCCAGGACGTCACCGTGAAGATGACCCGCGCCGACGGCACCAGCGAGACGTTCCAGACCAAGTGCCGGATCGATACCGTCAACGAGCTGGAATATTTCCTCAACGGCGGCATCCTCCACTACGTCCTGCGCAAGCTGGCCGCGTAGGGTTGTTGCGTCGTCCCGGAGCGATCCGGGACGGCGCCCTACATTGATGCCGGCGCCTGCGCCCAAGCCTTCAGCTACCCACAACTACCGTCATCCCAGCGAAAGCTGGGATATTCCCGTGAGGCCCACGTCGCCCACCACGAGGATATCCCAGCGTTCGCTGGGATGACGTGTGTTGGCGGATGGTGAAGGACGATCTGCGCGAGCCGACGAAGGCCAAGCGCACCCGCTCCCAGAACGAAAAAAGGCGGGGCGATCGCAAGGATCGCCCCGTAGTTCAGGGAGAAGACCGGGACAGGGGAGACCCGGTCAAATCGCCGTCCACAGGGGGAGAGGGAGCGGCGACGCATCCCCCTTCGCCCCGATATGTTGCAGGGATATGTCGAACACGGCGAATGACGAACTTTTCACCTGACGAAGGCAGAGATCCGAATCCTCCCCCGCCAGGGGGAGGTGGCAGGCGCCAGCCTGACGGAGGGGGAGGATAGGGCAAACCGCTGTTGCGTATCCTCCCCCTCCGTCACCTTCGGCGACACCTCCCCCTAGCGGGGGAGGACTGCAGTTCAGACTGAAAGCGCCCGCCCCGCCACGGCATCCAGCTTCGCCACCAGCACCGGATCGCGAGCCTCCCGCGCCGTAATGATCGCGCTATCCAGGCACGTATCGATCGGCGAAGCCTCCCGCTCCACCGACAACGCGCGCAGCAACGCCATCACCATCGCCCGAGCCTTCGCCGCATTCGCACCAAGCTGCGCCACGACCTGCGCGACATCGACGCCCACCTCGTCCTCCCGCCAGCAATCGTAATCGGTCACCATGCCGACCAGCGCGTACGGAAGCTCCGCCTCCCGCGCGAGCTTCGCCTCGGGCATCGCGGTCATGCCGATCACGTCGCAACCCCATTGACGGTACAGCCGGCTTTCCGCGCGCGTCGAAAATTGCGGGCCTTCCATCGCGAGATAGATGCCGCGGTCGTCGACCTGCGCGCCCGCCTCCCGCGCGGCGTTGGCGGCATAGCGCGATAGGCGCGGGCAGACCGGGTCCGCCATCGAGACGTGCGCGACAAGGCCGGTGCCGAAGAAGCTCGACGGCCGTCCCTTGGTACGATCGATGAACTGGTCGACCACGGTGAAACTCCCCGGCGGCCGCTGTTCGACCAGCGACCCGACCGACGACACCGCCAACACGTCCGTTACGCCCAGCCGCTTCAACGCATCGATATTCGCCCGCGCGTTCAGCTCCGACGGCGAGATCCGATGCCCCCGCCCATGCCGCGGAAGGAACGCCACCCCGACATGCCCGACTCGCCCGGTATAGATCGCATCGGACGGCTCGCCCCAAGGCGTCTCCACCGTCTGCCAGCGCCCGTCCTCAATTCCGTCGACCGCGTACAACCCCGAGCCGCCGATGATTCCGATCGTCCAGCCGCTCATTCGGCGAGCGCTCTCGGCCGCGCGTAAACGAAGTAGATCACCAGTCCGAACAGGTTCCACAGCCCAAAATACAGCTGCGTCTTCGAAGGCAGGCTGAAGAACAGATACAGGCACCCGAGGATACCGATCGTCCCGACCACCGTCGCAGCCGGTGCCCGGAACGTCCGCAAGGCGTCAGGCGCACGGCGGCGCATCACCAGCATGCACGCACAGACCGCGACGAATGCGGCGAGCGTGCCCGCGTTGGCGAGCGCCGCGATCTCGGCCAGCGGTAACAACCCCGCGATGACCGCAACGATCGCCGCGGTGATCCAGGTGATGCGGACGGGGGCACCTCGCTTCGAGACCTTGGCGAGGCTCAACGGCAGCAACCCGTCACGCGCCATCGTGAAGAAGATCCGGCTCTGGCCGAACAAGAACGCGAGCAGCACCGTCGGCAAGGCGATCACCGCGGAGGCGCCGAGGAAGGTCGCGAACCCGGGTCGGCCAATCTCGCGCAGGATCAGCGCGAGCGGCTCAGCGCTGCCAGCGAACCGCGTGTAGGACAGCGCACCGACGGCCGCGACTGCGACGAGGATGTAGATCGCAATGCAAACGACCATCGACCCGACGATCCCGATTGCAAGGTCGCGGCCGGGGTTCTTCGTCTCCTCCGCCGCGGTCGAGATTGCGTCGAAGCCGTAGAACGCAAAGAAGATGATCGCCGCCGCCGCCATGACTCCGCGCTCGGCCCCGTCGGGCTGCACCGCCTTGGGAAAGCCGTAGGGCATGAAAGGGTGCAGGTTGGCACTGTTGAAATAATGCAGCGTGATGAACACGAAAACGGCGAGCGCGATCATCTTCACGCCGACCAGCACCGCGTTCAGCGTCGCACTCTCGCGCGTGCCGAACGACAACACGCCAGCGACGACCGCGATGATGAAGATGGCGGGGACGTTGAGAATACCGCGGAGTTCCGGGCTAAGCGTCAGCGCCTCCGGAAACCCGAACGCTCCGCGCAGCAACGGTGCGGCATAGCCCGACCAGCCGACCGCGACAGTCGACACGACGAGGGAGTATTCGAGGATCAGCGACCAGCCGATCACCCATGCGATCAGCTCACCGAGCACGACATAGCTGTAGGTATACGCGCTGCCCGACGCCGGGATCATCGTCGCCATCTCGGCATAGGCGAGCGCCGCGCAGGCACAAATCCCGCCGGCTATGATGAACGACAGGATCACCGCAGGCCCGGCGAGCCCTGCCCCCACGCCGATCAGCGTCAGGATGCCGGTACCGACGATTCCACCGACACCCATCGCCACCAGATGCGGCCACGACAGCGTCCGCGCGAGCTGATGCTCGGGCGGCTGCGCGGTGACGATTTTTCGGCGAAACAGACTTGCCACGGATATCCCCTCTTCTTGCGCGGGGAGTGGCACAGGTCGTGACCGGGGGGCAAGGCCAGCAGCCAACCGCTACCCGAGCGACAATATCCTCCCCGGCGGAGGCCGGGGTCCAGTCGGCAAGGTCATCGTGACGATGCGCAACACTATGTCAGCAGCCTCTCCCAACTGGGCCCCGGCCTTCGCCGGGGTGGTAGAAGGGCTCGCGGCAATAGAACGGCGGTCCGCTCCTCCTTGTTCTCCCGCGAAGGCGGGAGCCCAGTCTGGGTCCCCGCCTTCGCGGGGACACAAGCTAGCTAACGCTGGAATTCAAACGGTGAAGCTTTCCCCGCACCCGCACGCGCCCTTGGCATTCGGGTTCTGGAACACGAAGCCGGCGGTGAAATCATCCTCGACCCAGTCCATCGTCGAGCCGATCAGATACAAAATCGACCCGCCATCAACGAACAAAGTCCCGCCCGGCGTATCGATCCGCTCGTCGAAAGGCTTGGCCTCGGTGACGTAGTCCACCGAATAGGCCAGCCCCGAACACCCGCGCTTGGGCGTCGACAGCTTCACCCCGATCGCATCCTCCGGAGCCCGAGCCATCAGGTCGGCGATCCGCGCGTGCGCCGTCTCCGTGAGGTTCAGCGCCGCCGGCCGTGCTCGCAATGTCGTCGCCATCACCAATTCCTTCTGCTCCCCTCCCGCCTGCGGGAGGGGTTGGGGGAGGGCTTGAACAGCAGCGTTCCGCTCTCCCCTCCCCTAACCCCTCCCGCAAGCGGGAGGGGAATTGTTACAGCATGCCAAGTTCGAGCTTCGCCTCGTCCGACATCTTCTGCGGATCCCAAGGCGGATCCCAGACCAGGTTCACTTCCGCGAACCCGACCCCCGGCACCGATCCAACGCGCATCTCGACCTCAGCCGGCATCGACTCCGCCACCGGACAGTTGGGCGTGGTCAGCGTCATCGCCACCACCGCGTGCCCGTCCTCGGTCACCTCGACGCCGTAGATCAGCCCCAGGTCATAGATGTTCACCGGGATCTCGGGATCGTAGATCTCCTTCAGCGCATCGATGATCGCATCGTACACCGCGCCACCGGGCTCGCCGGGCGAGTCCACCTGCGGCTTCTGCGCCAGGAACCCGGCGAGATAATCGCGCTTGCGCTCCGCATCTGAGTCCGTCTCCATCACGACGCGCGCCTTGGGCGGCGATGCGACGGCATCCACTTCCTCGATCTCGAACCGATCGCTCATTTGAAGATCCTCGTTACTCGTTCGATACCGCGCACCAGCGCCTCGACGTCCGCCGGCCCGTTATACACGCCGAAGCTCGCGCGTGCCGTCGCTTCGACGCCCAGCGCCTCCATCAACGGCTGCGCGCAGTGATGGCCGGCACGGATCGCGACGCGCTCCTCGTCCAATATGGTGCCGATGTCGTGCGGATGAACCCCCTCGATCGTGAAGCTCACGATCCCCGCCGAGTCCGCCGGGCCGTACAGGCGCACCGAATTGATCCCCGACAGCGCATCACGCGTCGCCGTCACCAGCGCCGTCTCGTGCGCGTGGATCGCGTCGAGGCCAATGCTATCGACATAGTCGATCGCCGCATGCAGGCCCAGCGCACCGACGATATGCGGCGTCCCGGCCTCGAACCGTCCCGGCGGCGGCGCATAGGTGGTCTTCGCAAACGACACCTTGTCGATCATCGATCCACCACCCTGGTACGGCGGCATCGCGTCGAGCAATTCCGGCCGCGCCCACAGCACGCCGATCCCGGTCGGCCCGTACAACTTGTGCCCGGAGAACACGTAGAAATCGCAGCCGATCGCCTTCACGTCGACCGCGATCCGCGGCACCGACTGGCACCCGTCGAGCAGGACCTTCGCGCCGACCGAATGCGCGATCTCAGTCGCGCGCCTGGCATCGAGCACCGAGCCGAGCACGTTCGAGACATGCCCGAGCGCGACCAGCTTGTGCGCGGGCGAGATCATCCGCTCCATCGCGTCGAGATCGATGCGGTGGTCGGGGGTGAGCGGGATCACGTCGATCGCTGCCCCGACGCGTTCGGCGATCATCTGCCACGGCACGATGTTCGAATGATGCTCGAGCATCGAGAGCAGGATGCGGTCGCCCGCCTCCAACTGCGTTCCAGCCCAGCACGTCGCTACCAAATTGATAGCCTCGGTAGCACCGCGCACGAACACGATCTCGTCCGACGATCCCGCGCCGATGAACCGCGCCACGGCCTTACGCGCCGCTTCGTAAGCGACGGTCATGTCAGCGGACCGCTGGTACACGCCGCGGTGCACGGTGGCATAGGTCTCGCCGTAAGCGCGCGTGATCGCATCGACCACGACCTGCGGCTTCTGCGCAGTCGCAGCGGTATCGAGATACGCCCAGCCCTTGGGGATCGCCGGGAAGTCCGACAGGCGATCAAGAGGCTCCCCTCCCGCTTGCGGGAGGGGTCGGGGGAGGGCCTGGTCGAGAACGATACTCATGATGAAGCCCCTCCCCCAACCCCTCCCGCAGGCGGAAGGGGAGCAGAAAGCGCCCGCTCCAGCCACGCATCGGCATCCGCCACAAACGCCTCGCGCACGATCTCGTCCGCGATCTGCACGAACGCATCGCCGACGAACGCGCGCGTGAGCAGCGCCTGCGCCTTGGCATGCGGGATGCCGCGGCTCTGCATGTAGAACAGCGCGCGCTGATCGAGTTCACCAACCGTCGCGCCGTGCGCGCACTTCACGTCGTCCGCAAAGATCTCCAGCTCGGGCTTCAAATTCACCGTCGCGGTGCGCTGCAACAGCAACCCGCGCAACGACTGCACCCCGTCGGTCTTCTGCGCATCGCGCGCCACCTCGACCCGCGCTGCAAGGCTCGCCGTCGACTTGTCCGCGGAGACCGCACGCCAGATCTGCTTGCTCTGCCCGTTCAGCGCAGCATGCCGCACCGACACCGCACACTCCTGCCGCTGGTCGTTCCGCGTCAGCAACGCGCCGCCATATTCGGCGAACGCATCGTCACCCGTCACCGTGATCGCCCCATCGATCCGCGTCCCGGCATCGCCTGCGCCGAGCACCGTTACGATCAGGCTCGCCTCGGCACCAATCTCGACCTCGTCGCGCAACGACACGAAGCCAACGGATTGAAGCAACCGCACCGCGCGCGTCAGCTTAGCGCCCTTGCCGAGCATCATCCGCGTCGACCGGTTCGACCAGCCGGTCCCGACATAGGTCTCGACCACCGACGCGTTCGCGCCATCGGCCAGCACGATCTCGGCGGGAAGCTGGTTCTCACCACCGGTCGCGATGTGGACGATCTGGAGAAGCTCTACGCCGGCGTTCGCCTCGACTTGTATCGACCAACCGCTACCCGTGGTGCGACGACCAAGCGCATGCTCGCCGCCATGGATCGCCGTCATCGTGACATGGCGCAGATCGCTCCGACCCTGATCCAGCACGCCATCGACGAACAACGCACGCGCACCCGGCAGGTCCATAAACCACGCATTCGCGTCCAGCGCGGCGCCGCGCGGCAGTCCGGCCGCCGCCGCAATCGCCGCCGGATCACCCCAGCGCCACGATTCCTCGCGCGTCGAGGGAAGGTCGAGCAGCATCGTCACGCGGCGATCCCCACATAGCCTTCGCTCTCGAGCTGCTTGGCGAGATCCTTGCCGCCCGAGCGGACGATCTTGCCGTCCGCCAGCACGTGGACGAAGTCCGGCTCCACGTAGTCGAGCAACCGCTGGTAGTGCGTGATCAGCAGCACCGCCTTGTCGGGCGCGCGCATGATGCGGTTGATGCCGTCGCCGACGACGCGCAACGCATCGATGTCGAGCCCCGAATCGGTCTCGTCGAGGATCGCGAACTTCGGGTTGACGATGCCCATCTGGACCATCTCGTTGCGCTTCTTCTCGCCGCCCGAAAAGCCGACGTTCACCGGCCGCTTGAGCATGTCGTAGTCCATGCCGAGCAGATCCGCCTGCCCGCGCGCGAGCTTCAGGAACTCGCCGCCGGACAGCGGCTTCTCGTCCCGCGTCGCGCGCTGGGCGTTGAGCGCCTCGCGAAGGAACTGGACGTTCGACACGCCGGGGATCTCGACCGGATACTGGAAGCCGAGGAACACGCCGGCCGCGGCGCGCTCATGCGCCTCCAGCTCGAGCAGGTCGACACCGTCGAACGTCACCGAGCCCGCGGTGACCTCATAGCCGGGCCGCCCGCCGAGCACATAGCCCAGCGTCGACTTGCCCGCCCCGTTCGGCCCCATGATCGCGTGCACCTCGCCCGCATTCACTTCGAGTGACAGGCCCTTGAGGATTTCCTTGCCGTCAATCTCGGCGTGGAGGTTTTCAATTTTTAGCATTATTTTATCCAGTAAAGCCGGCGAACAAGCCGTAGCAAAATATGAGTGCGATAAGCGTCGTCATAAGAACTCCGATCGCCATCATTGATGTCGAGAACCAGTAGGTAACAGGTTCGTC
The DNA here is from genome assembly GCF_004795835.1 of Sphingomonas sp. PAMC26645. Classification (NCBI taxonomy): domain Bacteria; kingdom Pseudomonadati; phylum Pseudomonadota; class Alphaproteobacteria; order Sphingomonadales; family Sphingomonadaceae; genus Sphingomonas; species Sphingomonas sp. PAMC26645. The sequence goes on from NZ_CP039249.1 coordinate 3,452,889, forward strand.
GGACCGACGATATTTAGCCCATTTTACGGTAGCAACCTGATCGCGCGCAGATACGTAGAACCGCCACCACATGAACGCCGCGCAACCTGCAAACAGCGCTATGTAGAGCGACGCTTCAATCACCCCACCGACCCCTCAAGGCTGATACCCAGCAGCTTCTGCGCTTCCACCGCGAACTCCATCGGCAACTGCTGCAGCACTTCCCGCGCAAAGCCATTCACGATCAGCGCCACCGCCGCCTCCTGGTCCAGCCCGCGCGACATCGCGTAGAACAGCTGGTCCTCGGAGATCTTCGACGTCGTCGCTTCGTGCTCGATCTGCGCGGACGGGTTGCGGACCTCGATATACGGCACGGTATGCGCGCCGCACTGGTCGCCGAGCAGCAGGCTGTCGCACTGGGTGAAGTTCCGCACGCCCTCCGCGGTCGGCGCGACACGCACCAATC